>NZ_JACHXA010000004.1:0-312692 GCF_014191775.1 Limibacillus halophilus | reverse complement strand
CCTACACGGTGTCCAACGCGGCGGTGCAGTTCCTGGATGCGGGTGAGACCATCACCCTGTCGTTCGACGTGACGGGCAGCGACGGCGAGACCAGTGACAACGGTACCATCACCATCACCATCAATGGTGCCGCCGATACACCAGCATTTACAGATGCGCCAGATGTGGAAGGAACCGTCGACGAGAACAATCTGGTAGCGGATGATGTTCACGGAGGCGGCTGTGACCCAGCAGAAGGGCCTATTGTTACCTCTGGCAGTTTCTCGGTCCAGGATCTGGATGGCGATGCCTTGTTTATCTCTTTTGTGAGTTTTGTCGCATCCGACCAGAGTATTGGCAGCGATAGTTTTGGTGCAGGTGACACGGTAACCATCTCTGCTGTTTCCGGTACCTTCACAATTACAGGTACTAGCACTGTCGAAAATGACGACGGTTCTTTGACGACAACTTTCTTCTGGCAATATGAACTTGAGAATCCGGCGTTCGATGTGCCCGGTGTTGATGAGATAGAGCAGTTTAATGTGATTGTCTCGGATGGGACAAATGATGTCACCTTAACTACCGTCGCAACGATTGTACTCACAGATTCGCTTCCCGTTGGAGCGGTAGGTAATGAGACAGTCAATAATGAAATAACGACGGTATCCGGTGACCTAGGCATTTGCTTCGGTGCGGATGATCTATTAGCCGATCCATTTGATGCAGCAGTAACGGCCGTGAACCCGACCAGTATCCCGGCGGGATTCACCGCCACCTTAATCGATACCAGCGGGGGAGCCTTTACATACAGCATCACCTCGGATGATCCGAGTGATCAAGCTGAGTTCGTCTTGGTAGTCAATGCAGACGGCTCCTATGAGTTCTCGATTGTCAGTCCATTAGAGGGAACGACGATCGAACAAACGTTGGTGGGCTTGACGCCAGGTGGCCCAATTCCTTCCTTAGTGCTAAATCTGGGAACGAGTGGTTTGCAAGCCACCTTCAGCAATTTTGAGGACAAAGGCGGCATAAATTCCTCTGGCCAAGGCATGGGGGTTGGAAACAATCTAGTCAATACCGGCGAACTCCTTGATATCAGCTTTGATAATCCCGATACGCCGGGCGCTGAGCCGATCTTCCAGATTCTTTTTGATATTCAAAAACTTTCAGTTGGCGAGGTCGTCACTTGGTCGGTGACACTGGCCACAGGTGAAGTAATAACCGGTACTTATACTGCAGCTAATGTCGTGGACAATCCGGCAACACCGGAGAATGAAGCCATTACTTGGGGTGAAAACTCGACCGTTGCCGATTTCGATCTGCTTCTTGCTGCTTTTCTCCAGGGTACTTTGCTATCCAGTGATATCCCGCAAGGCGGCCTGACGAGCCCCGAGTATCAGCAATTACTTTACGACATGATCGGGACTACCGGATTCGACGAGATTTCCCTCGGGGCCGGTACGAGTACGGACTATCGATTGCTCTCGATGGAGATCAGAGAGACATTCAGCGCCGAGGACACCGCGTTCTCTTTTGATGTCGTGGCTAGTGACAATGATGGCGACAGTGTGACCTCTCCCCTCACCTTTGTTATAAATGCAGACGGCGATCCGGTTGCCACTATTCTGGGGCAAGCAGTCGACGATCCTCTGACTTTGGACATTGATGAAAGCGCAAATACGTTAGTCGGTAGTGAATTGGGCGATATCATCTTAGGACTCGCGGGTGATGATATTCTTTATGGTCGAGGCGGTGCGGACCAAATTTTTGGTGGTAATGGCGCAGACGTGATCATTGGAGGCCCTGGCGATGATCAAATTTATACCGGTGAAAATATCACGCCTATTCTGAACGATCTTAGCAACGATACGATCGTAATTGGCCCTGGAGACGGCCTAGATACAATTTATGGGTTTGATATCAGTGGTAGCAGTTCAACACCTGGAACAGGTGATATTCTGGATTTGGGTGAATTGTTTAGCGGTGGGGACGAAATTTTAAGTCTGCTGTTTGGTGACCTTACGGGCGACAGCATTGATGATGTTGAGGTTTCTGTAAATGGAACCCCGGTCGCTGTTCTTGACGGCGCTACATTATTTGACGGCGCGGGCGCGGCTGATTTAGTTGCGTTGCAAATCGACTCAACTGAAATCGAGAATTCCATTGTGACCAGCACGCTGGTTTAGCAGTGTATAGTGTTCGGTAAGAAAAGCAGGTCCACAAAGAATGAAGTTCCCTCGCTTGCGCGGTCTCTATACCCAGATTTTGGGTCGGCGAAGCGCAGGTTATGCGAGGCTTGCGGCCGTCGTGCTTTTGTTCATCGTCATGGTTGCGCGCCTAATCGATCCATTGCCGCTGGAAACCCTAAGGCTCAAAACCTTTGATTTCTATGCTCGTATGTTTCCACGGGCCCAGTCGGCCCAGCCAATAGCGATCGTCGATTTAGACGAGGAATCCTTGGCGCGCCATGGGCAATGGCCATGGCCTCGAACGCTCGTCTCTGATTTGCTGCTGGGATTACGCGATTCTGGTGCCGTCGCGGTCGCGTTCGATATTGTGTTTGCAGAACCAGACCGTCTTTCCCCGGGACTTTATGCAAGCACCTTCCCGCGGATTGATCCCGGATTGCGGTCAGCTCTTCAGGAGCTGCCAAGCAACGATAGTATCCTCGCCGAAACTATGAAGAAATTCCCTACGGTTTTGGGCCAATCCGGATATTACCGAGAATTGATTCGCCCTGATTCCACGCCACTTAAGACCATTCCCATTGCTTTTCTAGGTGACGACCCGACACGGTTCCTCATCGAGTTTCCAGACGTCGTCAGGAACATTGCAACGCTGGAATCAGCAGCAGCAGGAATTGGAATGTTCACGCTACTCCCAGAGCAGGACGGCATTGTGCGCCGTGTCCCGGCACTCATGCGATACGGCGATGTGTTGATGCCATCACTCTCCGTAGAGTTACTGCGCGTTGTAACCGGTGGGGCTCCGCTTGTGGTTCGCACCGACAGCGCGGGTATCAATTCCTTGAGCATTGCCAAGTTGCGCATTCCAACCGACGGTAACGGTCGCATCTGGGTTCACTATGCCAAGCACGACCCGAGCCTCTATATATCTGCAAAAAACGTACTCGATAGAACGGTTCCGACGAAGAAGCTGGCGGGAAAATTAATCTTGATCGGCACATCCGCCACTGGCCTTTTTGATATCAAGGCGACGCCGCTCGATAGTGCGATGCCAGGGGTCGAAGTGCATGCGCAGCTGCTCCAAACGATGCTGACAGGAGACTTCCTCGTTAGGCCAAACTACGCGTTAGGCGCCGAGCTTTTTTTAACCGCGATGCTCAGCATTATAATGATAGTGCTGGTACCAATTATCGGCGCCAAAATGGCCTTTGGTCTTGGCGCAGGACTTGCCATTACAACTTTCGCAACCTCTGTTTATCTCTATGCACAGGAGGGGCTTCTACTTTCACCCTCATATCCCCTTCTCAGCAGTTTGATGATTTATAGCGTTCTGGTGTTTCACAATTACATCAGCGAGGAAACCGAAAGGCGTTATGTTCGGTCCGCATTTGGTCAGTACCTTTCACCAGACCTTGTAGAGCAACTCGCCCAAGACCCCCAAAAGCTTATTCTTGGTGGTCAGGTTAGAGAGATGACCGTGTTCTTTAGCGATGTACGCGGGTTCACGACTATATCTGAAAGTTACAAGGCAGACCCTGCCGGCCTAACGCGTCTGATGAACAGAATTCTGACGCCGATCACCCATGATATCCTTAGTCAACGCGGCACAATTGATAAGTATATTGGTGATGCGGTGATGGCTTTCTGGAATGCACCTATTGATGATGCGGAACATGCTGAAAATGCTTGTCGCGCCGCTTTGTCAGCACTTGAGAGTGTCGAGAAACTCAACCTGGAACGAGAGCAAGAAGCAGCAGTGTTCAGCCAACCGTTTCTTCCACTGCGCATAGGAATCGGAATTAACAGTGGCAACTGCCTCGTTGGGAATCTGGGATCAGACATGCGATTTGATTACTCGGTGATGGGCGATACCGTGAATGTCGCGTCTCGCCTAGAAGGTCTGACAAAGCTTTATGGTGTCGCCGTAGTAATCGGAGCGAGGACTCGAACACTCTGTGCGGCAGATCTTGCGTTCATGGAAATTGATTTCATAAAGGTGAAAGGCAAAACAGAGCCTGAACGAATATATGCGCTGCTTGGCGCCGAATCCCTCGCACGAGACCAAATGTTCCAAGACCTGGCCAAAGCTACGGAAGGATTTCTTGTCGCCTTCAGAAACCGACAATGGGATGAGGCCGAGGCCTTGTTAACGCGTGCAAAGTCTTTGTCATCGCCGCATGAGCTCGCCAGCTTTTTCGAACTTTATGCCGGACGAATTTCGGAACTGCGGCAGTCGCCACCACCAGAGGATTGGGATGGCTCAATCGTGTCTCTTGAGAAGTGACTTTCTGCAAACTCATAAAATCTGAGAAATGGTTTTTGTCAGTTTTTCTGGTGCCGCAACCATTGGCATATGTCCGGCATCGATCTGAAGAATTGGGTCGCAGTTTGCAGTCTGCGCCATTTTTCGTTGTAGGGTAGGTCCAATAGCGCGGTCCTTGGTGCATACAACATAAGACGAAGCGATCGGTGTGGACGGCCCTTGCGGAGAAACCTGTTTGAAATCGGCCGTTGGCTGAGGCTGCGCCTGAGAGGCTAGTTTGTTGGCAAGATCTTGGGGTAGATCGTGGAAAAGTATGTAGGCTGCACCTTTGGCGTCGATAGTGGCAAAACCCGGTATCGACGTGGAACTGCGAACTGTAGGAACTTTTGATTCACTATCTAGACGAGCGAGATCGGCAACCGATTGTCCTGATTGGGGTAGGTAGGCGGCGACGTAAACTGCTTTGTCTATGAGGTTTGGCCAGCGGGCTAGTACCTCTGCTGCGAAAATACCACCCAAACTGTGAGCGACAATAACTGCCCCCTGCCCTTCAGATTTGCTGACAGTATGTCCAAGCCGTTGAACTCTCTCTTCAAATGAACCAATGGTTGGCCTTAGGTCGACGGCTTCCACCGGTTGGCCGACTCGCCGGGAAAGCAATTTAGGGAATTCGCCCCAGATCTCTGGGCCGTAATATGCGCCATGGAGCAAGAAAATCATGCGTTCGTCTGTTTGGACGCGACGCTTAGCTCATATTCTGCCAATACGGCATCGGTCGGACCAAACGCTTTCAGTTCCCCGTGATCCAGCCAAATAATCGAGTTGCAGAAGCGGCGCAGCAAAGCAGAACTATGTGATGCAAGTACCAAAGTCCCAGCGTCTTCTATCAAACGCCTAACCCGTTCTTGTGCCTTGTTTTGAAATGAGCGATCGCCTGCCCCAAAGACCTCGTCGATAAGTAGAATATCGGGATCCAATGCCGTTGCGATGGCGAATCCCAGACGAACGGACATCCCAGATGAATAAGTCCTCAAAGGGAGATCGATAAAATCTTCCAACTCGGAAAAAGCGGCTATCTCAGGAAGCAGCGTTTCGATTTGCGCGCTCGACATGCCAAGTAAATGTCCGGCTAGCCTGATATTCTCTCGTCCGGTTGCGCGCTCGTTGAGCCCAATCCGGTTTGTAAACAACGTAGATAATCGACCCTCCACGGCTAACGTACCGGCACTGGGTTGGTAAATGCCTGCTATAAGGCGTAGGAGCGTCGATTTACCCGCGCCATTGCGACCGATGATCCCGACTCTATCGCCATGATTAAGTTCAAAGCTAATGCTATCAAGAGCGCGCACTTGACCGCGCGAGCCAATTAAGCGTGTTAGTCGCCCTCCGACAGATCTCGACCCTCCCCGTTCGGTTTCTTGAACCTTGTCACCTAACAACGGAAGATCAAGACATACCGCTGTTGCTCTGATTGCTGGTTTACTAGGCTTCACGGGCACTAAATCCAAAACACAATGAAACGCCTGGTTCGCCCATAGACCAGCACAGAAAGCAGCAATCCGCACACGGTAAAGGCAAAAACAATCTGCCAAGCTAGAAGAGATGGAGAATTCCCCAGGAGTGGTTCCCGTACAATCTCTAAGAAATAGGTAAAGGGATTGTAACGGGCTATTAGGGAGCGTGTTGGGTCATTGCCGACAGACCAGAATACCGGAGTAAGAAAGAACAAAAGGCGTGTAGCGGCATCAACAGCAAACTGAAAATCCCTGAACCGGGAGGCAATGATGGCGAACAGCAAAGCAGTCCATAGCCCATTGACCATTACCAGCAGGATGCCAGGGGCGAAGTAAAACGTTTCACTCCCGATCGGTGTTCCGAGAACAATCAACAGAACCATTAGGATAGGGAGATTGGTAGCCCATTTTATGGTTTGGAATGCGAGTCGACGATAAAGATGCAAACTCAAAGGGTTCGGTATACTGAGGATAAGAACCCGATTTTGTTCGAATACGACTGTGCCGCTAGTCATGAAAGACTGGAAGAGAGACCAAAACACAACGCCAATGGCGATGTATTCCAAGCTGGCGTTGCCACGGTTTCCGCCAAAGATAAGCCAAAGTCCGGTGATCCACGCAGCCATGTGAAGGGGCTGCCAAAAAGGCCCTACGACGGTTCGCCGGAACCCTGAAACAAAATCATAATAGGCAAGAGTTATCCAGCTGCGCCAGCGGAGCGCGCCCTCTATCAAATCGCCTAAAGCCGCTTTCTGCTCAAATTCACGTTCAGCCAAATCGGGCACTTCCTACAAAATTGGAGCCAAGTTCGACCATCGAGAGTTTATTGGCTAGATACCGACAAAGGGCAAATCCTTTTCCACACAATCTCGTCGTTCATATTCATAAATACATAACTGATGAACTTTTCTGCATGAGAGTGGATTGACTCAACGCGGCCATCAGGCGCTAAGTAAGGACGCTCATGATGGGCACGGGGACGTCCTGGCGGAAGAAGGTGGAACACCCCTCCGCGAGGCTGGGTTTATCTATCGATCAAGAAACTTTGCAACGGGAGGATTACTCTTGAAACGCGCAATTCTTGCAGCTTCGATTGGTATATTGGCTAGCTTGGCGTTGGCCAACGGTTCTGAAGCTAAGACCCTCGTTTACTGTTCTGAAGGCAGTCCTGAGGGTTTCAATCCGTCGCTTTACACTGCGGGAACGACCTTTGATGCATCCTCTCGCCAGATCTATAATCGACTGGTCGAGTTCGAACGCGGAACGACAAAGATCATTCCGGCTCTTGCTGAGTCGTGGGATGTCTCGGATGATGGCACAACCTATACGTTCCATCTTCGCAAAGGCGTGAAATTCCAAACTACATCCGCCTTCACCCCGACTCGCGATTTCAATGCGGATGACGTTGTGTTCAGTTTTGAGCGCCAACGCGATCCCAATCACCCTTACCATCAGGTCTCCGGCGGGCAGTATGAGTACTTCCAATCAATGGACATGCCGAACCTGATCAAGGAAGTGAAGAAGGTTGATGATCATACCGTTCAATTCATCTTGAACCAGCCTGAAGCACCCTTCATCGCAAACCTTGGAATGGACTTTGCATCGATCATGTCGGCGGAATACGCCGACCAGATGTCAAAAGCAGGCACACCAGACCAGGTGGACTTAAACCCAGTAGGAACAGGTCCTTTCCAACTTGTGGCCTATCAGAAGGACGCGGTCATCCGATACAAGGCCAACCCAGATTACTGGGCTGGCAAGGCCGCCATTGATGACCTGATCTTCGCGATTACCCCGGATGCCTCTGTCCGCTGGCAGAAACTGCAGGCCGGTGAATGCCACGTGATGCCCTATCCAAACCCGGCCGATTTGGACGCAATGTCCAAGAATGCAGATATCAATCTGTTGCAGCAGGAAGGTTTGAACGTCGGATACCTAGCTTTCAATACGGAGAAAGCACCCTATACCGACAAGCGGGTTCGTCAGGCGCTGAACATGGCGGTCAACAAGCAAGCAATCATTGACGTAGTTTTCCAGGGTGCCGGCAAGGCAGCCAAGAACCCGATCCCGCCGACGATCTGGTCGTACAATGATGCCGTGCAGGATTATCCATATGATCCGGCCAAGGCTAAGGCGCTTCTTGCGGAGGCTGGTGTCACCAGTTTGAAAACCAACATCTGGGCCATGCCGGTTCAGCGCCCCTATAATCCAAACGCTCGGCGTATGGCAGAGTTGGTCCAGGCTGACTGGGCAAAAGTTGGCGTAGAGGCTGAAATTGTCTCCTTTGAGTGGGGCGAGTATCTCAAGCGTTCCAAGCTTGGCGAGCATGAGACCGTGCTTTTGGGTTGGACGGGTGACAATGGTGACCCGGATAACTTCCTCTATGTCTTGCTTGGCTGCGAAGCTGCGAAAGACAGCGCCAACCGCGCACGTTGGTGCCACAAGCCTTTCGATGATCTGCTTGTCGCAGCAAAACGGACTGCAGATGTGGCCGAGCGTACGCGTCTCTACGAAGAAGCTCAGGTTATATTTAAGGACGAGGCACCTTGGATTACGGTGGCTCACTCGGTCGTCTTTAAGCCGGTCCGCAAAGAGGTCAAGAATTTCAAAATTGACCCCTTCGGCGGCCATGTTTTCTACGGCGTGGACATCGCGGAGTAAGCGAGGTTCCTGTCGACGGACGTTGGGACGGGTGACTATCGTTGCCCGTCCCTTCATGCTTTCGGTGACCTGATGTTTCAATTTTTTCTCAAGCGCCTAGCCATGCTGGTGCCGACATTTATCGGCGTAACCATGATTGCATTCGGGCTAATTCGGTTAATTCCCGGGGACCCAATAGAACTTCTATCCGGAGAGCGTGGAATAGACCCCGCGCGGCACGCCGAATTAATGAAGCAATTTGGGTTCGACCGACCGCTCTATCAGCAGTACATAGATTTCTTCGTTGGTGTCCTACAAGGCGATCTTGGAAACTCAATCGTGACTAAGAAGCCGGTAGTTGCAGAGTTCCTTACGCTTTTCCCGGCAACGCTGGAGCTATCACTATGCGCTATCATTTTTGCCGTGGTGATAGGTCTTCCGATTGGTGTGATTGCCGCCGTGCGGCGTGGAACTGCATTCGACCACACGACTATGGGTTTTGCCCTGACAGGCTATTCGATGCCCATCTTCTGGTGGGGAATTCTACTAATCATGCTGTTTTCCACACAGCTCGGTGTAACCCCGGTTTCCGGGCGATCCGATCTAATTCGGTTCTACTATGAAAACCCCACTGGCATTATGTTAATCGACGCGGCGCTTTCCGGACAGAAAGGCGCTTTTGCCGACGCCCTGCATCATCTTGTCCTTCCAACTGTGGTGTTAGGCACCATCCCCTTGGCCGTGATCGCACGCCAAACTCGCTCAGCGATGCTCAATGTGCTTGGAGAAGACTATGTGCGAACTGCGCGAGCCAAGGGTTTGTCGCCTTATCGGATTATAGGCCTTCACGCGCTGCGCAACGCTTTGATTACCGTAGTGACGGTAATTGGACTGCAGGTTGGCGTTTTACTGGCTGGTGCAATCCTCACCGAGACGATTTTTGCATGGCCGGGAATTGGGAAGTGGATGGTCGATTCGATTAGTCGACGCGACTACCCTTCGGTGCAGGGCGGACTTCTGATGATCGCCAGTTTGGTCATGGTGGTCAACTTGATCGTGGATCTCCTATACGGGTTGATCAATCCACGTATCCGGCATGCGAGGTGACGTCATGACCGAGCAAGGACAAAGCATGGCTGCAGAAACCGCAATTGCCGATCCACAGATCGAGCAAAAGCCTGTTCACCCTATCAAAGAGTTCTGGTTCTACTTCAAGGAAAACAACGGTGCCGTTGCTGGCTTGGGCTTTGTGGTTCTGTTGATTTTTACTGCAATATTTGCAGACGTTATTGCCCCGCATGATCCGATTGAGCAGTACAGACAGTTTGCCCAACGTCCGCCTGCTTGGGTAGATGGTGGGAGCTGGCAGTTCATCCTTGGGACGGACGCCACAGGACGCGATATCCTTTCGCGGATTATTCACGGCTCACGTTACTCCCTGCAGATAGGCTCGATTGTGGTGGTCATCTGCCTGAGCGCTGGAATTTGCATCGGTCTTGTCGTTGCGTTTGCTAAAGGCATAGCCGATGCGATTGTTATGCGAGTTATGGATGTTATTCTGGCAGTGCCTAGCTTGCTGCTGGCACTCGTCGTGGTCGCTATCATTGGGCCAGGACTGGAGAATGTCATGATCGCCGTTGCCGTCGTGTACGTACCGCACTTCGTGCGTCTGACGCGCGCCGCGGCGATGTCGGAATTATCGCGCGACTATGTCACAGCGAGCCGCGTTGTCGGTGCTGGAACGCTCCGTTTGATGTTCAATGTAGTTCTTCCAAATTGCATGGCTCCACTCATTGTCCAAGCAACCCTGGCGTTTTCAACGGCAATATTAGATGCGGCCGCGCTTGGTTTTCTTGGTTTGGGTGCGCAACCACCAATTCCGGAATGGGGTACGATGCTGGCTGATTCTCGGGAGTTTATAACCAGTGCTTGGTGGATCGTTACTTTCCCAGGACTTGCCATTCTTGTCACTGTTCTGGCCATAAACCTTAT
Organism: Limibacillus halophilus; assembly: GCF_014191775.1. Taxonomy (NCBI): domain Bacteria; kingdom Pseudomonadati; phylum Pseudomonadota; class Alphaproteobacteria; order Rhodospirillales; family Rhodovibrionaceae; genus Limibacillus; species Limibacillus halophilus. The sequence goes on along the minus strand of NZ_JACHXA010000004.1, from coordinate 302,118 downwards.
GGGCGACGGTTTGCGTGATGCGCTGGATCCGCGACTTAAGCGCAGCTAAGGAGATTTAGGTATGGCATTGCTCGAAGTCCGGAATCTGACTGTCCAATTTCCAACGAGCCGAGGCCCTTTCAAGGCTGTCGACGGGATTGATCTGACCGTCGATGGAAAAGAAATACTTGGTGTCGTTGGAGAGTCAGGCTCGGGAAAATCGGTGACTATGCTGGCAACGATGGGTCTTCTGCCGCCGTTGGCTAAAGTGACAGCGGATCGACTCAATTTTGGTGGCGTCGATTTGTTGGAAATTGGAGCCAGGCAAAGACGCGCCATCGTGGGCAAGGATCTGGCCATGATTTTCCAGGAGCCAATGACCAGTCTCAATCCATGCTTCACGATTGGCTATCAAATTGGAGAGGCTCTCAAAACCCACATGAAAATGGATAGGGCTGCGAGACGACATCGAACGATCGAGTTGCTGGATCTGGTCGGAATTCCAGATCCAGAGGGACGCATAGACAATTTTCCGCATCAAATGTCCGGCGGCATGAACCAACGTGTCATGATTGCAATGGCGATTTCCTGCAATCCAAAACTGCTTATCGCGGATGAACCGACAACCGCCTTGGATGTAACGATCCAGGCCCAGATACTGGATCTTCTTGTTCGCCTTCAAAAGGAAAGCGGTATGGGGCTTGTCCTCATCACGCATGATATGGGTGTGGTTGCCGAGACGGCGCACAAGATTGCCGTGATGTACGCGGGCCAGCAAGTTGAAGAACAAGGCGTGGAAGGCTTGTTCAATCGTCCGTTCCATCCTTATACCGCTGCATTGTTAGATGCTTTACCAGAACGGTCGTTAGGCACAAAAAGGCTTCCGACCATCCCTGGTGTTGTGCCGGGTGCGGGTGATCGACCATCGGGTTGCCTCTTTAGCCCTCGATGCCGATTCGTGAGTGACAGGTGTATTCGTGAGGTGCCGCAGCTGGCAGTTGATGATCAAACGAAAGTTCGTTGCTTTAACCCGCTAGGAAAAGTTGAGGCTTCGGGGCGGCAAGCCGACAGTGAGGTTTCCGCATGACATCCCCTATCCTTCAAGCTCGAAATCTTGCCAAGCACTACCAGGTTAAGCGTGGTTTCATGAAAGGCTCAGCTATCGTCAAGGCCGTGGCGAGCGCGTCCTTTGAACTCTTTCCAGGACGGACATTGGCCGTGGTCGGTGAGTCCGGTTGCGGTAAATCGTCTTTGGCACGCTTGGTGACGCTTATTGAAACGCCGACGGCGGGCTCTTTGCTTATAGATGGCGAGGATGTCAGTAAGGCAACAAAGGATCATTTGCGGCGCCTGCGCCAGGATGTGCAAATCGTCTTCCAAGATCCTTATGGATCGCTAAACCCACGAAAGAAAATCGGTGCAATACTAGAAGAACCCCTGATTATTAATACTAGAATGGGGGCGGAGGAGCGGAGACAGCAGGCTCAAGAGATGCTGGCTAAAGTCGGTCTGCGTCCCGAGCACTACAGCCGGTACCCGCACATGTTCTCCGGCGGTCAGCGCCAGCGCATTGCGATAGCACGCGCTTTGATGTTGCGGCCTCGGATTTTGGTGGCAGACGAGCCCGTGTCAGCCCTTGATGTTTCGGTACAGGCGCAGGTCTTGAACCTTCTGATGGATCTGCAGGAAGAATTCGACCTAGCCTATCTGTTCATCTCCCACGACTTAAGTGTCGTGCGGCATCTCGCGGATGATGTGATGGTCATGTATCTGGGAAATGTGGTGGAGGAAGGAAAGCGGGATACGATTTTTGAGAACACCACACATCCCTACTCGCGGGCTCTCCTGGCGTCGACACCTGCCGTTAATCCCGCACATCGCCATGCACGGGTGCCCTTACGGGGTGAGCTCCCCTCACCTCTCAATCCACCGCCAGGTTGTGCGTTCCATCGGCGCTGCCCCTACGCAACTTCGATTTGTTCGCAGGAACAACCTCAATTGGAGCAGATAGCCAATCATGCGGTCGCTTGCCATCATGCTGCGCTGGTATTGGAAAATAAGGCGCCTCTAAAGGAAGAAGCTGGTGTTGTTTGAGATGACTAGCGATTAAGCATACCGTCCGGTTTGAACGCATGGAACACGAAGGCGAAAGTCAGATCATAAGCAACTTCGACACCGTCGCGCATCGCTGTAATTTGACCAATATCCTGGCCGTCAGCGATACGGCGACTATCCAACGCTGAGTTCATGCCGGGTTTCCATTCGAGAACCAAGTTGTCGGCGTTGATCGTGCCTGCTTTTTTCAGACTATCTAAGCTCCAAGCCTCTTCACCTACGACAACTACGTAAGCCATGGGCGCAATTCCTTTAGGGTATCCGCCACGATAGAGGAAAGGCACGGATGCGCTATCGTACCCACTGTAAGGGTTGGCGCCGTAAGGTCTAAGGTCCGGGTTTTCTGGCACCAGGACCAACCCGTCCGGGCGGCGTTTCTTGAAGCTACCATAAGATTCTAATCTTGCCGGCAGCACCGCGAGTTGCTTGCCCGTAAGGTCGCCGACGATCGCTTCTCCCAAAAACTGTTGCCACCAGCTTTCGGTCTGCCTGTCATACATTACGAGATCGGAGTGGCGAAGTTTCCCTGTCGTGCCGAAGTCCAATACTTTCCCGTCGATACGACGATCAAAAACAATCGCTGCGTTGCAGAGAGGGCAATAGGTCACAGCTACAGGTATCTCACCAATCGTATCATTGACGATCTCATGCCAGGTAAGAACCCGTAGTGGATAGGCCTTTGCCTCTCCGTTGACGATTAATCCGATTACCGGTTCCGTTTCGGCGATGCCTTCGATTTCCGCTTGCGGTTTGAACTTAGGGTCGTCGATGGCAGGGATGCCATCTTTCGGCGGCCCACCGGATATCACCTCGCCCAAATCAATCGAGGTTTTGGTGAAGTCGGTATCGGGCCACTCATACGACCATGACGATGGGTCGTTCTGAGCAGCGGCTGCGCTAATTCCTGCTGTCGAAAGGAACACGAAGGCAAAAAAAGCTCTTGCTACTCTTTTCATGCCATCAGACTGTCGTTCGCAGCATTCACGCACAAATCAAATACTTGCGATGCCTTGTCAAAACCAAGCTTGCATCGAAGCAGTCATTGCTCACACTGTGAAAACTAAATCGGTTTAGGTTTTTTGCATCCAAGAATTGCTGCGTTTGGTGTGTAGCAATCAAGATCATTGGCGAGGGGACAAAATGCAATACAAGAACCTTGGTAAGTCGGGACTCAAGGTTTCCAGGATTTGTTTGGGAACAATGATGTTCGGTGACCAAACAGAATTTGCAGAAGCGCGGGATATTGTCTCGGATGCGCGTCAGGCAGGGATAAACTTTATCGATACAGCCGACGTATATAGCAGGGGCAAGTCCGAAGAGATGGTAGGCCGGTTGATCGGCGAAGATAGACAAAATTGGGTTCTGGCGACCAAAGTCGGGAACCCTATGGAGCCAAAAGACCCACTCAGCGGCGGCTTAACTCGGCGGTGGGTGCATCAGGCGGTTCGCGATAGCTTGGAACGATTGGGAACCCGCTGGATTGATGTTTACTATTTGCACTGTCCTGATGCGGATACCCCCATCATGGAGACGCTCTCAGCGCTTAAAGAATTGTTGGATGCAGGCCTCATCCGCTATTGGGCTCTGTCGAATTTCCGGGCGTGGCAAATTGCCGAAGCGTTCGCTGCCGCGAGTGTTCTGCGAATGCCGCCGCCAGTTGCCTGCCAGCCTTACTACAATGCAATGAATCGGATGCCCGAGGTGGAAGTACTCCCCGCTTGCGCACACTTCGGTATTGGCGTGGTTCCCTACAGCCCATTGGCACGGGGTGTTCTAACTGGAAAATACGATCCGGCTGCAACTGCGCCTTCTGACACTCGGGCCGGACGTGGAGACAAGAGAATGCTGGAATCGGAGTTCAGAAAGGAATCAATGGAGATCGCCCAGGAGATTAAGAAATACGCCGAGACGCAAGGAACCACTCCAGTTGCCTGGGCGTGTGCTTGGTTGCTCGCCAATCGCACAATATCTTCAATCCTGGCCGGGCCGCGAACCTTTTCGCAATGGCAAGGATACAAGGAAGCGCTGGACTATGAGTGGAAAACAGCCGATGAGGCTTTTCTCGACGCAAGAGTTCCTGCTGGCCATCCGTCCACTCCCGGCTTCACAGACCCGCGTTATCCCCTGACCGGTCGGCCGGTCTGATGCCAAGGACAGAAAATAATGCAGAACAAGAAAGAGCTTAAGATCGCCGTCATGCTAGGTGATGGAATCGGTTTGGAAGTAACGCCGGTTTGCGTGGAGCTTCTACAGAAAATTGTCCAGGGTATGGATTCCGTATCGCTCGCATTCGAAGAGCTTCCTTCAGGTGCCGCGTGCTACCGGGACACTGGCGAGTCGCTTCCGGCGCACACTTTGGAGCGCGCGCGCAAATCTGATGCAATTTTGCTGGGGGCGATGGGGTTGCCCGACGTTCGCTACCCTGATGGCACGGAGATTGTGCCTCAAATTGAGATTCGAGAGATACTTGGCCTTTTTGCCGGCGTTCGCCCAATCCGACCGTTGCCGGGACTACCCGTGCCGCTGGCAAGTCCGCGTACAGCAGAAATAGACTTCGTATTGATACGAGAACAGACGGAAGGACTGTTTGCCGAACGAGGCAAGACGTTGTTCGAGCGCCCAGAGCGCGCCACAGATGTCCTGCGAATCACGCGTGAAGGATCAGAACGGCTCTTTCGCTTCAGCTTTGACCTTGCATGTGAAAGAAAAGCCGCTGGGTTTCCGGGCAAAGTGACCCTTATTGATAAGGCGAACGTCCTTGGAACAATGGCATTTTTCCGTGAAATCTTCGACGAAGTCGCTGAGGATTATCCAGGTATCGTCACGGAGCGCTGCTATGTGGATGCCATGGCCATGAACATGGTGAAGAGACCATGGGATTATGACGTGATGGTTTCCGAGAATATGTTTGGCGATATCCTTTCGGATCTGGCCGCGGCTTTGGTAGGCGGACTGGGAGTCGCCCCTTCAGCGGATATTGGAGCAGATAATGCAGTGTTCCAGCCTTGTCATGGGACGGCGCCGGATATCATGGGGACAGGCAAGGCAAACCCAACGGCGATGATTCTTTCGGGTGCAATGATGTTGGAATGGTTGGGAAACCGCCACCGTCTTCCAGAGCTGAGCACGGCGGGGCGTCAGCTCCATCAAGCCGTCGATCGGGCATTTGCTGATGGAGCTCTGTTACCTTTTGAATTTGGCGGACAATGTGGCACTCAAGCGATCGCCGATCGCGTTGCGCAGGAACTTGATGCGCTCCGTTCTTAATTACCTCTTCCTATCCGCCCTCGTTAAGTCAGACGGAGACGACTCATGACGAACAAGCGAAAGATCCTCGTTGGAAGAAAGCTTCCAGACGCTATCGAGACGAAGCTGTCGCGTGACTATTTGCCCCTGTTCAACAGTGACGATCACGTCTTTTCACCCGATGAACTCATTGCCAAATCACAAGGAATGGACGCCATTCTCGCTTGCCATTCAGAACCTCTGAACGCCGAGGTAATCGCCTTGTTGCCTGACACAGTTCGGTTGATCGCAAACTTTTCGGTTGGCGTAGATCACGTCGATCTGAACGCTGCAAAAGCGCGAGGAATAGTTGTTACAAACACCCCGGACGTACTTTCTGATGCGACCGCGGAGATTGCTATTCTTTGCATGCTTGGCGCGGCTCGGCGCGCTAGTGAAGGCGAGCGATTGGTGCGGTCTGGACATTGGAACTCTTGGAGCCCTGCCTTCATGGTGGGCACACAGATTACGGGTAAGCGTATAGGCATTGTGGGTATGGGACGGGTTGGCCAAGTGTTGGCGCAGCGTGCATCAGGGTTTGGGATGAAGATACACTATCACAACCGCCGCCCCCTGCCGAGTATAACCGGGTTCAACGCCACCTTTCACCCGCAGTTGGAGGAAATGCTTCCGCTGTGTGATGTCCTATCTCTCAATTGTCCAGCCACCCCAGAAACGCGCGGACTGCTAAATCGCGCGCGGATAGATTTGCTGCCGGAAGGCGCTATTGTGGTCAACACCGCGCGCGGTGCGCTGGTCGACGACGAGGCACTGATTGCGGCCCTTAAAATCGGAAAAGTTGGGGCTGCCGGACTTGATGTGTTCAACGATGAGCCAAACCTTCATCCTGGTTATCGTGAGCTGGATAACACCTTCCTATTGCCACACATCGGTAGCGCGACGCGGGAAACGCGGGACGCAATGGGCTATCGCGCGCTCGAGAATATAGAAGCTTTTTTCTCAGGAAAGGAACCGGTCGATCGCGTAGCCTGATGCTTATATTGCTTTAGGATTACTGATCGCAACACGTGCAGTCGTCTCTTCCATCAAGGCGCTGTAGAGATCTGGTGTAAGCGCTGCATTATCTCTGCGCAGCTTGGCAACCACAGCAGCATCATCGCTAAACCCGAGCACCTCCAACACCTTTCGCCGATGCTTGTGAACTGCGCTTGCTTGCTTCAGTTCGCGTAGCGCGATAGCTAGAGCATTGGCGATCATGAGCATTTTGTAGCGCTCACGCTGTTCACTTTGCGGGATGATCTCTTCACTTAAGGTTCGTTGCGCTTCAACAATGAGTGCTAAAGCGTCTGGGCGATCTTCTGACACGTAGACCCCTTTCCTACTCGCAGACCCTACGGGCGCGTCATCCGAAGAATCTGCAACTCCAGCTCCGCCGCGATGCGGCCAGTAAGCGCTAGCTCAAGCGATAGCTCTTCCCCGCGGTGGTGCCGCGCACCTTGCTGTAATGCGATAACGGCCCAGCGTATGTGGGCCATAATCTCCCAAAATCGAACCACGCTGTCGTCCACAACGGTTCCGGTTTCGTCTTGATAGCCCTGATAAAAAGCTGCGCGGCTTGAAATTCCACCTGCCTCCAGGTCCGGCCTCCCGAAACGCCAACAAGCCGCACAAAACCAACCTAAATCGCTATTCGGGTCACCCCAGGCTGCGAACTCCCAATCCAGAATGGCAACCAAGCCATGCTGATCGAGCAGTAAATTGCCGGTTCTGAAATCTTGGTGAATTAGCACCGGTTGTGATCGATCCTCCGGAGCATTTTGCAAACACCACGACATACCCCACTCCAGCGCTGGACGGACCTCATCCAGCCGGTCCAGAAAAGTCCTATAATCTTCTATGGCCGTAGCAACCGGACCAGCGCTTGGAAGCGGAAGAAAACTCAGATCGTTGCGAGGCGGCCGAATGCTGTGGATGCACCCGAGCTCGCGGCCCAACCTATAGCCGAGTTGCTCTCGATCTCCACCAATTGACCTGTCTTTCACAACCTTTGGTCCCAAGGCAATACCTTGAAGGAAAGGCATTAGATAGAAGGGCCTACCTATGACCTCTAAATCATTACAAAGCAGTAGTGGCTTCGGTACGGTGACGCCGGCGTCTTCGGCGGCCTTCAACAATGCAAACTCCTGGGCACGTCCGTGGCTCACGTCCAGCGCTGATAGAGAGTCAGTACGAAGAACCAGATCTTGCTTGCCGTTAATCGAACCGCCGTCAAAAACCGTTGTAAGCTTCCAGTTTTCCTGAATGGCTCCGCCCGATAAACGTGACAAGGCTTCAATTCTCACGCTTCTCGCCCCGGTGGCACCGGCAAGATATTCAGCAAGTGACTCTCGACGGTTTGGTAAATCGTCGGTTTGTAAGTTTATTGCCATCCCCAGAAATCGGTCCCCTCTTGCATTAGAAAACGACTCAGGACCATCCGATGCACTTCCGACGCGCCGTCAACCAATCTCGCCTGGCGTGCGTAGCGATACATCCATTCTAGTGGTGTGTCTTTAGAATACCCCCGCGCGCCGCATAGCTGGATAGCTGTGTCGACAGCCTGGTGCAGAGCGTCAGCCACTTGAATTTTGGCCATGGATACTTCCTTGCGGGCAAAATCACCCTGATCAAGTTTCCAAGCCGCTTTCATTGTGAGCAACCGGCCAATCTCAATCTGCATGGCAGCGCTACCAAGCAAATTCTGAATACTTTCCCGGTCGGCCAAACGTTGCCCGAAGGATTCCCGTTTCTCAACGTAGGTGGTGGCGATTTCCATCGCCCGACGCGCCATTCCAAGCCACCGCATGCAGTGTGTCAGGCGCGCTGTTCCTAACCGAATTTGGGTTACCTTTAGGCCGTCACCAATCCCCATCAATCTATTGTCGTCTGGAATCTCCAAACCATCGAAAAGAAGTTCGCAATGTCCACCATGTTCCTCAGGACCCATGATTGGGATCCGCCGCACGATCTCCCACCCTGGCTCATCTCTGTCGAAAAGGAATGCTGTCAGGCCTTTGCGTGGATCATCCGAAGTTTTGGCAATCAGGATGAAATGCTGTGCGACACCTGCCCCCGTTATGAACCATTTGCGTCCTTTGACGATCCAGCGTTTGCCGTCACGAACGGCCGTGGTTTTCATGAGGGTGGGGTCAGAACCGGCGCCGGGCATTGGTTCTGTCATTGCAAACGCAGAGCGAACTTCACCATCTATGATAGGTTGCAACCAACGTTTTTGCTGATCCTCTCGTGCAATTTTCTGGAGCAGGATCATGTTACCGTCGTCGGGCGCTGCAGCGTTGAAACATATCGGGCCAAATATTGATCGCCCCATTTCTTCATAACAGGCGGCCATTCCTATCATTGAGAGACCCTGGCCACCTCGGTTAACGGGCATTTGCGGTGCCCAAAGACCGGCGGTTCGAACTTCCTGGCGTAATGTCTCAAGAACATCTAAGCGGATATTCTCATGCTCGTCGTAGTTCGCGGAATCTCCTTCCAGGGGTATGACACGCTCCTCAACGAAACCACGTATTGCAGTCCGCAGGCTCTCATGTTCAGGGCCCAGCTTGAAGTCCATCTTGGTACTATCCTTTTATCGCTTCACAAGGTCGAACTGTGACCACCATCTACTACGAGCACGGCTCCTGTCATATATGCGCCTGCATCGCTTGCTAACAAAAGCAGCGGACCCTCCAGATCTTGAAAACGCCCAAAGCGCTTTTGCGGGATGGCTTTTCGCAAATGCTCGCCGGCTTTGCTATCAAGAAAGTCTTGATTGATATCGGTTTTGATGTAGCCCGGTGCCAGGGCATTTACACGGATTCCATAACGGGCCCACTCTGCTGCCAATGCCCGCGTCAGATTGATGAGGCCGCCTTTGCTCGCGCAGTAGGAGGCAACCTGCTGAGAGCCCTGCAAACCTAAAATCGATGCAATATTCACTATGCTACCACCCTCGCCATGGTCGCGCATTGCCTGTGCAGAAGCCTGCGCCGTCAACCATGCACCACGGAGATTAGTGTTGATGACCCGGTCCCAGTCATCTATTGAGGCATCGAGCGCTAAACCATCTGCAACGACACCAGCATTATTGATAACAATCCGCAAAGGGCCAAGTTCGGTTTGCGCCAGTTCGATCGCTCTTTTCACACTTTCGGGATCGGCAACATCCATACTGACCGGCAGGGCCCTGCCCCCTTCGGCTTCAATCCGTTCGGCGAGATCTGAGAGGCGCTCAACATCCCGTGCCCCCAACACAACCTTCGCGCCAGCTTTGGCAAGTACCTCCGCAAAATATGTCCCCAATCCACGGGATGCACCAGTAACCAATGCCACACGCCCTTGCAGGTTCCATAAAGGATTGATCATAAGGCTGCAGCCCTTTCGCGGAGTTCGAACTTCTGAATTTTCCCTGTTGAAGTCTTAGGCAAAGGGCCAAAAACAACACTTTTTGGTACTTTGTATCGGGCAAGATGGTCACGGCAAAAGGCGATGATATCATCGGCGGTCGCGGCCGCTCCCGCCTGGAGCGTCACGAACGCACAAGGCGTCTCGCCCCATTTTTCATCAGGCTGAGCGACCACGGCGGCTTCCAGCACAAGCGGATGGCGGTACAAAACTTCTTCTACTTCCAGGCTGGAAATGTTCTCGCCACCGGAGATGATGATGTCTTTGGAACGATCCTTGATTTCGATGTAGCCATCGGTGTGCTGCACACCGAGGTCACCTGTATGAAACCAGCCTCCTCGCAGTGCCTGTTCGGTAGCCGAAGGGTTCTTCAAGTAGCCTTTCATCACGGTGTTGCCCCGTAACATGAGTTCGCCGATAGTCTCGCCGTCCCAAGGTGTCGGCTCAAGCGTGTCCGGATCCCGAATCTGTGCATCCTCCAGAGTGACGTACTTTACACCTTGACGCGCCATTTTCTCAGAGCGCCCGCGCAGGTCCAAACTGTTCCAGTTATCTTGCCAGGCGCAAAGCGTGGCCGGACCGTAGCATTCCGTCAGCCCATAAAGATGAAGCACATTAAACCCGGCTTCCTCCATGCGCTCAATTACAGCGCTCGGTGGAGCCGCGCCGCCCGTGGCTATCTTAACATTGTGAGAAAAGAGGCGTTTCAAGGACTCATCGGCATGAGCCAATAGCGTCAGAACAATCGGAGCGCCACACATATGGGTCACCTTGTGCTTTCCGATGAGAGGATAAATAAGTGCTGGATCGACACGGCGCAGGCACACATGTGTGCCACAAGCGGCTGTTACCGCCCATGTATAAGTCCACCCGTTGCAATGGAACATTGGCAAAGTCCAAAGGTAGACTGTGTCCGACGTCAAATTGAAACTGATGAGGTTTCCAATGGCATTCAAGTAAGCGCCGCGATGATGATAAACCACACCCTTTGGGCTACCGGTAGTGCCGGATGTGTAGTTGAGTGCAATGCCCTGCCATTCATCTTCCAGCAGCGGAAAGGCCGCATCAGTTGCACCTTCTGTAAGGAATTCTTCGTACTCCACGTCGCTAAGCGGCGCACCACCTTCGGCAAGTGAATCCTTAATATCTACTACAGCGGGTGGATTGCTCATCAATGCGAGTGCCTTGCTGATGACAGGGCTAAATTCGCGGTCCGCAATAAGAAGTTTTGCTTCACCGTGTTCTAAAATGAACGCAATACTCTGTGCATCCAGGCGGACGTTCAAAGCGTTCAATACAGCGCCCGCCATGGGAACGCCATAATGCGCCTCGAGTAATGCTGGAATGTTGGGCGCCATAACCGCAACGCAATCTCCACGTTTTATTCCGCGGCTCTTCAATGCGGCAGCAAGTCGAATGCAGCGCTTTTCGAACTCACTATAGCTAATGGTAATTTCACCGTGGATCACCGCTGCCTTGTCGGGATAGATCATTGCGGCCCGTCGGAGAAACGAAAGTGGCGATAGTGCAGTAAAGTTTGCGCTGTTTTGTGCCAACTGCTGCTCAAAAATACTTTCGCTTGGTCCTGCGCTCATCAACTTTCTCCAACGATCTTGCGATAACATTGCCGATAGGTCGGCTTGTAATTGCCTTAGAGTGTGTAACAAATAGCAACGCAGACGCCACAGTCCAATGCGGGCGATTGAAAGGATGCGACGATGCGAATCGATATCTTCTCCGACACGATATGCCCTTGGTGCTTTATCGGAAAGCGTAGGCTGGAGAAGGCAATTGAATCACGAGGAGAAGAAGTTGAGATTCACTGGCGCGCTTTTCAGTTAAATCCGGAAATGCCCTCCGCCGGGATGGATCGGACGGAGTATCTTGAGAGAAAGTTCGGAGGGCCGGAGGGCGCATCACAAGTGTACAGCCGGATTGAAGAAGTCGGTCGCTCGGAAGCTCTGAATTTTGCCTTTGACCGAATTTCACGAACCCCGAACACCGTGGATTCCCATCGTTTGGTTCGCTTTGCGACTAACATTGGAAAGCAGGAAGAATTGGTTGAAAGGCTTTTCCAGGCCTATTTCACTGAGGGAGCCAACATTGGTGACCGGAAGCAGTTGGCCGAGATTGCTGTTGAAGTTGGGCTAGACCGTGCCGAGGTTGAAGAGTTTTTGGCAGGTGAAGATTTGAAGGAAGAAATCCTCGCTGAGGACCTGTTTGCCCGCCAGCAGGGAATTCAAGGCGTCCCCTGCTTTATCTTCGACGGCCGTTACGCTGTCTCAGGCGCTCAGGATCCCGAGGTATTGATGAAGGTAATGGATAGCCTGAACGCCGCTGCTGCCGAACAATCAGCCAGCGAATAGTAGGTTAGGCAGCAACTAGGGCAGCTAGTTGGCTAATGAGGTTGCGTACACCCCGGAGGCGCTCCCGTGCACCCGGCCAACCTCGCCGATATACGAGCTTGTGGTCGGGGCGCAATTGAACGGTTCCCACCTGTTTGGAAATAAATTCGATCAAGCCGCCGGGGTTTGCGAAACTATCTTGGTGGAACGACAGCACAGCACCTTTTGGGCCGGCATCCACTTTTGCTACGGCGGCGTGTCTGCAAAGTTGTTTGATCTGCATGATCTCGAGCAAGTTCTCGACTTCCTCGGGAATAGGACCGAACCGGTCGATTAGTTCCGCTGCAAATGTTTCGACCTCTGGCGTGTTTTGTAACTCGGAAAGGCGGCGATAAAGTCCCAAGCGCACATCCAAGTCGGAAACGTAACTATCTGGGATAAGTACGGACGTGCCGACATTAATCTGCGGACTCCAGTTAACCTCGCCATCCATTGATCTAAAGCCTTCGTCTTTCACTGTGGCTACGGCTTCCTCAAGCATCTGTTGATAAAGCTCCACGCCCACTTCCCGAACATGCCCAGACTGTTCTTCTCCCAGTAAATTGCCGCCACCTCTGATATCCATGTCGTGACTGGCCAGCGTGAAGCCAGCCCCAAGATGATCGAGTGTCTGCATGACGTGCAAGCGCCGCTCTGAGGTTTTGTTTAAGAGGCGACTAGCTGGAAGTGTAAGGTAGGCATAACCGCGCAGCTTTCCACGCCCTACCCGGCCCCGTAATTGGTAGAGCTGGGCTAAGCCAAACATATCGGCACGGTGAATGACGAGTGTATTGGCTGTCGGTATGTCCAGTCCCGATTCAACGATGTTTGTCGATAAAAGGACATTGAAGCGACCCTCATAAAAGCCGCTCATTACGGCTTCGAGTTCTGTCGCGCTCATGCGTCCGTGGGCAACAGCCAAACGAACCTCGGGAACTAACTTATCCAGGCCATCGGCTAGTTGCTGGAGGTCTTCAATTCTTGGGCAAACATAAAAAACCTGCCCGCCGCGATTGTGCTCTCGCAGAATTGCCTCTCGAATGATGACGTTGTCATAAGGCAAAACGAAGGTTCGGACTGCAAGGCGGTCGACGGGCGGTGTTGCGATCAAGCTCATTTCCCGCAAACCGGACATAGCCAGTTGAAGGGTTCGGGGAATGGGTGTAGCCGTCAGCGTCAATACATGGACATCCGCGCGTAACTGCTTCATCCGCTCCTTCTGTTTCACGCCGAAGTGCTGCTCCTCATCAACGATAACCAGCCCTAACCGTGGAATTGCTACCGACTTTGCTAAGAGGGCATGTGTGCCGATAACGATATCCAATGTCCCTTTTGCCAATTCATCTTTAACCAGTGTCGCATCGCGTTGACTCGTCAATCGTGAAAGCATTCCTATGCGAACCGGGTAGCCTGCAAAGCGCTCAAGGAAAGTGCGATAATGTTGACGCGCCAGAAGCGTGGTTGGCGCAACGATGGCAACTTGTTGGCCCGACAATGCAACTAAGAAAGCTGCTCTTAGGGCTACTTCTGTCTTGCCGAAACCAACATCGCCGCAAATTAAACGATCCATGGGCTTGCCAGAGGCGAGATCTTCGGCAACTGCAGCTATCGCAGATAGTTGGTCATCAGTTTCCGGGTAGGGAAAACGCGCGCAGAAATCTTCATAAGCTCCAGCCGGAATTTGGACGGGATCTACGTGATGCAGGGCGCGCTTCGCCGCGACCGACATTAGCTCTTTTGCTATTTCCAAAAGTCGTTTTTTTACCTGAGCGCGCCTCGCCTGCCACTGACCCTGGCCTAATCGGTCCAGTTCAATTTGCGCGCCATCCGAACCATAGCGTGATAGGACATCAATGTTCTCGACCGGAACAAACAACCTATCACCGCCGTGATACACCACTTTCAGGCAATCATGTGGGGCTCCGGTTACATCCAGAGTGACCAAGCCTTCGTAGCGCCCAATTCCATGATCCACATGAACCACGAGGTCGCCTTCGGAAATACTCGAAACTTCTCGAAGGAAATTGTCGGCTCTGCGCTTCTGAAGTCCGGAACGACCGATTCGTTCGCCAAGCAAGTCCTGCTCGCTAATAAACAGCTTGCCATCAATTTCAAAGCCTTGCTCGTTCCCCAATGGAATAGCAGCAATGGCGCCCTTTGGAAGATCCTTCACCTCTTGCCAAGTATCAATCGACACCACAGAAGTAAGGTCATGTTCGTGAAGCAATCCGGCTAAGCGTTCTCGGCGCCCCGGTGTGGATGCCGTCACCACCAGTTGGTGGCCGGAACCAGCAGCGACCCGCTGTTCCCTTTTTAAACGTTCATAAACCGCGGTGGAGCCGAGTGCACGCTCTTCAGCAAAGTTCATGCCGGGGCCGCCGCCGAGCGATACTTTCACATGGTCATCTGTATCCGGCGCCGCAAACTCGTAAAGTTGTCCGCAGGAAAACTGTGCCAACCTGTCGCGAATTTCTGTATCGCTTAGGTACAAAGAATTCGGTGGAAGCGCATGGTAGCGGCCGGAATCGGCGGAGGCTTTCGTTTCAATCACCGGTGTTTGCTGTCGCGCTTGGTAGAAATCAGAAATTGTTTCCAAGCGTGTTTCCCGAACTTCATCAAAGCGTGGATCCAACGTGATTACCGCAGTATCTGGCAAGTAGTCAAAGACCGTATCCATCCGCTCGTGAAACAGTGGCAGCCAGTGTTCCATCCCTTGGTACAGTCGCCCTTCCGAAACCGCTTCGTATAAGGGATCACCAATGCCCGTCGTTGCGAAAATTTCTCGATATCGCGTGCGAAAGCGCCCTTTGCTAGCTTCGTCTAGAATAAGTTCATTGACTGGCATCAGGGTAAAATCCGGACAGTTACCTTCCGAAATCTGCGTCAAAGGGTCGAAAGGCCGTATCCGTTCTAGTTCATCACCAAAGAAATCCAACCTAAGCGGCAACGCTGCGTTGGACGGGTATATATCCAGAATGCCCCCTCGAACCGCAAACTCCCCGGGTTCGCCTACCGTATCGACCCTCAGAAATCCGTTTTCTGTCAGAAAGCTCTGAAGATCGTTGGTTCCAATCCGGCTCCCTTTTTTCAAATGAAGGAGGCGTCCATCAAACAGGCTTGGAGGTGCGACGCGTTGCATTACGGCGTTGACCGTGGTCAAAACAACTAAATTGCTGTCCGAGCTAAGGGCCTTTAATCGCGAAAGAGCCGATAACCGCTGCGCGACGATGTCTTTGTGCGGACCAGCACGGTCATAGGGGAGACAGTCCCACGCAGGAAACTCTATAACCTCCCTATTTGGTGCAAAGAACCTGATTAACTCAGCAAGGCGGGCTAACCGCGCATCGTCTCGCGCAACATGAAATTGAACACCCTCCACCGGTACTAACGGGCTTTCTCCGGCTAGAAACCACGCATCAGGGCCTTCGAGTGCATGTTCGAGTATCCATGCGACACCCGGCGTAAGAAAATCTTTGGGCATCCTAGATCAACTTTTTGTCTGGAAGGCTAGCAGCCACTTCATGACTGGTGAGTTGGCATCATCGGGAATCGCTTCTTGACCTGTTAACCATCGAACTAACGCCGGGTCAGGCAAACGAAGGACAGCCTCGAAGTCATCCATTTGGTTGTGATCCATGTTGGCTAATTCGCTATCAGCAAAAGGGCCAATCAGCAAATCAGCTTCTTTGGTTCCACGATGCCAAGCACGGTAGCGCAGCCTTTTGCGTCGCGTATCTAGGTCGTCATGGCGAAAGTCTGCATCAGTCATTGTCGCTCAGTCCTCATCTCGGGCTAGGATATAAAGCGATAGCGTTACGCTGTCAGCGTTCAATCTGCGCCGATGAGGAAGTATCTTGCGACCTGAACCGCTTTATCCGCTTTTCGTACCCCTTACCAACCTACCGGGAATCGGTCCTCGGTTCGCTAAACTTTTTGAGCAACTAGCCGGGCCAAAAGTGCTGGACCTGTGCTGGCACCTTCCCATTAATGTAATTGATCGTCGGTACAGCCCAAAAATTGGCGAGGCTGAACCCGGGCGCGTTGCCACCTTGCTGGTTCGTGTATGTGAGCATCGTCCCGGCGCAAGCCGCCGCCAGCCTTACAAAGTTGTCTGCGAAGATGAAACCGGTCGTGTTGAGTTGATTTTCTTTCATGCGCGCCCGGATTATTTGGAACGGATTCTTCCTGCCGGCAAAGAAGTTGCGGTATCCGGCAGGTTTGAGCTTTTCAATCACCAGGCGCAAATGACTCACCCGGATCATGTAGTTAAACCGGATGAGGTTGGACAACTGCTTCGCTTGGAACCGATTTACCCCCTCACCGCTGGCCTACCTCAAAAAACTGTGGCCAAGGCCATCAGGATGGCTCTACGGCATGTACCCGTTCTTCCTGAGTGGCTTGATCCGGTATTTGTTCAGAAGCGAAATTGGCCGAGTTGGTCCGATGCTTTGCTCCAAGCTCATAATCCAGCGAACAGCAGCGATGTAGAGCCAGGTTCGTGCGCCCGGCAACGATTGGCTTACGACGAACTTCTTGCCAACCAACTGGCGCTTTTGATCGTACGAAAAGCTGCACGGCGCACACCCGGCAAATCTTTGAAGGGAGACGGGTCGCTCCGATCATCCGTAAAGGAAGCCTTACCCTTCTCGCTCACCCGGTCACAAGCGGAAGCGGTTATGGAGATCGAGCAAGATCTTGCCAAACCATCGAGGATGCTGCGGTTGCTCCAGGGTGATGTTGGTAGCGGCAAGACCGTGGTTGCGCTTTTAGCGATGCTCATCGCCGTCGAGGCCGGGCAGCAGGCCGCCTTGATGGCGCCAACGGAAATATTGGCGCGCCAACATTATGAAACCCTGCGTCCACTCACTGCGCACCTTGGAATTGAAGTTGTTCTCTTGACCGGTAAGGACAAGGCAAAAGACCGGCGGCAAACACTTGAAGCAATTGCGTCTGGCCGGGCAGCAATCGCGGTTGGCACCCACGCTTTGTTTCAAGACGGCGTAGATTTCAGCAAGCTCGCGGTGGCCGTGATCGACGAGCAACATCGGTTTGGCGTTCATCAACGCTTGATGCTTGCCGGCAAGGGGAAGGATGTGGATGTCCTCGTCATGACTGCAACACCAATTCCACGAACCCTTATGTTGACTGCTTATGGTGATATGGACACCTCACGTCTTCTAGAAAAGCCAGCTGGACGTAAACCGGTCGATACGAGAACCTTGGATATAGAGCGATTATCTGAAGTCGTAGATGGTTTGCGACGGGCAGTAGAGAGCGGTGCGCAGGCGTATTGGGTTTGTCCGCTCGTTGAGGAGTCCGAAACCAGCGATCTGGCCGCGGTTGATCAGCGTTATGAGACGCTGCGAAAGGTTTTTGGAGACCGAGTAGGACTGGTTCACGGGAGGATGAAAAGCGCGGAGAAAGACTCGATCATGGCCGACTTCAAAGCCGGGTCGTTGGCTGTCCTTGTTGCTACAACTGTGATTGAAGTGGGCGTCGACGTACCGAATGCAACGGTCATGGTTATCGAACACGCTGAACGCTTTGGACTTTCTCAGTTGCATCAAATGCGCGGCAGGGTCGGACGCGGCGGTGATCAGTCAGTTTGCTTGTTATTGTATCAAAAGCCTTTAGGAGAAACTGCGCACAGGCGCCTGGAGATCATGCGTGAAACCGAAGATGGTTTTGTTATTTCAGAGGAAGATTTGAGACTGAGAGGTGCAGGAGAGGTGTTGGGCACCCGACAGAGCGGCATGCCTTCGTTCCGTGTCGCCGATCTGACACAGCACGATGATCTGCTTGCGATTGCCAGAAGTGATGCCAAGTTGATTGTCGAGAATGACAGCTGGATGGACAGCAAGCGCGGAGCAGCATTACGCACCCTCCTCTATCTCTTTGAGCGCGATGCTGCGGTACGTTATATACGATCCGGTTGAAAGCTTGTTTTACGCCCGCTTGCGGACACCGGAGGTTGTTTGAGCTTCTTGGGGTGCGTCCGATGACATATCTGGTTCATCGTCCCCGTCATCATCGGCTCCATGGTCGGCAGGTGTGATGATTCCCCCCGAGATCACCATTTTCAGACCTTCTTCAACGCTCATATCCAGGAGAATGGTTTCCTCTCTGGGAATGAACAGCAAAAAACCTGAGGTTGGGTTTGGTGTTGTAGGCAGGAAGACATTGGCCATTTCCGTTTGTGTCACGTCCTGAACGTGGCCTTCGGTTTGGCCCGTAATGAAGCCGATTGCCCAGGACCCGCGCCTTGGATACTCAATTAGGACCGTATCGCGAAAGGCGTTGGACTGCTGGGCAATGATGGTTTCAATGATTTGCTTTGTCGCTCCGTAAATCGAACGGGCAACCGGCAATGTTCCTAGCATGCGGTCGGCGGTCCGGACCATTACTCGACCAAGGAACCCGGCTGCGGTCATGCCAACCAATATCAATCCGGTGAGAAGTACAATGACTCCAAGACCGGGAATAGAGAACGGTAAGTAATGTTCCGGGTTCCAGTTTGCCGGTATGAGAGGTACAACTCTGCTGTCTATAAACCCGAGAAACTCCCACCCAAGCCAAGCCGTAATGCCGAATGGAACAGTGACCAGGATACCGGTTAGGAAATAGTTTCGCAGCCGTGTCAAAAGCCCGGTCCTGCGCACCTCAGTCACTTCAGGCTTCAGCATTTCTTTGGAAAGACGCAGGTCTGCTTGTTTTGAGTTCTTTGCGCTGGCAGGTGGCATGACGATGCCGCCCGACACTACAAGCTTAACACCGGCCTCTACGGACATATCAAGGTCATGAACCTCGCCTTTTGGGATGAACAGTAAGAATCCCGTCGTGGGGTTTGGGGTGGCCGGTATAAAGACGTTGATGGTGGTCGCATCAGTTAATCGCTGAACTTCCCCTTCGGTTTCACCGGTTACAAAGCCGACTGCCCAACTTCCTTCACGCGGATACTCAACCAAGACAACGCGCCTAAAAGCAGAGGTTTCCTGATTAATCAGAGTTTCAAGCACCTGCTTGATGGATCCGTAGATACTACGAACAACGGGAACTCGATTGAGCAAATTTTCACCGAACCTCATGATGTGCCGGCCAATGTAGTTGGCAGCAAGGAAGCCGATAAAAGTCAGCCCAAGCAGCGCAAAAAGGACGCCAAACCCGGGAATGTCGAAGGGTAAATTGAAAAACTCGACGAGGTATGTTTGTGGATCCCAGCGTGCAGGAACCAACGGCTCGATCTTATCATCCACAAAGGAAATGAACTGCCAGATAAGCCAGAGCGTGATGCCGATCGGCGCTGTCACCAAGACGCCCGCAAGTAAGTAACGGCGTAAACGGACAACAAGCGGATTGCTCGCCTTTACCGGGCGCGATCGGCGCTTGCTCTTGGTATCTCGTTGAGTATCACGAGGCGAGGTCATTACGTCTCTTCACCTTAAAAAAAGGATGCGCTTGATATTGTGATTGACGTCTTTGTGTTCCAAGCAAATTCACGCTGGTCCAAAAAAATGCTGAAACGCTTGAAGCGTTCCATCTGGAGCCTCTTCCGGAACAAAATGACCACATTCGAGCGCGTATCCTCGGACATCGTCCGCGCGTTCGCGCCAAACTCCCAGAACATCATAAGTCCGCGCCACAACTCCTTTCGCCCCCCAAAGGACAAGCAATGGGCAGGTGATTTTACGCTGGATATCGGCTTTATCATGCTCAAGGTCAATTGTAGCTGCCGCTCGATAGTCTTCACAGCTCGCGTGAATTGTGCGTGGATCAGAGAAACAGCGCTTGTACTCTGCCAAAGCCGGGCCTGAGAAAGTCCCTTCGGTTCTACACCACTGACCGAGTTTCTTCTCGAGATAATACTCAGGATCGGCGCCAATCATACGTTCGGGAAGATCAAATGGTTGGATAAGGAAGAACCAATGATAATAAGCTGTGGCAAATTCCATGTCCGTTCGTTCATACATGGTGAGCGTCGGAGCAATATCCAACACGGCAAGTTTTTTAACTCGGTTCGGAAAATCCAAGGTAAGCCGGTGGGCGACTCTCGCTCCGCGATCGTGTCCGGCTAAATTAAAAGTTTCAAAATTAAGGTAAGTCATGACCTCGGCCAGATCCGCAGCCATGGCCCGCTTGGCATAAGGGCTGTGATCGTCCGCGCTGGCTGGTTTTGATGATCGTCCATAACCGCGAAGATCGGGTACAACGACCGTAAAACTACTGGCAAGATCAGAGGCTATTTTTGCCCACATTGCACCTGTCTGAGGATAGCCGTGTAAAAGTAACAACGGTGGGCCTGAGCCACCCAAACGGACCAGAATATCCGCTCCGTCGGTATTGACTACTTGCTCAGAGAAACTTTCAAACATCAGATTTGCTCTCACCGCTACGAAGACGGGTTAACTGAAATCGTCGCATAGAATTGTCGCCACACGTCAAATGAAGCGTTGTGACGCCGGTTTTATTGGAGGCTAACAGCATCTGCGACCAATGGGCGCTTGAAATGCGGGTCCGACCATGTTCCATAAGGATTTCCTTGATCATACTGGGAGGCTCACTTAGTGACTGGGACTCTGATACTGCTACGCCACGGACAAAGCCAATGGAACCTTGAGAACCGATTCACCGGTTGGGTTGATGTGGATATCACACCACTAGGGCGCTTGGAGGCCGAAGCGGCGGGTAGGCTCTTGTTGGAACAAGGAATTCAGATCGATCGAGCTTTTGTTTCCGTCTTAAAGCGCGCCATTAGGACGCTTTGGATTACACTCGACGAAATGGACCAAATGTGGGTCCCCGTTGAGCATAGTTGGAAGCTTAACGAACGTCACTACGGCGCATTGCAAGGACTAAACAAGCCTGAAACAGCAGCTAAGTACGGTGAAGATCAAGTTCTGATTTGGCGTCGCAGTTTTGATACACCGCCTCCGATGATGGCAGAGAACGATGACGGACATCCTGGAAAGGATAGACGCTACAAGAATATACCGATTGAGAAACTGCCTGTCGGTGAAAGTTTGTCGATGACTCTTGATCGTGTGTTGCCCTACTGGCGCGCCCAGATTGAACCACACCTAACTGCAGGAGAGACCATACTCGTTGCCGCACATGGAAACAGCATCCGTGCGATCGTCAAACATCTAGACGGCATGTCCGAGGAAGAGATAACAGGCCTGAATATTCCAACAGCGGTTCCATTGGTTTACCGATTTGGTGAAGCTTTGACCGTCTTGGATAAGCGATACCTTGGGGATACAGCGGCAATAGAAGCCGCCGCTTTAGCCGTTGCCAATCAAGGCAAAGCAAACAATGAGTAAAGAACGCAGAATATCTTTTAAGTCAGTTGCTCTGGCTCTCACGCTGGGCATCTTGCTTGTCGTTTCCGTCGTGGGGGCATATCGGATTTGGGTCTCGATGGACGGCGGCGAGATGAGCACTCACGGGTTCATCGCATTGATCGGCGGTAGTATTCTAACACTCCTCGTAGGCGGCGGACTCATGGTTTTGGTGTTTGTGAGCAACCGAAGCGGGCATGACGATATTGTGGCCGGGATACCGTCGTCTAAGAATGAGGACAACGACCGCTAGTAAACACGAACTAAATAATTACTATGCTATTTTTAGTAGATTCAAAATACAAAATTGGGCAATTCAACGATAGTTTTGTGAAGTAGCGCCTTTTACCCTTTTCGTTTCATCTCGGCATGAGTGGCTCAAATTGAGCTGTCGAAGAACCGAGATATCGAGAAAAGCTGGGTGTGGGGGCGTTGCTAATGGAACCAACCGTCCAATTCAAAGGTGCAAGAGACAAGCTCACCTCAGGTCGTTATGGTTAATACAACCGTAAGCAGATCAATTGGCCTCGTCCTTGGCGAGACGTTTGGAAGACTGCGGCGTGATAATCGTGATGATTATCATGACGCGCTCGTTCGTATTGTCCTGAGCTTTTTCTTCGTTGTTTCATCGCAACATTTCGAGACGGCTTTCAAAGGCGATCCACTAGCGCTCAGCGCCTTTACTTCGATAGCATTCGGCTTTCACCTTGGTGCTCAGTCCGTGTTCCTCCATCTCGTTTGTCGTCCAAGCGATGGTAGGTTTCGGCAAGCGGCGGCCTTATTTCTAGACACCTCAACTACGCTTTTTATACCCCTTCTCTCGCCAGTGTTTGGCTTGGTACTTGTACCCTGGTTACTTTGGTCTTCACGCTTATTCTGGATAAAGGCGCGGGCGGAACGGGACTCAGGTGACAAAATGCCTGTCCCACGGTCATCAGTGGCACAAGAACAAATTGTCACTGCATCTCATGACCTTAAGGCGCCCCTCGGCGGCATAATCAGCACTGTCGAGGTTTTGCAAGCGACAGAAATCAGCGATGAACAAAGGCAACTTCTGCGATTATTAAAGGCTTCCTGCAGGGTTCTTAGAACCTGTGCGGATCAGGTACTTGATGGAGATCGCCTTTCGAACTCGAGCCTGACAATAGATCGAACTAATGACGATCTACGTTCACGGCTAAAGGATATTACAGATGTTGGCCATGCGCTGTCGTTGGAGAAAGGGCTAAACTTTGTCTCCTACATTGCGCCTGAGGTTCCCAAAATTTGGTTCGGTGATGGTGCAAAGCTTGATCAGATCTTGATTAACCTTATCTCCAATGCCGTCAAATTCACCGACCACGGTTCGGTATCCTTAACCGTTAGCCTGAAGAAGACTGGAGCGCGCGGTAGGTGTCATGAACCTATTCTTCGCTTTAACGTGAGAGATTCCGGGATTGGAATTTCTCATAGGTCGCAAAACGCGGTGTTCGAGCGGTATGTACAGGCTAAAGAACACCACTGTCAGCACCGGGCGGGGCATGGTCTCGGGCTCGCGCTTTGCCGAGAAACTATAGCGATCATGGGCGGTGAACTGAAGGTAGATAGTATGCTTGGTCAAGGCACCGCGTTCCAGATCGACCTACCCCTATCGAAGAAGGCTACGGAAATTGAAGGTGATGGGGGCACTAGCAAAAAGTTATTCGTTTTGAAAACCCGGCCCCATGTAAAAACCCGAAAAATTCTTGTTGTTGATGACGATCCCTTCACTAGGCGCGTTTACGGCTTCATTGCGAAACAACTCGTCGCACAAATCGACTTTGCATCAACTGGTAAAGACGGTCTTAGAAAAATAAAAACTAAGCACTACGACGTGTTATTGCTTGATCAGAACTTACCGGATTCAAGCGGCCTTGAAATCGCGGCGCAGATACAAAGCATCGACCAATCTATCTACATAGTCCTTGTAACCGGAGATATGGCCGTCACCTTCCCCTCAATATGGAAATCGGTGGGAATTCGCGCTATGTTCGAAAAACCGATTGACCGCCTCAGTTTGCAAAAAGAGCTAACAAGGCTGCTCGATGAATCTCACTGAGAACGCTGCCGACGCTAGCCAGCATTAGTTATCACAATCACTATATAGAGCAAAGATCGGCGAAGCACTCGCTATATGTTGAAAGATACTTTACACGACTCTTTGCAACAGCCCAAGATCGCGGGTGATTACGAGGCAATAAATCATCGCTTTGTAACACGATCTTAAGACCAAGTATGGTCTATATACATAGTGGTAAAGCCATCGGCGAATGGCACGCCAAGATATAGAGTTGGAGACCGCCGAGCGCATTATGCCGTCAAGCGACCCGTTTCATGATGGGCTAATCAGTTGGCTGGTTAAGCGGCTAAGCAATCGTGCTGACAGCGAGCACGAGCAAGCGCTGATTCGTGTTGTGTTTGGCTTTGTGACGATTGCCTACTGCGGCGGCATCGTGCTGGCCCTTGGAATGTCTCCGCCTTACGTCCCCGAAGTGCGATACCCGATGATCATTGCCAGCACAGGCATGGTCGTAACGATCGCCATTTTCGCACACATTGTTTGGAAGCCTGCCCCCTCCCCGGTTCGGCGTTACTGCGGCATGGTTAGCGACATGGTGTCACTGACCGCATTTCTGATTACGGGTGGCGCTTTTACAGCTTTTTGGTACCCAATTTATCTTTGGGTCGCCTTTGGAAATGGTTTTAGGTACGGCGAGCAGTATCTGCTGGTTTCGACAATTAGCAGCCTGGTTGGTTTCTCCTTTGTCATCGGCATGTCGGATTACTGGTTGGCGCAACCAGAGTTGGCTGCCGGACTATGGTTGGCGCTGATTATATTGCCGGCTTACGCGTCCACCTTGATGGCGAAGTTACGTCGCGCGAAAGCACAAGCAGAAGAAGCTAGCCGTGCCAAGAGCCGATTTCTGGCAAACACGAGCCACGAACTACGAACACCGCTAAATGCTATCATTGGCATGAGCGAGTTGTTGCGTAGTACTAATCTGGACCAGGAACAAAAAGAGATGGTCCGTTCTGTCACAACGGCAGGACAATCGTTGCTTGCACTTATTGACGATATTCTGGACATCTCCCGGATTGAATCGGCGAAAGCTTCGGTAAACGTTGAGAACATCGACCTGCACAGCGTGTTTAACGCAGTGTATGAGATCATCGACAATCAAGCGCGCAGCAAGGGTATTTTCTTTGAAGTTCATATAGACCCCCGTATTCCCTTTGCGTTACGCGGTGATGCGCAGTACCTGCGTCAGATCCTCATCAATTTGTCGTCCAACGCGATAAAGTTTACCGACCAAGGCGGCGTGCTTGCCGAGGTTCGCCTTTTGGGAGGTAATGATAAGCGGGTGCATTTGCGCTTCGAGGTTTCCGATACCGGCATTGGCTTGCCACCGGAAGCGCGCAGTCGAATTTTTGAAACCTTCACGCAAGCAGATGATACAACCACGCGCCGCTACGGCGGCACAGGTTTAGGATTGGCAATTTCTCGCCAGCTTGTCGAACTGATGGGCGGCGAAATCGGCGTCGATAGTGTTGTCGGCAAGGGCAGTACCTTCTGGTTCGAGTTGCCGTTCGAACTATCCGGGATCGAAGAGGAAGACGCTGATTTGACCCTGCGTGGTCATGCGGTCCTGCTATCCTTCTCTCGGGCGACTTCCGGCTTAGCAACACAGTTACGGTCTCTTGGGTTGGCCGTAACACAATGTCAGGATCCGAAGGTTGCTGCAGAGCACCTATCAGAAGGTTGGGCTGGCGATAATCGACTCCCGCAGGTATTGGTCCTTGATGCTCGGAAGATGCCGGGTAACGCTGTATCAGCAATAGCTGCGGGACGTGCAGTAGGAGTCAGCGTGCCAAAGGTCTTGATTGCAAGGGAGATGGATAGCTTGCGCTCTCTTGCCGTCAAGCGTCAGTTTATTGCGGTGATCGCGACCCCGGAAGACAGAATCATCCTGAGGAATGCGATTCATGCGGGCCTGAGTGCAGACCGCAAGACGGAAGCCTTCTTGGAACCCACGGGTGCGGTTGAACAGGCGCAGTTGGGTCAAAGAACCGCTACCGCTTCGATTGCGAACGTGGGACAGAACCAAACTTCTAATCAACAAGCCACTGGTTCAAAGAACAACGGCACAAGTGGCATATCTCCTACGGTCAAGCAGCCTGTCGCCGACGCTCCAAGGCGGCAACTTTCGATTCTGGTTGCCGAAGATAACCCCATCAACCAACGGGTAATTGGTATGACGTTGGAGCGGGCTGGCTTCAAAACGACATTGGTAGGCAATGGTGAAGAGGCCCTTGAGGCAGTCGATAACAGTAAGTTTGATATCATTCTCATGGATATGCATATGCCCGGGATGAGCGGGATTGAAGCGGCTAAGATGCTCCGAATGGAACGATTGGGCGGCCGTCAAATTCCGATTTTGGGAATCACCGCTGATGCTACGTCAGAGGCGCGGAATGCGGCGTTGGAAGCTGGGATGAATGCGTGTCTCACTAAGCCCATTGAGCCTTCTCGGCTTGTCAGAGCAATAGAAGAGTATGCCTTGCCCGAGGATGGCGAGGAGCGACCACTGGGTGCGCCGGAAATGCTAACCGGTAAGATTGTAACGCATCCGCGATTCAATGGGCGCGAAGAGTTGCCTGTACTAGACAACGAGATACTGGAACGCCTAGTTGACGATGAAGAGGGCCGTTCTTTGGTGATTGAGTTGTCTGATGCATTTGATGCTGATGGGAAACGTCTGGTGACCCGTATCAAGCTTGCAGCCCAAAGTCAGCAGTACAAAAAGTTCATGGAATTGACGGGGCATTTGCACGAAACGGCGCGCAGCGTCGGCGCTATCACACTTACGAAGCGCCTCGAGGATATTCGGCGCCTGACACCACGACAGTTTGAATCACGTTGTGTTGGGCTAGCCGAGCAAATATCCCTAGATTTCCAAGCTGCACGAGCGGAAATTCAAGCTTTCGTAGAGCGGTTTGAGGATTAAAAAAGGGCCGCTGCATGCGGCCCTTTTTAACGGTTATCCTTTATGCCCTCATCTGCCGAGGCGGCGTTTGTCTTGGGCTCCTGCCAAGCGCTCCATACGGCGAAGGTCTGAGTCGGTCAACGTAAGTGCAGCGTCGACCCAGTCCACTGTGATCTCATAGAGTTCTTCATAGGATAAGGGATTGATCCGTTGGCGTGCGCGGTAGACCGCAATATTTGCATTGTGCCGACGAACGTTACGGCTCACGTAGTCCATTACGGCCGTTTGCCCTGTTCCATCCTCAACGATCATGTCGACAAGGCCCAGTTCATAAAGCTCTTCTGCACTGTAAACCTTACCGCTGAAGATCATGCGCTCAGCTTGCGCTGGTCCAATCCGCCTGGAAATTAGGCTGTAGGCGCCCATTCCAGGGAAAAGATTAAACAAGACTTCCGGAAGACCAAACTTTGCACTCTTTTCCGCAATGACAACGTT
The DNA here is from genome assembly GCF_014191775.1 of Limibacillus halophilus. Taxonomy (NCBI): domain Bacteria; kingdom Pseudomonadati; phylum Pseudomonadota; class Alphaproteobacteria; order Rhodospirillales; family Rhodovibrionaceae; genus Limibacillus; species Limibacillus halophilus. Next base: position 275,115 of record NZ_JACHXA010000004.1, on the reverse strand, counting down.
GCCAGAGATTGCTGCTTCGAACCCACCACCCAATGCGTCTCCCTGAATGAGGGAAATCGTAATGACAGGAAGTTCGAGATTCACCGCATTCGCATAAACCACATCTACGCAGTTTGTTGCGTAAGCAAGGAGATCGCCTCTTCGACCCTCTCGAATCAACTGTGCGAAAAGCTTCAAGTCACCACCCAAGTTGAACACACCCGGTACGCTTGATCCCCAAACCATGTACTTGAACGGAATGGAGGAAGCGTCGCCGCGTTGATAACAGTGGCGAATGCCTTCTTGCAGTTGTCTTGCTTCATTGGCTAAGCCGGGCGTAACGCTCGGGCGACCCTTAGGTGACATATAACACCAGAGGATTTGACTCTCTTCGTCCAAATCGACTTCAACCTGTTCGTAATCCTTGGTCTTGGCAAGCCAGCCAATCATCCGAGGCCAAGCTTTTGCCGATTCAATCCTCTGAGTTGCCTGATCGGATACTATTCGAGGTTCTTCTCGCAACTCACGTTTGAACCCATGATGCTTTTCAGCGGGTGCTTCCATTGCCCAGAATACTCCCGGTACGGGTTGTTGTTAATCGTAGGTTAAGAGAAAAAATAAGATTGTACAAATAGTTTTAGATAAGATTAAGACTTATTACTAAAGCCTTAACAGTTTTGTTAAGATTTTTCCAAAAATTAATATTTTATTAACTATTTTGAAACCAAACTGTTCTTGATTCGATGACCTTTCGGTAGCTCCTCAAAAGTAACACCAAGATTTTCGGGAGTATAATAGAGACCGATGCGCGCATGCGTGATTGGATTACCGGAGTTTGGTGCCTGAACCCTTCCTCATTTGGGCGTTGGCCGTTTCCATTTATCTAAGGTTCGTGCACTGGTGTATCCAAGGTAACCTGTTCCAAAAAGCCACCACACCGGCTCAGGAATGGCATTGAGCAGTTCTGAAACCGCCTTGGCTGCAGCCGTAACCTCTTCCGGATAGAACACACTCAATGGCGCGCCAAAAAAGATCAGGAACACAAGCACAGCATACATGAGGTAGAGGAACGTTGGCCGTGCTCGGCTGGTCCAGGGGTCATCACTTCTTGCTTCGGCCAAAATCGCGGATAACTGAATCTGCATATCCTGTAACCGGCCTTTTTGATCCAACTGAATTAGTTTTACATGAGCTGCGGCTTTTTCTTCTTCGGTTTCAAATAGGTTATCAATTAAGTCGCCAGCTAGTTTTGCGAGGGGGCCTACGAGTAGCGCTGGTATCATTTCTTCCTCTAGTCCTTTTCTAGTAGCTCCAAATCCAAGGCCGTTTGCGTGTGTCATTGCCTGGTAGGTCATCTAGGTGAATGAATCTGCTCGACACAGGTCCCTTTTGTTGGAGGCCTATACCGGTAAAGCCATGGGCTAAAGACGCATCCAGCAAGTCAAAGGCCGCACTCCCATAAATGTGGACATCGACAGCGCGCCCTGATGTGTGCGGCCCACTATTTCCGGTGCTGGAAACCCGCTTGTTGTGTTCCGGGCTGCGGTAACCGGAAGTCACGATTAGGGGCCTGCCGAAGGCCATTCTTAAGGCTTCCAGGCGATCCAAGAAATTCTCGTTAATCCTTAGAGGGCTTCGTCCCTCTTCCCATTTTGAGGAACGCTCGGCCAGTTCCCGAGGTGAAAAATGAGGCCATCGCCATTCGATTGGGTCTGCATCAATCCAGGATGTTAGATCAATCAACAGACGTCCCCCTTTGCTCCAAACTGCGAAGTCGCGTTTCATGATCGGCTAGGTTCTGTCGAAGGGCGGATAGTTCAGTGCGCGAAACACCCTGCTCCAGCTTATTTCTCAACTCCCCCAGTTGTTCGGCTAGGTATTCGACCCGCTCCTGTAGGCGAATTGTTTCCTCTCGTCCCTGGGTTACAGTAAGGCCGACCCATCCGACCAGGCCTACCAGGATCGAAGCCAGCAGTGTCTGAGCGTGTCGCTCAAAGTTTGATCGCTGCGTCGTGCCGCTTGGTGCCTCAAGCTGCGGTGGTTTCATAGAAAATCTCCATAAAAAATGCCGCTCTGGATTAGCGGCATGCTTTGGTCGGTTTAGGCGGCCGATGTTTGAGCATTTAGGGAATGGGCCAACCGGGCTCGATGTCATAGGCGTCGATCGATGCAATGTCATCCAGAGCGGCAAGATTGTCTTTATGCCGCCAGGATGCTTCATAAACAGCCGAAACATGACGTTGCACCGCAAGCCCGAGCCGCACCATTTCCCCGGTATCGATGGTGTGAACATGGTCCATCGCATCACGAAACTGGAATGGACCAGCACCGTTTTGAGCCGCTGTGACCAACCCTAGAATATTTCGGAAGTCACGTTCCCCGCGAACATCGACAGGAATTGAACGGCCTGAACCTACATCGATCGAGATCGTACCTGGCTTTGTCTTTGCCTCCCGCAAAGCATGAATGGCTACGATTTTAGTGTTGCGCCGCTCCTCCAACGGAATCTCACGCGGAACTAGATCTCCTGACCCGGCATTGAGACTGAAGTCCCAAACTTGGTTAGCGGTATCGGCGAGCCAGGCTTGCCAAGTCGATACGCTGATTTCGAAAGCCTCAGCAGGAATCTTCGTTTCAGGATTGCTGATCTCAATGTATGGAGGTTCAAAAGTTTCATCCCGCACGATGACGGTTGGGGGTTCGAAGTTCGGGTCGGCTATGAGGATTGTTTTCTGATTCTGCGGACCAACTGGCTGGTTGGATTCATACCCGGGATTAGGTGCTTGAACCGTTGGCCAATCACCTTTCGGTTGGGGGCGAGGATCAAATCCATGGTCAATTACCGTAACCACCGGCCAATCACCCTCCGGCGTCGTCGCTTTATTGAACGATGGGTCTACAATTTTGATCCGACGGGGGCCGTGCACATCATCTGAATAGAATCCGATGACGCGCCCTACCGTGTCTACTCGAGCGTAGTACCTGGACATTTTTCCTCCTCAATATCCTATTGAAAGGCAAAAGGCGCTTGTGTTTGGGGCTTCCGCGCCCGCAGGACCCTGCAGGGAAACGCCAGATGCAGTGACTGCGGCAACTACCGCATCGCCGCCAGTTTCACCCGTTACCACTCCAAGCACGGCATTTGGGAATGTCATCGGGAACGCCGCGAATTTTGGAACGCCTCGGCCCGCAGCGGCGTTTAGCCACTGCAAAATCAATCCGTTGCCGAAGACTTGATACCCCGGATCGGCGAGCACACCTTCTCCCCCGGTCAACAGGGGTTGGCCATTTATGGAAATAGAGCCATCCGCGTTCAGCGAAATCTCGTTACGCAATGTTCCGGCGCCTCCAAAGAGCCGCAGGGATAGCCCTTCCGTAACGCCGTCATACCGAATTTCACTTCGCACAGCACCGCCACCGCCACGCAAGACAAAAGCGCTCTCTCCATTGGCGACCGGCGCCTGCGCGCTAATTTCCGTTAGCGCAAGTAGCGATCCGTCGTTTTGACGGCGCGCTAGCGTGTTCGCGGTCGGTTGATCACTTTGGATGAATCCATGCAGTAAATCAGCATCCAATCCTGAACCGCTACCGTCATTGTGTTGACCCCAAAGTTTTAACCCACGCCAGAAAAGGTCCCCTTGATGTTCCAATCGCATAGCGGTCCAATTGTTTGGGTCCGCCGGATCATGCACCCTGAACCGCGGCTTTTCCGGCTCCCCTACAGGTGTCCACCAACTTGCGGCAACAGTGCCGTCGCCACGGGCAATTTCTATGATTCCATTGTCGTTCGCCAACCTAAGATTCCCGGTTAACGTGCCACCGGTCACGGGTAAGAATCCCGAGGCACCAGCAGCCCAGGTATTTAGTGTCGTTGGGGTTACCGCGCGTTCGCTATCGCCCCCACTATCCACCTCAGCTTGCGTTGCAATTTCTATAATCCCCTTCTCCGTCGTGCTTGCATCAGGCACGTTTCCGGGGTTCCCGGTATCAAATGCTAGAAGCTTGCCGTCATAAAAAAGCCCGTCCGAATCTGACCGGAGGATCTTCGCTGACGGTGTGATCTGAAGGGCCCAATTGCTGTTGGTGCCAGTCTCATAACCAAGCATCAAGGTTGGGGGAATCGGCCCGGCTTCACCTTCGTCTATAAGCCGCAGATTCCAGTCGGTGTTGCTTGATCCCGCGCCGCCATTGAATTTGACAATCGCTTGATCTGCTTTAAAGGTGACATTGTGATTGAAGGTCTGTTCCCCCAAGAAGAGGTTTGCATCTGCCGCTCCTAGCTTGGCGAAGTCAGCACTGTCACGTCCATCGAAGAGATCAGCATCAAGCCCCGATCCTTGCCCGCCTTCCACCGCAACCGCGACCCCTCCTGATGCATCGAGAGTGGCACTAAGATTCGCAGCAAAATTGAGCGGCTTGTTGACGCCGATCGTACCTACGAAGCTTGCATCGTCATGTACTGATAAGACGTCGGTGATCAGCGATTCTTTCGTTACGGCCTCTGGCGCACCCAGGTCATCAAATCCAAAAAGTTTATTTGCCCTAACGATTTCATTTGGCAGTAGCAAATCTTCGCTTTGATCGGTCTCTGGAACCTTAATGACACGGCTTAACTGCTCTTGAAGTTGTTGCTCAGCCATCGCTCTGTGGTCTAACACTCGTTCGTGTGACTCAGCGGGGAAAGGGTCTCCGGCTGTGTACTCCGCATCTTGTGTCAAAGGTACAATCCGACGGATAAGAACGAGGTGTTCGTCTTGCGGGGGGCTCGTAAATGTAACTGATGCGCCTGCCTCGCCCTGCATTTCTAAAAGCACAAAGTGACCATCCGTAGCATCTAACAGTGATTCGGTTTCAGTTCCGTCAGGTGCTCTCAGATTGACTTTAAGATGTTCAGCTTCCAGTACAGGAAAGGGGAAAAAGAAGGTATCGGTGATTCCGTTACCTTCATAAAAAATCTTGTTTGTTTCGGTTGTAACCGACATGCCTTTACTCCTGGGTGGTGACGATTTCCGGAGCCGATTCGAAGGTGGCTTTAGATTTGGACTTGTCGCCCGACAATTGACTTATTCCCCTAGATCGGATTGCTCTGATGGCATCAAACTCAAAGGGTTCACGCGGGATTGTGCTTCTATCCTGTCTGTTTCCGCGTAGCAGAAGTTGCCCCTGAGAGCCGAAAAACCCGAGATAACCGAAGCCACGATTTGCTACAGGCGCTTTCTCCAGGATTTCTTTGGCAGAAGCGGGTTCATCATTTTCTTGTTGCGGGCTACCATTTCCGAAAGCGGCCAAATCGGACTCGTCTAAATCTTTTAAAAAATGATCTAGCGTTTCGGCGCTCAGTCCGCCTCGTGGAGTAATGATGGGATGGCCACGGAATAGAAAGATACCTATGCCGTCGGGACCAATCGCACCTGACACTTGATGAAGGGCAGCCACCATCCTAGCCGGTGAAACGCCTTCCAGGCCGAAAGCTGTATCCTGAGATAGCAACGCCGCTGCTGCTATCCAGTGAGCTTCCATGAGCGCTGGAGCCTTCTGAGAAATGGCGATGATCTCAGGCGCGTCCTCCTGACCCAGCTTTGGAAGCTTCAGAATCGCCTTGCTTGCGCCGGAAGTATCTTGAAGACCTTTGGTTATCGCAAGTGACGTTGAGGGTTGTAACTCAAGACGGGCCAGGGCCACAGCGAGCGCCGGTCGGATTATGAACATCCGATTGGCAATGCGAGCAGTCATTGACTCACCTAAGCCAACGCGAAGAGCTATCAACGTGGCATGAAGCGCTTTGGCATCAGCGGTGCTCAGTAATTCTATGAGCTGCCAGATTTCAGTGCCATCAAGCGGCGTCAGCTCGATCTCAAGGATTGCGCCGAGACGGTCAATTGTATCTCCCCGTTCCCGGAGGGATTCGGGCGAAGTGAAGTCCAATGGCTTTGGTGACTCTTCTAAACCCATCAGTGCCGCCGCCTCGAGCGGTTGGTTCTCCAAACGCTCTCGAAGTCGGTGATGTAGTCGCAACTGTTTGACTAATTCGCTTCGCTGCTTTTGGGTCTGACTTGTCTGAGCAAGTTTGCGCCGCAGCGCCGCGCTCTGACTATCAAGCGGTTGAGAGAGAAAAGCTCTCGCACTCGCGACGAATCGAACCGGTTCAGCATCAAGCGATTGCGCATCCTCAAGGGAGGGTTTGACGAGCAGGGCGTCTACGTCGTCAACTGCGGCCTCGCCCCTGCGTGCGAAGGCTTTGGCTCGATGCTCTTCTTCCTCAACTCGGTTCGTAGCCGCTGCATAAAGATTCTGCCGCAATGGCGACGGGAGAATAGCCTTCAACGGTCCCGACATAATGGCGTTGACGGCCGTCCGGGGTGCTCGTTCAATCAGTGCCAACGCGGCAGCAAGCGCGATCTGTACCCTGCCGCTGTTTAGGAAGCGTGCGGTTTCCGTGGCTGTTAGGCCCATACTATCGGTGAGTGCCTCAAACTCACTCAGAATACTGGCGAGCTCTTCTGGTGTTTCTCTACTTAAATCGCTTTGCTGCTTTAGGATGGCAGCGACTTGATCAAGCCTCGCGCTGATTCGGCTTCGAGAGATTGCCATTCTTGCTTGCGCGGACAAGGCTTCTCGGAGCCTCGACAGCGAGGGCAGTTCGACGAATTCATTTTGATCAATGGCGCCGTCCTGTATATCGCTGACTTCCTGATCAAACGCCTCGAGCAGTCGCTCGACCGCGCCATTTGTGCGGCCTTCGGCTATATCGCGTCGAAGGCGATCGGTGAAGGACTCACGTAATCTGCTGAGTACCTCTGCCATGAAGCCTGCCTGTTCGAGCCTTTCAATGGCATCTAGCGTTCTGGCTTGCCGCTTTACATCAACGTTGCTTAGTGGTGCCGATTTGAGAATTGGAAGACGGCGGCTATGCGTGCGCTCACCTCCACGTGCGGGGTCTCGATTTGGTGGCGACGCTAAAGCTGCGCCGGCCCCCTTTATAGGGATCGACGGCATTGCTGAATTTCCTTTGATGGGTTGCGTGTGATCGAACGCCTAACGTACGACCTTGGACTCCGCAAAGCGTACGAGGCGGCGAATCATGTGTTCATCGTTACCCAGGCCGCTTTGTTCCAGGAGGGTAATCGCTTCCGGGCTCACTTTGCGAAGTAGTTCGCGGACCATTCCAATCCGCTTCTCAAAATTTATATCACCCCACTCACCGCGCAAGCGCCGCTCAACAGACAAACGTTCCTGCTCTAGTTCTACGGCTGAGAGTTCTTGTTCCATACGCAAGTTATGGAGAGAGGAGATCGCTTTGGCTGTGCCAATGGGTAACCCTACTTGATAAAACCACTCGCGGGCTTTCTTCTCCAGATTGGAGTCATGATGATCGCCAAAGGAAATCAGATACTCGTCGGGACTGCCTGGTGCTACCGGTTCTGCAACAGGGTTCTCTTTCGGAGATTGGCCCAGATCAGTTTTATCGGGGTCGCTTACGACCTCGTGTTTGAAAATTGCCGGAGATTCCTCCTCAGACATCTCAGATTCCGTCGCTTCGTTTTGGCTACGCTTTAAGCGTTGAGCCTTCTTAAAGGCATCGAAGACTGCCCGCTCGTTGTCCTCGTCGCTATCAAACCGAAAGGTCATGAACCTATTACTCCTTCTCAATGTTCAGATAGGCGCGATCATCGCCAACAACACGGGCGCGAAACTTGAGCTCTTGGGCAAGCTGGCCGCTATCCACGAAATGACTGCTGTCGAGCTTCAAACCGACTTGCAAAAACGCGAGCCGTAAGTGACGCAGAAGTGGATCGCCGTAAGCGGGGTGGATGGCGCGAAGCCATCCAGGTTGCTCTGGAGTTACCTCGGCAAGCTTTCGGCCAAGCTCCTCTAACTTTCTGTAGCTTTTGGCGATTGCGGCAACGCCGCGTTCTATGTCACCGGCCAAAGATTCGCGTTGCTGTGCCAGGCGCCGGGCCTGTTTGAACTGTTGCTTTCTTTTGCTGAGCGCAGCCTGCTCGTCCTGCTCCCGTTCAAGGATTGCAGCGCCGTCAAGGGTCCTTTCGGCCAGCTGCTGCTGTTCTAAGTTACTTCTGATGTCTTCGCGGAGCCGTGATAACGCAAGACCAAGTCCCTCCTGAGCTTCAACTGCCACCTTAGCCGCTAAGCGATTTTCTTCTTCACGGAGCAACCCCAAAGACCGCTGCAAGCTTTCCAGCGACTCTTGCTGTTCTTTGATAACTCTGGTCCAAGGCTTTAAGCCGTTGCTGGTTCTGTTTTTTGAGTTCATTTAGGCAATCCCATTATAGAATTTACGATTCACAAAGCGCCGGCGACACCGCTCCCGATCTGGAGAAAATCCCCGAGTAGACCTGCCCCGATCCCGCTTTTGGTTTGATTGGCGCGAAACAAGGCCTCTTGCGCACGCAATTCAGCGTCACGTGCGTTTATCTCTCCTTCAAATTCTTTCGTGAGCGCTTCTGTTTCAGCCGCCACCGCCAGGTCTTCGATAACGGCCAATGGTGTGCCGGCAAGCTGCAACCCACTACGCCCGATGCTAGATCGCTGTCTCGCCAACGCCCGGCGGCCTTGCTCTCGCTGTCCGACTGCAGCAAACCCAGCGGCCTCCCGTGCCAGGAAGGCATTTTGCTTCTCGATGTTGGCTTGATGTTCCTGGAAATCAGCCTGGGCGCTGGCCTGTTGGGCTTGGGAAATAGCACCTACTGCCGAACTGGCCGCGCTTAGACCCGCCGCTATCAGCGGCTCAAACCCTGTCATTCATACCTCCTTGTATATGCGTGAATAGAGTGAGTAGTCTCGTCCTTCCGGCGAATAGGCACGCATTCTTGCCGCCTCCAGTTCAAAGCCAAGCGCGCGGATCCAACGGTGACCTTGTTGGAAGGAAACATCGACATTGGCTTCGATGCGGCGGATTGTCTGGCGGTCCAGGAAAGCCCGAACCGCACGATGTACGGGTAGAAAATGCCGTGGTCCCATCGCGCTGAGCAACGCCCATGCGAGTGCGCGATGGGGATGGCACATCACAATTCCCGCCGCCGCTTTTGGTGTTCCTTGGTGCAACGCCGTGAAGGATGGTCCCGCTTTTTCCAACAGCGATCCATACTCTGGTGTGAAATAGGAAATCATGTAGCTTTGTGCCTCCTGAAGGTGCAGATGCTCCAGGTGCCAACTTTCAAACTCGACGATTTCCACGGACTATCTGTCCTGCGTGACGACCTGTGGGAAGATGGCAACGACTGTTGCAGGCAAGGGCAAGTGTTGCTGGAAATGCACGTGCCCCTCGGTTTCATACCCGCCCGGCCAAATCATAGCCTGGCTATCGCCTGTGAAAGGTGTTGCCGGGCTGTTCATCGCGGTACTGGGGTTTCGATAGTTGCTGATTGGTACCGGGTCCAGAACTTCGGCGGATGGTCCAGCCTTCCCGCCACTCGTTTCAAATAACCGAAACACGACCTTGGTAATCCGTTTGGTCTTACCTTGAGCGGTTCCATCCGCCGCCCCCGCCTCAAGGCGTAAGGTTTCCAGTCGCGCGATACGCGGCAGCCCAGCTTGTATGACCGCATCGGTAATTGGGCGTTCAAGTTCAACAGTCCCGCCGGTCACTTGCCGTTGTGGATGGAGGGCACCGTCAATCAATAAGCTTACGGTCTGGCCCTCTAAATGATCCAGTCCCCCCACCCAGTTGACCGGCTCATTCGATTCAACGCGCAACGAACGCCCGCTATCGCTGAACAGTGCACCGGTAAGGTTGTTTCCGCCGGGCCAAGGTCGTCCCAGGACTTCGACGTGCCGGCGTAATTCTCCATTAATCGTGCGCCGGACCACCAGCCAGACTTCATCAAACGAGCCATCGACCGATGGGATAACCGCAACGCTCTCCACAGCGGCGGGTTTGATCCCCTCGGCATCTGCGTGTCCGCCAAGAGTGTGGCGATGCCATCCCAGGACTTCCTGGTCCCGCAAATAGGTGAATCCCAGCAGCGCACCATCATTGCGCACTGCCCAAAGGACTGAGTCTGGCGATTGGCTGTAAGCCATAGCCTGAATGCCACTTTCTGTCACATGTTCGGCCAGAATCGTCATATCTGGCGCCTTGAAACCGTCTGCTTCAAATACGAACGCCATTTCTCTCAATTTTCGTCGATCACGTTGCAGGAACAGTGCAACATTCGCCACCATTTCTGGCGGTACCGGGGCACTGCCATATGTCGAGGTGCGCTTGGCCACCACGTTGGATGGAGACAGTGCCTCATTGAGATCGGAAGGGCGCATTACCCACTCCCCACCTGTTGTGCCGATCAAGAGCCCTTTGTCCGATGAGCGGAGCCAGAGAATTTCATTGATCTGCTCGGCACTCAATGTGAACGCAACGGCATGGTCGGCCAGGACAACGAGGTCGGGATCGCGATCAAGAAAGTTACCGTAGTCGCCGGTTCTTGATCCGTCGATGCGTTGTGGTAGAACCGGCACGCCTCCAAAGAAAAGACGATCTTCAAAGAACGTCAGCGTAGAAGGATATCCGGTTGTCTTAGACCAAAGTCCCAGAGCCCAGTCGGTGCTGGCCTCTAGTTCCCCGACTAAAAACCCATCAGCGATATCAGGCCAAGAGCCAGTAACGGGCTTTCGAACGTCCGCGCCTTCTGACAGGACCATGGTGTCTTCGGATACCTGCGCCAGTAGAAAGGGGTCGCCGTGCTGCCCATAGCCATCGGGAACTTCGCCGATCGAAAGGCCTCTGGTGTTGTCGCCACCGTCAGGAGGTGGCGGTGGCGAAGGTTCTATCGGCAGATGAAGTGTCAACTTCATCCCACCTCGAAATCCCTTCTCTAGGAATTTATTGCTGCGGTCATAGAGGCGGTCACTATGTGGTTGATCGACGTTGTCCGGATTGCCTTCGACGAATTTCACTTTGCCGTCGGATAGATTGTAGAACGGCATCAATTCCTGGCGCCCATCCTCGAGTTTCTGGACGTCGCCGGTAACGGTTTGTGAGTCGACAACCTCAACAATTCTGACAAAGCCATCATGCAGGCGTATCAGGCGACCTTCATCGCCCTTCAAAAATCCATTTCCGTTGTTAATGCCATCCTTGGAAGAAGCTGTGATTGTAACCCTACCGATACGACCGTCAGCCAAGAGGGTTGTATCGCTGCTGTTGGACGGGAGGAAAGGACCCAAAACCGATACGTAGGGTTCAACGGACCAGCTTAGTCGACCAAACCGTTTTAGAAGTAATGGCTGGTGTTTTGCATGCGTGAAGTAAACCACGTCAGCGGACTGCACGAACTGTACGCGTTCAAGTTCGCTTTCTTCAAATGGTAGCGGTACCTCAAGGGGCTTATTACCGGTAAAATCTACACTGCGGACCACGATTTCCTTCGTACCGACGGTTTCGAAGAGAATCTGCAACAAGGGTGGATATTGACCGCTATCAGGCTGTGGGATTTCAATGAGATGGCTACCGGGTGCCAGCACACGCCGAAGAAGCGAAACACCGTCGTCCGCATTCATGACTTGAAGTGCGAGGCGTGATTCCGGACCTCCTTCTAACGCCACATCAAGCAGATGTAATCCCGAGGGATCCTTTGATTCGACCGTTTGAGAGACGGCTCCAACAGTCAGATCCCCGTCACTGGTTTTGCCGCCGAGCAACCTCAAGCCACCACCAGGTATAGCCTCGGCAACGGCGCCCTCCTCCAGCACAACCTCCCAACCATCCAATCCAGAAGCAAAATCACCGTTGGACAATGTTGCGGCGGCTGCCGGTAGGTCTATTCTTGCGTAAGGGTTGTCTGGATCAACTGGCAGGGGACACAACGCCGGATTGTTGCAGTAGAACCGGAGCGCCGTCGCACTGAGTTCGAGCATCAAGGATTCATCGGCCGCAAATCGGAAGGGAATGAGCCGCGCTACTTGATTCGCCTTCGTTAAACCGACAAAGCGCGTACCAGGACGATGCGTTGCGGGGCCTTGCGGCCTAATAATAAAGTTTTCCATCAATCGCACCGCGTTGCGGTACTTGGCAAGGTCTGCTCGCCCGTCAAGCTGCGGACCCCATTCGCCGGCGGTGAAATTGGTGAAGGCAAAAGATGCTTTTGGCATATCAGAACCTCGCGCGTATCCAGGGATCGCACTCGGCTTCTTCCGCTGGATTTTCCTGTGCATCGATACTTCGGGCCCTGATGAGCGCCAATTGGTACCCTTCACCCGCCGCTTGCCGTTTGCTGTTTGATTGCGTCAGTGCTTCTGCAAGTTCCAGAGCCAAGCGAGCGGCTAGTGCTTCTTGAAAGAGGCTATCGAAAACATTCGGATCCTCCACGCGCCGGACGTAACTGATGCGCAATGCCCCCTCAAAATTGCTAAGAACGCGACGCCCTTCGATTCGCCACGGATAGTTGCCATCAACCCAAAGCACTCGGAGGCAATCGGTGGGTAGTTCGAATTGGGATTTGAAGCCCCAGACTGGCTTTTCCTCCAGTGCAGCGAGTTCTGCGCGTTGCACTGCGAAGTTCCACGGATGATCCCGCAAGACCGCATCTCTGGACACTTCATAAAGGCGCGCGCAGGCACGGGCGCGTTCGTTGTCATCAGACAGGGTGAGGATTGGGCGATCTCCAAGCTTAGTGAGGGCCCGATTGCAGATTTCCACCGGTGAGGTCATCGTTCCGCCTTTCCTGGACTAAGGGCGCCGTATTTTTGGCGTCAAACCGATTGTTCGGTCTCGGGGATTGGTGGCCAGGGTTGCTCGAGCAAGAACTTCTTGAAATTCTCGAGCATCAGGAAAACGGCTTCACGCGCAAGGACCTCTGAATCAAGCTGTAGCTTGAGATCAAAATCCCCGGCATCAAAATCCTGAACAATTATACTGAAGTGAGGTGCTCCCTCGAAGATACGGTAGGTTAGGAGAGCCATGTTCAGAGCCTTTCTAAAATTACGTCTAATGAAAAAAGGAGCGCCACCTGGGCGCTCCTTTCAGTGCATCGGGTCTTTTCCCGTCCGTTTGAATCAGAGACAGGGAACCTCAACCACACGGCCTTCTTCGAGCCGGGTCGCGCCAAAACTTCCTTTGGCATAAACCTGTGTGGCATAGGATTTATCGTCGCGCTCGGTGATCCGAGTCTCGATATCGTTCCAGACACCAAGATGCATACCCGTGCGCGACCAAGCGGCGCAGCGGCGATGGCCGCTGGCATTAACTGGAAGACGTTCGGTATGAATGAAATGAAAGCCCATAAAATGGCTGATATGGCCATCGACCAGCACTGGCTTGCTATTGAAATCAGTCGAAGCTACCTGAACTTCATTCAGTAGCTCATCATGCTGTTGGGCCGTCATTGCCAGGTACAGTTTTTCATTCTCGACATCAACCTCATTCGCCATTAGCAGCCGCCTTGCGGCTCGTAGCTTGGCCACATTCATACCTGTTGCGCTGGCTGCACCGATCTTCACGTCAAGGGCCTGTGACGAAGGAAATGTCACGTCCACATCACCGTCTTCGCCGGTCTTTGACGTCGCGAAGAATGCGCTGATGATTTCATCATCCATAGCACGCCCAAGCGCCATTGCACCGTTGATGGCGTAGGCAGACTGAAAGTCACCAATCGTTTTTAACTTATCCTGATCGTCGATCAGATCGGCCCATTCATAATCCTTAGGGAAAACCCACCGCGATTCATGCGGCGTTTCCACCAAAGGTGTGTTGCCATGACGCTGGGTCCTGAGTTGGGCGCTCACCTGACCAAGCTGCGTGGCAACGCGGCCGGTCTTGCCCCGATAGGAATCGGTCGTCACTGCTTTGCGAAGCTTACTTCCCCTCTGCTGGAGTAGAAACTGGACTGCATCCTTGTAGTCTTGCACAAAGGATTTATTTACTTGGTTCGACATCTGTCCTTGTTCTCCTACCTCGTCGAATTGCTTTTTTGATACTTAAAATCGGAGGATTGCCCTGGTACCTGGAGACATGGCATGGGAACGAGTGAACGAGCGTTCACTGCGCGCTATTTCGCGTTTGTTCAGGTTGGATCACTCCTAAGGCTTTGAGGGGCAGCCATCAGGCCCGCGGTCTTTCCCGCCGTCAGGCCGGTTTCCCGTGGATCAGGAATTCTCCGACAGAGTTCGTGAAAGGGTTATCCAACGGCTAGAAACCGTATCGGTTTTACTTTGATCAAATAGCCGATGGCTTTGTGTTTGCTCGTTTTCACAGCTCGGCTTTGACGGCAAGGATTATGACCTTGGCATCCTCCGCCTGTACCGTAGCAGCAGATTTCTCCCATTAAGATCACTCCTCCGGATAGGCATGGCGATAGAGCTTCCTGCGAAGGTCCCGGTATTCGGTGTGACGCGGGTGATCACGGTCCAGCAACGCCTCCGTTGCTTGGCTGTCACGATGCAGTGAGTCCAATTGAGCCCTTGCCTCTGCGGGATCAGGTTTGAATCCGGGCTTGCCACTACCTTCAACGCGATCCTCACTGATGGCTTCGCCAACAGCGGAGAAAAACTTTAGCGCTGATTTAGATCCCATCAGGGTCTCAAGGTGACTAACAACCTCTCCATCAGCGAACCGGTGAACAGCTCTCATGGCAGCGCGATGTTTTTGCTCAAACACGCTCCCCCATTCCTGACGCATCTCGTGGTCGAGTAGTTTTTGGGCCTCTTCCTGGCTGATTGCCTGCTCCTGGCCCCGTGCTCGAACCATTTCTTCCCAAGCGGACTTCAAACGTAGGGCTTGCTTTTCGCTAAGGCCGATCTGATGAGCGGTGTTCCGAAACCACATCTCTGTGTGGGGGTCTACTTTAACTGTCGTTTCGCCGTTTAGTTTGTATTCCTCCGGCGTAGCTGGTCGTCCTAACCGGTCGTAAAGTTGCTCCCAGGAAGCCTCGTCTTCTCCTTTTGGGACTGCAATCCTTTCAGCTCCAATGAGCTTTTGGGCGGCCACATAGGATTTTGCTAGCGCAGCCACATCCTTGAACCGCGATAGACATGGTTCATCCCTGATGTTCTCTGGAACTCCGTTTCGCCAGTTATCGCCACTGGCGGGAGACCGCTCTAAAAGACTCTCTTCAATGTCAGAAGAATCTACACCATTGTCTACCGGGTTTCTGGCGCTATCCGTCATGTTCCTGCCCTTCAATGGTTTCAACCATCCTGTAGATATCCTCCTCGCTGGCTTCACAATGGCTGAGGATCCGATTGAGAACTTCCAATCGCCCCACATTTCTAAGAGTCTCCGCTTGGCTTGCCGCAAAGGGAGTGTCGGTTGCTCTGCAAAAACGACGAAGATCCGCCAGCACCTGTCGAGCGTTTCGGGTGTAGCTGCCGCCCTCCGTCAAGAACAGTGCCCGATAGGATCTGCGCCTACGGAAAAGCAATTGCGCCAGAACATTCGAGAGATCAGGCATTTGAACCTCCCTGAAGGCGAGAGATTTTCTCCAAAGCCGCCGCCGTGCCAGGTGCCGCGGTTACCACTTCTTGTAGCTCTGTGGCTTGTTTGCGCTGCGTGCGCAGCGATTCACGCGATTCGATAGACCGAATGACCTTTGCAGACACACCGTTGGCCTCGGCAATAACCCGGCTAATCTCATCGCCGTCAAAGTTGTCCATGATATCTGGCGCAAACTGCACCATGGGTAGCAATGCCTCCGCGGTTCTGGCAATTGCCACTCCTTCTTCCGCCCGCTGTGCCCTGCTCAAGGGGCCATCATATTCAATGCGGTACTCGCCTTGCGCTTCGATCAGCGCAGGTGGCAGTGGGGGGAGTTTGCCCGTGCGCTGAAGTATAGCGAGCTCCCGCTCGATCATAGGACCCAGCGCTTCCGACTGCTGGCGTCCAACAGCAGGCCCCAGAAGCGCCCCTTTCTCCTGTGCACGTTGGAGAACTTCCGTTGCCGTCATTCTTGGCGCATCGACCAGTATCTGAAACAGCGTCACCAGGAAGGCGTCGTTTATCACCCCCCGCTTTTGTTCGGTCATTTGCAAGCTAAACTGAGGTTGAGAACCGGTCGTGAGAGGGTGAACCAACTGCCGTCCCTGGCCATCAACGCCGCCAAAATTTAATGCCCCGGGCCGCAGGCTAAAACGGCTGAGAAGATTGTCGTCATGGAGCAGCAATGGAGGATCCACTAGCCGGTGAGCGGCCCGTGCATTCGTCTTCTCCATTTCATTCAACATCTTGATATCAGGCAGGGCGAGCATCGCTGGCGACCGACCGTATGTCTCACGTGGAGCCGTCACGTATCGGCTCACCATGAATGGGAATTCCTCAAATCCCCCCTCCGAGACAATGTGCTGCGGCTCACGAAGCAGCACCACGCTCGCAAAAGGCATATGCAGTTTGTCCTGCCGCTTGGGATCACGTTCTTCTCGAGGATAAACGGCATGTAAGAACGTGAAGCGCCGGTCTGGGTCCATTTCCGCCGATCGCAGCAAACTTTCTGGAAGATGCGAATCCTGCCACCGTTGCCGTGCTTGCCGTGCCGTCATTTCAAAATTACGGAACAGCGTATCCACGCGACCTTGGTGGTTTTCGGCAATCAAACATTCTCCAAGATGCAAAGCGCGGTAAGAAAGGCCGCCACCCAATCCCTCTTCGACGTTGAGTACACCTGTGCCGAAAGCGCCCAGGCTCATATAAACTTCGTGCTGCTGGCTTGCATAGTTTGCGCTTGGGCTGTAGCGCTCCCGAAATAGGGTATCTGCGGCTTGGTCGTACCAACGGCGAACGCTGGGGTTTCGATTTAAAGAGTCGTCATTTGCTTGAAGTCTATGCCATCGGGCACCTCGTGGCGTCAGCATCGCCTCCATCGCGGCGGCAAATCTCTCCAATGCAAGCGGTGCCGTAGCGTCAAGGATCTTTTCGGTTCTCTTAGTTCCGGGTGATCGACGGATGCTGAAGTCCGCTTGTCTGGGAAGCACACGTTCGGCGATTTCCTGCCAAAGGCTCTCCCAATTTTCTCTCTCCGCGGCCAAAATATCATGGCGCGCTATGAGGGCTTGTGCCGTCACTGCCATCTTCGCTTCCTTCTTTGTGTCGTACTGGTGCCGGGTTGATCGGCAGAGAAATGGCCGCGTTCCGGTTGGAAGTGGCCTTGTGTCTCGATTTTTGTTTTTTATGTGCGCCTGGCGGCAGATACAGGCGACCGCTTATTACTGTCCCAGGAGGTCCTTGCCGTTCCCGCCCCCTGTTACGCCCAGGCCGCTCGTCAGAATAGTGCTTTGGCGTCCGCCAGCAAGAAGTCTGCGACGGCGTTCATCCGACCCCGCCTGCCGTGCTTCTTCATTGGTGCGTACCGGTGGGGCTGGTGGTAGTGGCGGCGTCGGCGGAGTCTTTGGCTTCGAGAAAAGGCCGGACATTATATGATCCTTTCATTCTGCTTCAGTCTGAGAAAACACGTTCATCGATTTCCGCAGTTCTTGCGGCGCTAAAACGTGGCTTGAACTTGCGGACTGGTTCGGCATGGGTAAGCGCGGCGGCATCCCCGGCGTCGGGTGAGAACCCAAGGCGCGATTTGATTTTATCTTTTCCTTCAAGGAGAAGACGTCCCGATGAATCAAAGCGATGACCGGGCGCACAGATATGCCGATGCAATTCCTCGTCATCGGTAAGATCACAGCCCCCGGCCTCATTGAGGTGGTCGCGCAGCCGTCCCCAAATTTCAGCGCGCTTATTTGCGTACACCGAATCATCGTTGGCCCGGCCTGCGAACTCGACACCAAGCACAACGTCACCAAATCCCAGTTCACAGAGGCGATCTACAACCGCTGAGCCATAACCACCTGTTGCATCGATGAAGACTCGATCCGGTTGGATCCGCTCAATCTGCCGAGCAACTATACCGGCTATTTGCATCAGATCCCGGCTATCGATTCTTTGATTTATCCGATGTCCATAACGCCGACCGTGTCGATCTATGACTCGGGTGAAATCACCACCGCCCCTGGCAACGTCCACCCCAAGCACTAAGGGAACCACTGGGCCCGGTTCCGGAAGCTGTCCCAAACGTGCCTTCTCAACGATTTCGGAGGATATGAAAGACGCCCCGCTATCGCTCTGGAACGCTTCTTGGATTGAACCCGGATATTCCTGTTTGAATTTCCAGCAGAAGGTCTCCGGCGAGGTTCGGGTTGCCATTGCGAGTTCTGCATTCTTGCAGTAGGCCCAATAAATCTGATCTGGTGACAGTTGATGGCGTTGCCCATAGCTTTCGAAAGCCGTTGGCGGTCGCCAGTTCTTCGGTGGCACCCGACGATAGAAAGGATCGAGATACCAGGGCAAGAACACCAACTCATAGTCGCCAAGGCCCTTCTCGGCCGATCGGCAAAGATCATAGAACAAGCCCCCACTGCCGTTTGCAGTGCTTTCCAGCCAAATCTCAGAGTCATTGACTTCAGGAACAGCCTGTAGGGCGCCTGCCATGTGCTCCTCTGCGTTGGGCCAGAACGCAACTTCGGAACCATGGAAGTACTGGATGGTGTCCGAGCGCCCTACTCCAGGCGCTTTGGCCGTCGCAACCCGATATCCGCTATCTAGGTCCTTAAAAACCAGTTCATGAAGGTTTGAAGCCCCGGTGCGGGGACGAACCGGCCGTGGGCAACTTGCATGAAACCGTTTTGCCATCGCGAACAGGTTTTGAGTTGCCTGATCGCGATGAGTGAGGATAAAAGCTCTGACACCGCGACGATGGCTTGTTTTCCAGTAAAGCCGCGCTTCTATATAGGTGGACACACCCATCTGGCGCCCTTTCAAGACAAGGAGCCGGACACGTCCGATACGTCCCAATTGCGCCTCAGCGTGTTTATGTAGAAGTTGTTGGGCCCGGTTGAACTGCAATTCCGTCGCGCCACCGGCTTTGGTTCTAATTTTCAAGCAACGCCTGGCGTAATGTAAAAGATCATCGCGCAGCCGCCGTCGAATGATCGCTTCCTTAGAGTCCAATCCTGCGCTCATGAAAGTTCATCCAGAGCTTCCTCATGAGATAGCGAAAGCTGGCCACTGTGATCGAGACTGGCCAAACGAGGGTGGATGTAAGGCGCGGCTGCCTTAGCCATATCATCTCGCCGTTTCACGTCGGCTCCTTCGTCCGATAGTACCGACAGCATGTAGCCGAGCGGTGTTACACCTTTGGTGCTGATAACAGTCGTTCTCTTGCCCCTGTCCATGTGTCTGGTAGGGCTATCGGTATTTTTTGATTTGGTCATTTCCGGTCCCATCGGTTTATGCGCACAAAGGCGATTTCTCGCTGGGCATTCCAGCCGCAATCTTCGTAATTACTCGCCAGCTTGCTATGGATATACCGAGCCACACAAAGCAGACAGATCGCCAAATTCCTGCCCCGCCCTTGGAATCGAGTCCGTTGCGATTAGCGATGTAGGGGTGTCTGGAGCGGCACAATCCGGAGGTGCTTAGGATAAAACACCTAGAGGCGATAATTATTTTCCGGACACTCTTCGCCGTGCCTTGTAAAGTACTATAGGTTATCTAGGTTGTCAACTAGTTTATTTGCTTCATGGTAAAAATCTTGTAATGCATGACGTAGAATGACCAAGGAATCACCTTTCACTAGACCGTACTGGCGATCAATCTGGCTGGCGGACGCCCCATCAAAGATAAAACTTTCAACGATCTCTAGCCTGGTAATTTTTGCAAGATTGCTTCTGGTTGCTGGTGTTTCCTGGAGCAGTCGAATCCAGGGTAACCATACCTTCAGCGCAATGACGGCGTCTCTTCCTTCGAGTCGCTCTAACGGTTGCAGATAGGATTTTCGAACCTTGCCTGTCAGCAACCGCGAAGGATCCGCTGAAGCACCGGCCATTCCCTTTCTTACCTTGAACCAAATGGGCACGAGACAATCGATTGCTTTAACCTCCTCTTCACTTGCCTGCCCTGACATCCGCCACATCGCAAGCCAATCCCGCTGAAGCTTGGATCTTGTTTGTGGCGTGGGCATGTCACCAGGCCCCCACGGTTGCTGCGATATTGGGCTTTTTAGCAATCGCTCTGCTTGCCGTTCGGTTGCTCCCAAAATTTTATGAAATTGATCCATCCCGACCTTGGTACTAGCGGCCCCAGCTATCACTTCACTGTTCGCCAAAACGCGCGCACGACATCGCTTACGAAGCTCTCTTAGCTCTTTTTGCACACCGGGAAGGTTCAGTAGCAGGGCTACGTTAGCGATGGCCAGCAAACTGCCAATATCCTCGGCGTAGTATCTGACGTAAGGCTCCAAGGAGCAGTCATCTATCTCCGTGTCATATAAGAGTGGCTTGGACATCAAATACCCCCGAGTGCCTGTGACGCCGTTATCGCCATAGAGCCTTCAGGCAACGGTGAGGCGTTCTTATTCACTGATTTGAGTGGCTCAAAAACACGGCTTAGATGGGTTTTGCACCACGCCGTGCCTTCGATCGCAGGCGCACCGCATTTGCAGGTATCGCTCCAATGCGGTTCCCCATCAATCCACTGGCAGGATGCTAAGAATGGTTCGCTGTCTAAAGCAGCAGCGCGTTCTTCAGGTGTCGGCAGCACAAGTGTGTTTTGCACGACACTAAGCAGATGCCGGACATCAAAAGCAAATCCGGCATCCACTAACAAGCCGGCGTATATTTCGGTACCAGACACGAATGTGAGGCCCAGATCCTTGAATTCACGCATGGGGCGCTAATCCCTTATCCTAGTTTTATAGCAATTGTTGGCCGATATAATAAAAGAAACTTGTTGTTTATGAACTATGTTTTTTGTAAAGATTTTCATCAGGTAACGTTGTAGGAAAGAAGCCATGACAAAACTTGCTGAAATCGTTCGCCAGCGCCGGCGCGAGATCGGTCTATCCCAGCCGCAACTGGCCCGGCGCGTCGGCGTCTCCGCCCAAGCTGTCCAGCAAATGGAAGCTGGGGAGGTTCGTCGCCCCCGCTATCTCGTGGAACTAGCAAATGCTTTAGGTTTAGAACCTGTTGCGTTGCATGAGGGCCGCAGAGTCGTGATGGGGCCTGGCACCGATTCAGACACGCCGCTCATGTCGCCTCACCGTGGCGAATCAGGCCGTTCGTCGGAGGCGCCACGTGGTAACGCTGCTTTCCCGCAAGCAATGGGGGGCGGCGGCAGAGATCTTCCTGTCTACGCAAGCGCCCAGGGCGGTCCTGACGGTATGATGGTGAGTTACGATCCTATCGAATGGATTGAACGCCCTGCACCACTTGCCGGTGTGCCGAGCGCATTTGCGATGTATGTGGTTAATGATTCGATGGAGCCGCGCTACCGGCAAGGCGACCTTCTTCTAATTCATCCGCAAAGACCGGTTCGCCGAGGTGCGGATGTGCTTTTGGTCATGTTATCTGATATCGATGATCATGAAGCTTACATAAAGGAACTGGTTTCCGTCACAGTAGATAACGTGACTCTTCGCCAACTGAATCCGGATAAAACATTTTCGGTGCCACGCGATAGAGTTGCTGGCCTGCATCTTGTCGTTGGTGCTTACTACGGTTATTAGCCCGTAGTAGAAGCAGTCTTGCATTGCCGGCTGTTTTAAGCACTATGTCGCGTATAAATTGACTATTACTCTTCCCCACCGGAGGTTTGCCCGTGTCCCGGATTGTGTATGTAAACGGTGAGTTCTTACCCGAGGAATCCGCGACAGTTTCGATTTTCGATCGAGGTTTTCTTTTTGCCGACGGCGTTTATGAAGTCAGTCCGGTCTTGAAAGGCCAAATGTTTGACAACGACGGGCATTTGGTGCGGTTGCAGCGATCTCTTTCCGAATTGCGTATCTCTTTGCCGATGCCTGTTGACGAGATTGTGGCTATCCAGAACGAACTGATCGAAAGGAACCGGCTCCAGGAAGGCATGATCTACCTTCAAGTGACACGCGGAGCCGCTGACCGGGATTTTGCGTTTCCGAAAGACGCAAAGCCGAGCATCGTCCTATTCACTCAAACGCTTAGCATCCTCGATAGCCCGAAAGCGAAGAAAGGTCTCTCGGTTATAACTGTGCCAGACATTCGTTGGAGCCGCAGAGATATCAAGACGGTCGGTCTGCTGGCCCAATCCCTTGCTAAGCAAGCCGCACTTGATGAAGGCGCCGATGATGCCTGGATGGTGCAGGACGGATTTGTAACCGAGGGCTCGTCCAACAATGCCTTCATCGTTACGCAAGACGGGAAAATCATTACGCGGAATCTCAGTAATGACATTCTTCACGGCATAACCCGCAAAGCTGTGTTAGCGCTGGTCGAACGTGAGGGTTTGTTGCTTGAAGAGCGCGCCTTTACCCCAGAAGAGGCCTACGAAGCTGCTGAAGCTTTTTCAACCAGCGCGACAGGATTCGTTATGCCGGTGGTTAAGATTGATGGCAGGATTCTGCACAATGGCGCCCCAGGTCCCGTCTCTGTTCGCCTGCGCGGTCTTTACATCGAAGCCGCAATGGCACTGATTGACGCGGCTTAGTTGTTGCGAGGCTGTCGCCCTACCTTTTCCGCTATAACGGCAGGAACTTGTCGCCAGGAGACGAGCAAGCCCTCGCATCCTGTAGCAGGTTAGGGTCATGTTTATTCCATTTTGGTAGAATTTCGTGGCGCTTCACGTACGACACCCCGATTGGATCCACGCCCTTGGCCAAGCGGGAGCAAAATCCTTTGCGTTGATTTTCGCGCTTGAGTCGCTAAATCGGGCGCTGCTTTCCACCATCCTGCCCTTGCAGGTGCTCAAGGTGACCGGTAGCGCCACGGACCTTTCCTATCTGTATTTGGTTGTTGGACTTAGCGGTCTGGTGGCCAACCTTTGCATCGTTTCACTAATCCGCTTCATTTCTAGACGGGGTGCCTACACCATCGGGTTAATTTGCCTTGCGACCGCGCCGCTTCTG
Organism: Limibacillus halophilus; assembly: GCF_014191775.1. Classification (NCBI taxonomy): domain Bacteria; kingdom Pseudomonadati; phylum Pseudomonadota; class Alphaproteobacteria; order Rhodospirillales; family Rhodovibrionaceae; genus Limibacillus; species Limibacillus halophilus. Next base: position 252,277 of record NZ_JACHXA010000004.1, on the reverse strand, counting down.
ATCGGTACCAGTATGTTCACCGGCGTCAGTTTTGGCATGTTCATTCGTATATTTGGCACTGCCTGCGGCGCGATTTGCCTAAACCTCTATGTATTGGATCACATAAAGGGGCGGGCCTTGAATGAGATGGAACCGATCCGGTTGTTGTTCAGTGCCGCAGCCTGGACGCTTGGGCCATGGTTGGGGGTGTACCTCTGGTCCATAATGGAATGGCTTCCATTCATCTTGAGCAGTGTCGCCGCGCTGATTCAACTCGCCTACTTCTGGTATTTGAGACTGCGCGAAGGGAGCGTGATCGTGCCAGCGCGGCAAAAGCCGGAAACTCCCTTTGGCAGCATCATTCCCTTCATCCGGAGAAAGCCCTTGCGACGCGCGTGGCTTATAGCGCTCGGCCGTTCGGTTTGGTGGGTCTCCTTTTTCACTTATCTACCGGTTTTCGGCGTCGAATCCGGACTCTCTCCGGAAACATGCGCGCTTCTGGTATCGGCGGCAAATGGCCTTCTTTTTCTTGTTCCGGTGCTCAAACGCGTTGGTAATTATCTTGGCATACGCCGCGCACTGATTCTGGCCTATGCGTTCACCGGCATCATCAATATTGCAGCTGGCGTCGCGGCCTGGTTCTCGCCCTTTTCGGCTATGGCGCTATTGTTGTTCTGCGCCTTGTTCGTAGTGTTGCTTGATATCTATGGAAACCTGACGTTCCTTCGCATGGTCAAGCCACTCGAGCGAACACGCATGACGCCCATATTCATAACCTATCGTGATGTCTCCGATATCGTAGCACCAGCGGCAGCAGGCTTGGTTTTGATTGCCCTACCCTTGCCTGCTTACTTCGTCCTGCTTGGACTCTACACTCTGGGCATGACTCAGATCGTACGGAACCTGCCGCGGCGCTTTTAGATCAGCCGGGGAAAGAGAACGGCACAGACCTAGCGTACGTTGTTGAGTTCGATCTCCAGGTCAACAATCTTGTCGTGGTCGCTGTTACACTGATCCGCCTGATTCTTGAAACGTCTCTCAAGCTCACGCAAGCGAACCAAGGCATCGGTCGTCCTGTTGCGGCTAAGAGCGCTGTGGATCGCATAGAAGATGATGTGGCCAAACGCCACGATCAATGCAACCAAGCCTAAATCGAATTTCATCTTTCCCTCCCACTCACGTTTAGTGCTTCTTTATTGTTCGTTTGATTATCGTTTATTTGCGGAAAATTTGAAACAAATGTCTGTTTGTTGTTCAATTTTGTGTCGTTAGTCCCGAATAGAAATAGGGCGGCCCATTTACTCGAGCCGCCCTATTCACACGATTAAGCGCTGGTTCTACTGGACGAGTGCGTAGCGATCATCCGTGAACAGCGGGGTTCCACCGAATCCGCCGCATCCTGCTGCGGAGAAATCGGTTTGCGTGCCGCCTCGGAAATCAAGTTTATCCGAGATTACGAGGAAGCAGTCGGCACCACCGGCACCCTGGTTCACATCACCCCGGAAAGACCACCAGGCATTCGGTGTATAGATAGCGCCAATCAGATCGCTATTTGGCGTACCGGATATCTTCCAATCATTGGGATCAGCACTCTTCGGGTTCGTGATGGCTTCCCAGATAATGAATCCGCCAAAGGGGCTGCCACTCGCGGCATCCGGTGCCGTCAGGTTGAAGCCGGCATTACCACTGCTGGAGATGTAGGAATCAGCGGCACCTCCGGTATCGACCATGACGATGGTTACACCAGCCGTGCCGTCCAGTATGACAGCGTTTGTGTCCAGCGGCCCATCGAGCATGACATAGGTTCCCGGCGCCATGGTGGCGGTACCGCCACCAAAGTCAGTTATACCGCCGCAGTAGACACCGGGTGTCAAGGCAGTACCGCCAGTAATGCTCGTAGGCGAACCGGGAGCTCCATGGGTGCATTGGAATCCGGAGGGTGGGCTTACCTGGTCGTAGCTCCCCCCTGCCGGTGCATAAGCGATATCCTGCAGCAGTTCATGGATCGGATTAAGACCCGAATAGGGATTGCAGTTCGGTGCGCAACCAGCGCCTTCAACTGGCTCCGGGTTAACGACGCCAGTCTTTCCGCTGTAAGCACCATCGACGTTAAAGGTACCGCCGGTAATCGTAATGTTGGAAGCGCCTCCGTTGATTTCTGCCGCAGCAGTCGGGTGGTCGGATGCGATCTGAATATTACAATCTGTGGCATTGATGTCGTTGTTGCCGTTCATATAGAAAGCTGCGGCATCATGCTCATTCAAGGCAACCACGCAATCCTGAGGCGGACCGCCACCAATCACGTTGGCCACGGCGTCGACATTGATCTCCTGATCGCCGAACCCGATGGCTTTGGCGAAGAAAAGCTGGACCGTGCTGGCGCCACCGTCACCAAGCGAAACGCTGGCGCGCACTGCCGTCGGGTCCGTGCCTGTAACGGTGAAGCAGGTCGCCGGATAAACAATACCCGAGCAATCCCACACACCGCGTTCAATCACGATGCTGTCGATGTTGATACCCGATCCGCCGCCAATAGCCAGGTTGGCGCGCGCGGCCGCGAAGCCGGCATCCTCAACTTCTTTTTGCGTGCCGCCGTCAACCAGATAGCTGCCGGCGAGTGCTGCTGCGTCCGCGGCAGCTTGTGCGCGGCTGCGGTTGGAGAAAATATAGGATGCATCGATCGCCAACGCGGCAATCCCCAGCAGAACCGGCAATAGCACCGTGACCCAGATAAGGACCATCCCGCCATCGCCTCGCAGGAAACGACGAGCCAAGCTTCGCGGATAGGTCCGCGGCTCGTTAGGATTCTTCGTTACCATAGCTTGCCTCCGCTGTAAGGGTGCCGCCGCCGCCGAGAAAACTGATGTTGAAGAACAACAGATCATTTAGCGGGATCGTTAAACGAACAAGGGATGCACCCGATGCATTCTGATCGGCCACCACACTGAAATTTCCAGGTAGTGCACTGACTTGATCACAAACAACTCGCTGCGCAGTCGTTGCCGCCTGACCGCTGGCCGACGCACAGGTGTTGGTATAAACGCCACCGCCACTCGTGACACGGCCAACAGACATCTCGCGTGCGGCAAATCGAACAGCGTCCTGCATTTGCACATAGGAATTGGCGATGAAGCCTAACTGGATAATGCTGGATACCAGGATGATGAAAAGCGGAACGGCAATGGCCGCCTCTATCATGACACCACCCTGACAGGTGGCACGGAATCTCTTGAGCTTACGTATCATCATGGCTGCACCACCATGGCAGAGAAGCTCTCAATGTAGCGACCGCCCCCCAGTAAACCACGGAAGTCAATGAAAACCACGTCACTCAACAGAACGCGGGCATAAACACGAACCGTTTCGGCCGTATCATCCGTCGTATCCGATCCGGTACCGCCGTCATTGCCTGCATAAGTCCCGGCTTTTACTTCAAAATCTCCAAGCAAGCCAAAAAGGTTCGTGTTCGCGATATAGTCGCAAGCGTTGCTCTCGACTGAATTTGGGGCTACCGACGTGCAAGTGGTATAGGTATCAGCAGTCGTGATGCCGCCCCCCATCGATGCAAATCGTACGGCTGCTCGTGTGGCGCTCTGCAGAGTTGCATCGACATAAAAAGCGAAAGAAAATTGCGCTATCGCAATAAATGTAATGATTAGCATAGGAGCGACGAGCGACAGTTCGATAAGAACCGCGCCTGATTCACGCCTCCGAAACCGGTCGACTAATCCAAGTCGCATCACACAGTCACTCTTCTCAATCTTCATGATTTAGGGTGGTTTCTCACCACCTTCTAACCATTTTCTTATAATCTAAAATATAAAATTTTATCTATAACCATCAGGTTTTACGCAATATTCCTATGATTATTGCAGCGACTCCGAAAAGAATTCAAGAAATTACTTTTATTACCTGATGGGTCTTATTTTGTTTCGCGGAAATGTTCCCTGAGGCGATAACCAAAATCGCCTCGCGAAACGCAGTCATCAACAGGTAGCTCTTTTCTAGCACAATCTTACATATTTTAACAATCATCCGCACAAATCACTCAAGCAAAAACCAAGGATGAAAGCTGGCACTCGCATGTAAGAAAAACCCCCGGCACCTTAAGATGCCGGGGGTTTAATATGGTGAGCGCGGAAGGGTTCGAACCTTCGACCCGCTGATTACATACCACTTCGACTTTCGCCGCCCCTCTCGGGTTCGTGGTCTGGACTATCCCTTCACCTTGGCCGAAGCTTTAGGTGGGCGCCGTCTAGTCTCTACACCTTCCTCTTGCGAGGCTTGGCTCGGGATTGCCGTTGCTGGAATGCGGACGGGTTCCCCGAATTTGACGCCTGTTCACCGCTACGTTTCCGAAGACGGGCTCCCAATACTAAAAGTCAGCTGCTCTACCACTGAGCTACGCGCCCTAAAAAGGCCTGCCGTCTGTAAACCAGTCGAGGGTTTGAATCAACGGCTTGAACGGGAAAAATTGTGAAATTCAGGCGTTTTGTTGGCTCACGAATCATCGACACGGGGATCTGTCTTGTTTCTTAATCCCCAGAATCGCCACGAAAACGTTCTTCCAGGCGTGCTGCAACAAGCGGGCTGACAAAACTTCTGATATCGCCACCCAGCCTGCCGATTTCCTTAACGAAGCGGGATGAAATAAACTGCTGCCGCTCCGACGCCATTAAGAATACGGTTTCAATTCCCGGGTCTAGGCGTGTGTTCATCGCCGCCATCTGGAACTCGTACTCGAAATCGGATACGGCACGCAGCCCGCGGATTATCAGCTTGGCTCCGACACTTTGACAAAAATGCATCAGCAGATTATCGAAGCGTCGAACTTCAAGGACTGCATTGCCATTGCCAATCTGTTCGAGCTCTTGGCGCACCATTTCCAAGCGATCATCGGTCCCAAACAAGGGCCCTTTTCCCTCGTTACCGGCGACACCGACGATTAAACGGTCAACCATCCGGGCTCCACGTTTGATAATATCAAGATGCCCGAGCGTGATAGGGTCGAACGTTCCCGGGTAGATACCTATCAACTCCTCCCGCTGCATCGCTTAATCCCCCTGCTCAGGTTCATCGACGTCGATTTCCGGGGCTAATTCTTCAGATTCACTGGATCTCTCTTCGAGTGAGGGACCATCCTCGGTTTCGTCTTCATCCTCTTCCTCACCACTCTCACCCAAGCGGGCAACCGACACGACCCGTTCATCTTCACCAATCCGGAACAACGTGACTCCCCGTGTCGTACGACCGGCAATCCTTATTCCCTCCACTGGCATGCGGATTAGCTTGCCACCGTCCGTTACCAGCATTAGCTGGTCGTCTGGTTCGACCGGGAAAGCAGCAACAACTGTGGTTTGTTTTTTCCCTCGGGAAAGGTCAAGGTTGCCAATCCCTTGCCCGCCGCGCTTTGTCACCCTGTATTCATAAGCGGACGTGCGCTTTCCAAATCCATCTGCCGCAACAGAAAGTACAAATTGTTCGGCCTGTTCCAGCTCCGCCATTCGGTCGGCATCCAATTCAACGCTCACCTCATCAACACTAGGCGTATCGCTGTCGTCTTCAATGCCATCTGCCCGGCGTTTTGCCGCTGCATAACGCAAATAGGCCGTCCGCTCCTCCATTTCGATCGCATTGCTCGCAAGGATTGACATGGAGATAACTTCATCATCCTTGCCTAGCTTGATTCCGCGAACGCCTGTCGAACTGCGGCCCGTGAAAACACGCAGATCGGTAACATGGAAGCGTATAGCCTTTCCTTTGGCCGTGGCCAAAAGCACATCCTCGTTATCCTCACAGAGCTTTACGGAAACCAGGTATCCGCCACCCTCTTCATCAAGCTTCATGGCAATTTTGCCGTTCGACCTGATATTGGAAAAATCGGAGAGCTTGTTCCGTCGAATGGTTCCCGTGGAGGTCGCGAAAAGAACGGACATTTCGTCCCAGAGCGTCTCGTCCTCCGGCAAGGCCAAGCAAGTCGTGACAGCTTCACCCTTCTCCAAGGGCAACAGATTGACGAGCGCCTTTCCTCGCGCCTGCGGCGTGCCAACCGGCAGCCGCCAGACCTTCATCTTGTATGCCATTCCCCGCGAGGTAAAAAACAAGAGCGGTGAATGTGTGGAACAGACCTGTACCTGAGCCACGAAATCATCGTCGCGTGTCGCCATTCCCGACCGGCCTTTGCCGCCGCGTCTTTGCGCACGGTAGGTCGAAAGCGGCACGCGCTTGATGTAACCCCCATGGGTAATTGTTACGACCATCTCGGCACGTTGGATCAAGGATTCATCATCTTGATCAAAGGCGTGCTCGTCGATCTCGGTGCGCCGGGGATCGGCGTAGCGATCCTTGATATCCTGAAGTTCGGCGCGCAGGACCTCCAAGAGCTTCTCGCGCGATTCGAGGATGGCCAGGTACTCCTTGATCTGCTCGATCAGCCCCTGCAATTCCTCGGCGATCTTTTCCCGTTCCAGGCCGGTCAGTTTCTGCAGGCGCAATTCCAGGATGGCTTTTGCCTGAATCTCCGATAAACGGTAGGTGCCTTCATCGCTCACCGCCCTCCCCGGCTCATCAACAAGCGCTATCAACGGGCCGACCTGAGCGGCCGGCCAGTCCCTTGCCATTAATTCCTGACGGGCGGTTTCCGGGTCGGCAGCCGCACGGATCAAGGCGATGACCGGGTCGATGTTGGCAACGGCAACCGCTAGTCCAAGTTGGATGTGCGCGCGTTCGCGAGCCTTGCGCAACTCATACATCGTGCGGCGCGTAATAACCTCTTCACGGAAGGCCACAAACGCGGCAACGATGTCCTTCAGCCCCATCAACTCAGGCCGCCCACCATTGAGGGCCAACATGTTCACGCCGAAAGACGTCTGGAGCTGCGTAAAGCGATAGAGCTGGTTCAAGACCACATCGCCCATAGCGTCGCGCTTGAGGTCCACCACGACCCGCATCCCATGGCGATCGCTCTCGTCCCGCAACTCGGCAACGCCTTCAATCGTTCCTGCACGCACCGCCTGTGCTATCTGCTCAATCATGCGAGCCTTGTTCACCTGATAGGGAATTTCAGTGATAACGATGGACTCACGATCACGGTCGCGCAGCTCGATCTCTGCCTTACCACGGGTTACGACGGAACCGCGTCCGGTATGGAACGCATCGCGTATGCCCGCGCGCCCAAGAATGATACCGCCTGTCGGAAAATCCGGGCCCGGAATGAATTCCATGAGCCGATCCACGGAGATATCCGGATCGTCTATGTAAGCAAAACAGCCGTCAATTACCTCCCCAAGATTATGGGGAGGAATATTTGTCGCCATGCCGACTGCAATGCCACCGGCGCCGTTGACCAAAAGATTGGGAAACCGTGCCGGTAGAACCGTCGGCTCGCTCGTGGACTCATCGTAGTTCGGCGCAAAGTCCACCGTTTCCTTGTCCATGTCCTCCAGCAGCGCCTCCGAGGCAACGCGCTGTAGCTTAGCCTCGGTGTAACGCATCGCCGCCGGGCGATCGCCGTCCACGGAGCCAAAGTTACCCTGTCCGTCAACCAGGAGCTGTCGCATTGACCATGGCTGGGCCATACGCACCATTGCGTCGTAAATCGCAGAATCGCCATGCGGGTGATACTTACCCATCACATCACCGACGATGCGGGCCGACTTACGATAGGGACGGTTCCAGTCGAAACCACCTTCCTTCATCACATAGAGAATGCGGCGGTGAACAGGTTTCAGGCCGTCTCGAACATCGGGCAAGGCGCGCGCTACAATCACGCTCATCGCGTAATCGAGATAGGAGCGCTTCATCTCGTCTTCGATAGTGACGGGCGTGATGTCGAATGCAGGACGCTGCGGTATCTGGTCGCTCAAAGGTCTGGTTTCCGGTCTGGTTCTAGAGGCTCAATCGCGGGCCCACGGGGAGGTAGGAACGGCATCCGAATCGGCCCCTGGAGACGCTCCTTAAAATCGCCTGAAAATATAGCAGAGTCATTGCACTGCAACAACGCCAGAAGGCGATCTGGAGCAAGGTGTTTTTTCCCGCGCGCTTCAAGCGTGTCTAACTGCGATCCAGCCGCATATCGATGTGCTCGATTCCGGCATCGTCATAGGGATCGGAGACCCTGGAAAACCCAAAACCCGCATAGAATTTTTCCTGCGCCGACTGCGCGGACAAGTGCACGGAAGGACGTCCCCACCGGCGCGCTGTCTCTTCAAGGGCCGCGACCAGCATCCGCCGACCGTACCCTCGACCACGTGCGCTCGGGGCTAAAACGACCCGGCCGATTGTGACCGACCGCCCTTGCGCGCCGGGCAACAAGCGCAGCGTACCGATAATGCGCTCTTCCCGATCCAACCACAGCAGATGAAGCCCAGCCTGATCCTGGTCATCCATATCCTGAAAAAAGGAACGCTGTTCTAGAATGAATACATCGGCACGCAGCTTTAAAAGTGCGTAGAGTTCTTCCTTTTCAAGCTCGGCAAATTTACGCCAGAGCAGCGAGCACATGGTCCGAGCAATTCTTTAGAATGGAATCTCGTCATCAAGGTCGCCGCCGGACGAACCGCCGGACGCAGAGGACGACCCCCCACCCGACGAGCCGCTGCCATAATCATCACCGCTATAGCTTCCGCCACCGCCGCCCTCGCCGCGTCCGTCGAGCATCGTCAGTTCACCGCGATAGCGTTGGAGCACGATCTCCGTCGTATAATTTTCCTTACCATCCTGGCCGGTCCATTTGCGTGTTTGCAACTGACCTTCCAGGTAAACCTTCGCGCCCTTCTTGAGGTACTTCTCAATGACATCCACCAATCGGTCATTGAAGACCACAATGCGATGCCATTCTGTGCGTTCTCGGCGCTCTCCGCTCTGCCGGTCACGCCAGGTCTCGTTGGTTGCGAGAGTGAAGTTTGCAACCTTGGTGCCGTCGTTCGTGGTACGGATCTCCGGGTCTCGGCCGAGATTCCCGATTAAAATTACTTTGTTGACGCTTCCGGCCATGACGTACGGCACTCCCCTTGAAACACATTGCTTAGAAATACGAGCCCTATAAAGGCTCGCCGAGAGCGCACTCTAGACCGGAGAAGTGGGCCCTGTCACCCGTGAAGGCGCAATGAGAAAATAAAGTGAACATCCAGGAGTGGCAATGCCTCGCTGCTTGCGCCATATTGCCTCTAACAACGAACCCATACCTTATAGCAATCGGAACCAGGTGCCTTGAGCGAAAAGCCAACGTCTGCCCCCGTCATCGCCGTGCGAGGGGCCCGCGAACATAATCTTAAATCCGTCAATGTTGATTTACCGCGCGAAAAACTCGTGGTCATCACCGGTCTGTCGGGATCAGGCAAATCGTCCCTGGCTTTTGATACGATCTACGCCGAGGGCCAAAGACGCTATGTAGAATCCTTATCAGCCTACGCTCGGCAGTTTTTGGAGCTTATGCAAAAGCCGGACGTCGATTCTATCGAGGGCCTTTCTCCCGCGATATCGATCGAGCAGAAAACAACGTCGAAAAACCCGCGCTCTACAGTGGGTACCGTGACGGAAATTTATGACTATCTGCGCTTACTCTACGCACGGGTTGGCATTCCTTATTCACCGGCAACTGGCTTGCCAATTGAAAGCCAAACTGTCAGCCAGATGGTTGACCGTGTGATGGCCTTGAAGGAAGGAACCCGTTTGTACCTACTTGCACCCATCGTGCGAGGCCGGAAAGGGGAGTATCGCAAAGAACTTCTGGATCTCCGCAAGCGCGGATTTCAACGTGTGAAGATCGACGGCGAAATCCACGATATCGAAAACGCGCCGGAACTGGATAAGAAGCGCAAGCACGATATCGAGGTCGTCGTGGATCGCTTGGTGGTTCGCGACGGTTTAGAAAGCAGACTGGCGGATTCCTTTGAGACCGCTCTTACTCTGGCCGACGGTTTGGCTTTCACCGAGGATGCGGATTCAGGCGAAAGGGTGACCTACTCCGCAAAATTTGCCTGCCCGGTTTCCGGCTTCACGATCGACGAGATTGAGCCTCGCCTCTTTTCCTTTAACAATCCCTTCGGCGCTTGTCCCGCATGTGACGGTTTGGGGTCCACACTCTACTTCGATCCCTCCATGGTGGTGCCCGAAGGAAATCGTTCGTTGCGACAGGGAGCCATCGCACCCTGGGCGAACTCAACCTCTCCCTATTACAAACAAACGCTCGATAGCCTCGCCAAGCACTACAAGGTTTCAGTCACCACAAATTGGGAGGACCTTCCGGAAGCGGTACAGCACGCCCTCCTCTACGGATCCGGCGGAAATCCGGTCACGCTACGTTACGACGATGGGCTGCGCACCTATGAGACAAACAAGCCATTTGAGGGAATTATTCCCAATATGGAGCGCCGGTGGCGAGAGACCGATAGCGACTGGGTGCGCGAGGACCTGGCGAAGTATCAATCCAATCGTGCCTGCGAAACATGCAGCGGTTACCGACTGAAACCAGAAGCTCTTTCCGTGAAGATCGGCGATCGCCACATCGGTGAATGTGCCGAACTGGCCGTTGCGGAGGCGGTCAATTGGTTTCGCGGATTAAACGACCGCCTGACGCCTAAACAAAAGGAAATCGCAGAGCGAATTCTCAAGGAGATCAATGAGCGTTTGTCTTTCCTTGAAGCCGTCGGTCTGGATTACCTAACCCTAAGCCGGGCTTCGGCAACACTTTCGGGCGGTGAAAGCCAACGTATCCGTCTTGCTTCACAGATTGGTTCGGGGCTGACAGGGGTGCTTTATGTGTTGGATGAGCCCTCCATCGGACTCCATCAGCGCGACAATGCTCGGTTATTGGAAACCCTCAAACGGCTTCGGGATCTGGGAAACACCGTGATCGTCGTTGAGCACGACGAGGATGCTATCAGGTCCGCCGATTATTTGGTGGACATGGGGCCCGGAGCAGGCGTTCACGGCGGCGAAGTCGTGGCTCAGGGATTGCCGGAAGAGGTCATGAACAGCACCGAACGGAGCCTCACGGCGCAGTATCTCACCGGGATCAAGGAAATTCCCTTGCCAGAAAAACGCCGCAAAGGGCATCGAGGTCAGAAAATACTCATACGGGGTGCGCGTGAACATAATCTGCATTCCGTAACCGCAGAGATTCCGCTCGGCACCTTCACCTGCGTCACAGGTGTCTCCGGTTCCGGCAAGTCAACACTGGTGATCCAAACACTCTATAAGGCGTTGGCCAGACGCTTGAACGGTGCACGGGAGATACCCGGCGTCCATGATGCTATCGAAGGGTTAGAGTTTCTCGACAAGGTAATCGACATCGATCAATCACCGATCGGGCGCACCCCTCGCTCCAATCCCGCAACTTACACCGGCTGTTTCACGCCCATACGGGAATGGTTCGCCGGCATGCCTGAAGCCAAGGCCCGGGGGTATAAGCCAGGTCGCTTTTCGTTCAATGTAAAGGGTGGTCGATGTGAAGCATGTCAGGGCGACGGCGTTATCAAGATCGAGATGCACTTCCTCCCGGATATCTACGTTCAGTGCGACGTTTGTAAGGGACATAGATATGATCGAGAAACATTGGAAATTAAATTCAAAAACAAATCAATAGCAGATGTTCTTGATATGACAGTTGAGGAAGGCGTAGGGTTTTTCAAGGCAGTTCCGAGCATTCGGACTAAGTTGGAAACCTTGGAGCGCGTGGGCTTGGGTTACATCAAGGTTGGTCAGCCAGCCACAACACTGTCGGGGGGCGAAGCTCAACGTATCAAGCTTTCCCGTGAGCTTTCCAAACGCGCGACCGGTCGCACTCTCTACATTCTGGATGAGCCGACCACCGGTCTCCATTTTGAGGATATACGGAAACTCCTCGAAGTCCTTCAAGCACTTGTCAATCAGGGCAATACCGTCGTCGTGATCGAGCATAATCTGGAGGTTATCAAGACGGCTGATTGGATCGTTGATCTTGGACCTGATGGCGGCAGTAAGGGTGGTCACATCATCGCGAGTGGCACGCCTGAGGAAATCGCGAAATCCGCTGAAAGCCACACCGGCGCTTATCTCTCTCCCTATCTGGGTACGAAAAAGGCGCGAACTGGTGCCATGAGGAAGCGAGCGTGATGCTTGTATTCCGTTTGTCGTTCCTTACTTTATGCCAACCATGAATGACAAAATCATGCATCACAGCGATGACCCTGAGGACCTGCGTGATTGGCTTCTAAGTCAACATGACAGCTTTGGCCGCGGGACCCTCTTTTTCGATGCCTTCGCCCGGCAATTGATACTGCGCGGGGTTCCCACCGACCGCATGACTTTGCACATGCGACAGCTGAACCCGGGGCTGCGGGCTCGAAGTTTCCATTGGAGCCGCGACTCAGGCGGTGCCATTGAAGTCAAGCGCGGTCACGGCGTCGAAAAGCATGAAGATTACATTCACTCACCCGTGCGCGATATCTTCGAGGGCGGTGATACGAACAAGGTGATTGAGCGGCGGCTCGATCGCCACAAAGACCCCAAGGATTATCCGATACTGTCGGAGTTGAAGCAGCAGGGCTATGTCCATTACCTGATGTTACCTGTGCCCTTATGGATTCTAGGGCCCGCGGCGCTTTCAATAGCAACCCGTCACACGGATGGTTTCAGCCAACGCCACCTCGACATTCTGGAATCGAGTTTGAAAGCCTTTGGCACGGCGCTCGAGTTGCAGGAAACAAGGAGTCTGGCGCGAACCCTTCTAGACACCTATGTCGGTCACGATGCCGGCGAAAGGATTCTCCGAGGTTCGATTCTTCGAGGTGATAGCGAAGCTGTGCATGCCGTCCTCTTTTACTGCGACCTTCGCAACTTCACACCGCTTTCCGAATCCGAACCCCTGCCGCACGTCATAGAATTATTGGACCGCTATTTTGAGACGGTCGGTAAGTGTTTGACGGACGCAGGCGGTGAAATTCTCAAATTTATCGGCGATGGCATTCTGGCTATCTTCCCCTGCCCCGAAGGGCATACCTATCACTGCACCGCTTGCAAACAGGCCTTGGGGGCTGCTCAGGCGGCTCAAGCGGCCATGGCAAAGCGCCGGAAAGAGGAAGATGACTTCGATCTGACTTGCGGGATAGCGCTTCATGTCGGGGATGTGCGCTTTGGTAATGTCGGCACCACGGATCGTTTGGATTTCACGGTCATAGGCCCAGCGGTAAACATGGTCACCCGTATTGAGCCATTCAGCAAGAAAACCGAGGACGGCATCGTCGTGTCGGCAGAATTTGCGGAACGCGAATCCGATGTGAACTACCGCAGTTTAGGCAAGTTCCCGCTCAAGGGAATCGGTGATTGGAAGGAAATTCTAACCACTAAATCCGCTAGCGCTGCTGATTAAAAATTTTCCGGAGCCTGCCCCGCCGCCTTTGCTATCAACCGCTGAAAGTGGAGCGTTGGCGTATCCATCACAGGAGAAAAACACCCCCCGTCAAAGGCTGGTGATACCCGCCCTTGCTGTAAACGCTCGACCATATCGATGTCTTCGACAAAGACCTCTCGCCAGCGATCGCGCGTCAAGGCCCTGATCGCGGGGAGGTCAGGCTGTTCCCACGCTTCTTGCAAGTAATAAATGTGTAGACGCTCCACGGTCTTTTGAGAATCCTCCACATCAAGGATCATGACATAAAAATGGTCAGCTTGAATGCCGAGTAAGACGTTGGGAAAGAACACGACATACTCAGCCAGTGCCTCCTCCTCCTCCGTCAAATCCGGAAACTTCGGCAGGCTCCAGGCGTTCGGCAGGCGTGGGTCGTATTTGGTGCTGCCTTGACCGGAAAAGTTCTCACCGAATATATGATAGTGATCTTCAAGGCGGGAATAGCTGTTCAATCCAGGATGCACCCAAGGCAGGTGATAGCTCTCACAATAGTTTTCGACTGCTAGTTTCCAGTTGGTGTTGACTGGCAATGAGAGTGATGAATCCTCGCTTCCGCCATACCGCAAATGCCTCATGTCCCAACGCTTCCAGCGTTCCGACAGCGGTGCGGCTAAAGACGAGAAATCCGGCGCATCGCCGGAAATGTTCACGAAAACCATATCCCACCAGACAACGGCGCGAACTGGCTTGAGGCCCTTATCGTCGCGGCTGAAGCCGGCCGCACGGTTTTGCCCAACGCCCCCCACATGCGGGGTCGCTTTGAGCTGCCCATCCAAGGCATACGCCCAGGAATGATAGGGACAACGAAGTGCAGGTACGCCTTTGCAAGGCGCATCGACGAGTTTAACGCCACGATGGCTGCATACGTTATGGAACACCCGGACCACGCCGGTGCGGTCCCGAAGTACGACAAGCGGTTTTCCGGCGACGGAGACCGGCTTCACGTCGCCGGGTTCGGGCACCTCGGAAGCGACAGCCACGCAGACCCACTGCCGCGTAAATATTTTATCAGCCTCTCGAGCGAAGTACTCGCGATCATGGTAGCAGGCGTTCGGCAATCCGCGTGCGAGCTCGGGAGCCCTGAATAAGGCTTCCACCGTATCATTGGAGAGCAAGGCATCATCTGGCATTCCGACCTCCGGTCACGCAGGATCTTCCTGCAGACTTGGCTAGGAACAGCCCCTTGTCCTGCTTGTGGGCGACTTACTCGCGTCGCGAAAAGAACCTTAGTCACGGTCCGCCATGGCCAACATGGCATGCAGCAGCACATTGCACCCGGCTTCCGCATCTTCCGGCGTTGCACTTTCAATCTCATTGTGGCTGATGCCATCGGCACAGGGGATGAAGATCATACCGGTGGGTGCGACCTTTGACAGATAGACGGCATCGTGTCCTGCACCACTGACAATCGCTCTATTGCTGTAGCCGCATTGTGTCGTGGCCCGCGTCACGGCTGCGACACAGTCGTGATCGAATTCCAGCGCCGGAAATGACCAAATTTTTTGCAGATCCAGGTCTAAAGAGTGCTTGTCGGCAATAGCCCGCGATTCTGCTCGTATTTCCTGATCCATGAGCGCCAAGGCCTGATCTGAAGGATGACGGAAATCAACCGTGAGGAAAACCTTGCCGGGGATAACGTTCCTGCTGTTCGGGTGCAGCTGAAGCATACCCACTGTCCCGCAGCCACCGGGTTCATGTGCCTGCCCAATTCGGTTGACCGCTTCGATCAATCCAGCAGCGCCTACAAGGGCGTCTCGTCGGACGGGCATCGGCGTTGTGCCAGAGTGAGATTCCTGACCGGTCAGTGTGATCTCGTACCAAATCTGCCCCTGCACTCCGGAAACAATACCTATCTGCTTGCTGTCGGCTTCCAGAATTGGTCCCTGCTCAATGTGCGCCTCGAAATAGGCGCCGACCGGATGACCAAGCGGCGCCGTGCCCAAATAACCAATGCGGGTCAGTTCACCCCCAATGGTCTTACCATCCTTGTCTTGCTTTCCGTGCCCCTCCTCCAAAGAGAAGGTCCCTGAAAAAACGCCTGATCCAATCATCGCCGGTGCAAACCGACTTCCTTCCTCATTGGTCCAGACGACAACTTCAAACGGGGCCTCGGTTTCAATCCCATTGTCATTCAATGTACGGATGACTTCTAGTCCGGCGAGAACGCCGTAGGCGCCGTCAAATTTGCCACCGGTCGGCTGACTATCGAGATGGCTACCGGTTTGAATGGGCGCTCGCTTGGGATCCAATCCTGGACGCCGCGCGAACATGTTTCCCATGGCGTCTACTG
This sequence comes from Limibacillus halophilus, assembly GCF_014191775.1. NCBI lineage: Bacteria > Pseudomonadati > Pseudomonadota > Alphaproteobacteria > Rhodospirillales > Rhodovibrionaceae > Limibacillus > Limibacillus halophilus. Next base: position 236,618 of record NZ_JACHXA010000004.1, on the reverse strand, counting down.
TGACGCTGCATCCTGCTGCTTCGCACCATTCTCTAAAAAGGTCTCGGCCTTGCTTGTCCAGGTCGCTAAGGGCCAAACGACAAACACCGCCTTTTGGCGTTGCGCCGATTTCCGCCATTTCCATCAGGCTGCGCCAGAGTCGTGTACCATCTATGCGCAGGTTCTTGTTGGGCAAAGCTTCCTCGCTCATCATCGCTCCCTTTCAGTCTTTGCTGGGCAATGCTAACAAGTGCCCCCTGATCGGGAAATCCTCTTTCCATGCGGACTTCACGAGACAGGATGCAGCTACAGGAGACCATGATGAAAGAAGCACCCAAGGCGGTTCATGTCGTAGGCGGCGGACTTGCTGGCAGCGAAGCTGCCTGGCAGCTGACCCGTGCCGGTGTCCCCGTCATCCTGCATGAAATGCGTCCGGTCCGTAAAACCGATGCCCATCATACAGACGGGCTTGCGGAGCTGGTTTGCTCCAACTCCTTTCGTTCGGATGATGTCGAGTACAATGCCGTGGGCCTGTTGCACGAAGAGATGCGCCGTTGCAATTCGCTCATCATGCGCGCTGCTGAAACCGCGAAGGTTCCGGCGGGCGGCGCCCTCGCGGTTGATCGGGATGTTTTCTCACAGGCCGTGACCGCGGCCTTGGAGGCGGAGCCTCTCGTATCGATCCAACGCGAAGAGGTTGCCGGGCTGCCGCCGCAGGAGTGGGACTCTGTAATCCTTGCAACCGGACCCCTCACCTCGCCCGCGCTGGCCGAAGCCATTCGCGATGCCACCGGCGAGGGTTACCTCTCTTTCTTCGATGCCATTGCGCCAATTGTGCACAAGGACAGTATCGATCTTTCCCGCGCCTGGTACCAGTCACGCTACGACAAGGAAGGACCGGGCGGGACAGGTAAGGACTACATCAACTGCCCCATGGACAAAGAGCAGTACGAGGCTTTTATCCAGGCATTGCTGGACGGAGAGAAGACTGCGTTTAAGGATTGGGAGGAATCGACACCCTATTTCGAGGGCTGCCTGCCGATCGAAGTAATGGCCGAGCGTGGCAAAGAGACCTTGCGTTTCGGTCCCATGAAGCCGGTTGGATTGACCGATCCCCATAGCGACCGCCGCCCCTATGCGGTCGTGCAATTGCGCCAGGATAACCGCTTGGGAACCCTCTATAATCTTGTGGGCTTCCAAACCAAGCTGAAGTACGCCGAACAAGTGCGCATTTTTCAGATGATTCCAGGCCTGGAAAACGCTGAGTTTGCGCGTCTCGGCGGCATCCATCGCAATACGTTCATCAACTCACCAAGGCTGCTTGATGGCACCTGCCGATTGAAGGTGGATCCCCGCTTGCGTTTTGCCGGCCAGGTTACCGGCGTCGAAGGCTACATAGAGAGTGCCGCGATCGGACTTCTTACAGGTCGATTCGCAGCATCGGAAAGACTGGGGCAAGACCTATCCCAGCCTCCGGCAACAACTGCCTTGGGCGCCTTGCTTGAGCATATAACCGGCGGCGCGGAAGCCGAAGGCTTTCAGCCAATGAATGTAAATTTTGGCCTGTTCCCACCGCTTGATCCACAAACGGCCAAGCGCCTGGGAAAGCGGGAACGTAAACGCGCCTACAGCCAACGTGCCCTGGCAGACCTCGGTACATGGCTGTCAGGCGATCGCAGGGCCGCTGAGTAATTCAGAAGCGGTTCAACAGTTTGGCCACCAGAAGTCGCCAAGCTCGACTAGGTGGATTGATCTGAAGTTTGCCATTAAAGGGATCGTAGCCGTATCGTGCAAAACGCTTGATATGCAAGTCCGCGATCCGCGCGAGAGACAACTGCTGTATCACTTGTCGGGGAAGATGCTTAGCCTCGCGCCGCGCCCTTGTCAGGTTTTCTTGGGCGACCTGAACATAGGCCTCGACGATTCCGGCCAGCCCCCGACTGCCGTTTTTTGAGTCCTTGCCTGACAAGGTCAGGTCGTCACGCGTCATGCCGGCCGCTCGCAGGTCCGTCATCGGTAGCATTGCGCGCCCTTGCGCCGCCATGAAAGGAACGGCACGCATTATGCCGATGATTGCCCAGGCCTGTCCGACCTGACGGGCAGCCGACCAAGCTTCGGCCTCATCAGGCGCTACCGTTCGGACCGCGAGTTCTTCTATCAGGCCGCCCGTGATCTCGGTATATCGAAGGAACTCTTCCCGATCGGCGAAGGGTTCGGACTCCAGATCTGATTCGCGTGCGTCGATCAAGGCATCGAAATGCGCGCGGGGCAGTTCCATGGATCGTATCGCCTCGTTCAAAGGTTGGATCACAGCATGACGCCGCGGCGTGCCGCTGTAGATACCCTCAATCGCCTCACGCCACCATTGCAGACGTATCTGCCCTAGCATCGGCTCGGACACACTTTCAGCCGTTCGCGCGATCTCAAGATTGAAAGCGTAGAGCGCCAGCAAAGAAAATCGCGTCCGCTCCGGTGCCAGAAGAGTGATCAGATAGCGATCATGATCCAGCCGGCGTAGCTGGTCACTGCAATAGGAAAGGTCGTCCGTCAGGGTCATGGCCACAAGCTAGAAGGACACGGTCGGGCAGCCAAGAGGATAAAAGGCGGCGCATAATGTATTTTTCATGTCGTGACGGGTTAACATCTGAGGGAAAAAAGCTTATCTGATGTGTGTAATTCCTGAACCGATCCGGAAACGGGTCGGCTTCCAAATTTGTTTAACCTTTAAGGGGGAAGAGATGGCCTTCGAGCTTCCGCAGTTGCCCTACGCTAAGAACGCACTGGAGCCGCATATCTCCGCGCAAACTTTTGATTTCCACCATGGCAAACACCACAATGCTTACGTGGTTAAAACCAATGAGCTGCTTGCAGGCACCGCTTTGGAAGGCAAAAGCCTGGAGGCCGTGATCCAATCCGCCAAGGATTCAGGCGATAACGGCTTGTTCAATCAATCGGCCCAGATTTGGAACCACACGTTCTTCTGGAATTCCATGAAGCCAGGCGGTGGTGGCGCGCCAAGTGGTGCGATCGCCGAGAAAATCAACGCCTCCTTTGGCTCCTACGAGGAGTTTGCCAAGCAATTCAAGGCCGCCGGTGCCGGGCGTTTCGGTAGTGGTTGGGTTTGGCTGGTTGCTGAAGGCGATAGCGTTAAGATCGTTGCATCCTTGAATGCTGATACGCCGTTAGTGACGCCCGGTCAGACGCCGCTCCTGACTTGCGATGTATGGGAGCACGCCTATTACCTGGATTACCAGAACCGCCGCCCGGATTTTCTTGCAGCTTTCCTGGACCACTTAGTGAACTGGGATTTTGCAAACGCCAATCTGGCGCAAGCATAGTCCAAAGGGGTTGCAGAGTTATGGGAAGGGCGTCCAACGGGGCGCCCTTTTTCTTTTGGTCTAAGGAATAACCACCACACGCAGATGTGTCTGGCCATTACAGGCCCATTTGCTTCTTGTATTGGTTATTAGTGAGACCCAGCAGAAGTTACTCAGGAGAATGAGATGAATCGACGCTGGTTCGTGAAGTCCGGGTTACTTGTCGGCGGCCTCGCAACAATGCCGCGCGTGGCTCTCGCCGCCTTGACCCCGACCCCGCAACAGACCGAGGGGCCCTTCTATCCGCGAGAGCTCCCTCTTGATCACGACAACGACCTCCTAAAAATAGCCGGCAAATCCGGCAGGGTCATGGGGACACCGTTGCACTTGTTTGGCCGTATCCTGAACACCGATGGCGCCGCAATCGACGGGGCCATCGTTCAAATTTGGCAGTGCGATGCCAAAGGGATCTATCATCACCCACTCGACCGCGCGGCCGGACGCGATCCGAACTTCCAAGGCTTCGGCGAAACTCGCAGCAATGTTGAAGGCGCATGTAGATTCCGCACAATCAAACCCGTGCCCTATAGCTGGCGGGCACCCCACATTCACCTCAAGGTATTCACCCCAGACGGTACGGAAACGCTCACCACGCAGTTCTATGTCGCAGGAGACCCCGCGAATGAGCGTGACGGTATCTATCGCGCGATCGCAACGGAAGCTGAGCGAAAAGCGGTAACGTTGGAGATTGCGCAAGCTCCCGAACTAGGTGGGAATGCTCTTGCAGCTCAATTCACCATCGTGATCGGATAGCGTTCAGCCAAAGGGCTCGATTTAGCGGGTTTCAGGTCGCGGCAGGATCAACGCGGCCGCTACCCGCCGCTCCTCCGCCAGAAGGACGTTGTAGGTCCGGCAGGCAGCGCCGCTATCCATGCTGTCGAGTACTGGTCCCCGCTCGCGAACCGCCAACCTCAGTTCTTTTGGGGGCAAAACACCTTGAAGGCCGCAACCGAGTAGAAGTATTTCCAGGTCGGATGCATCGCCGAAAAGAGGCTCCAGCCTATCGATGGTAAGCTCGTCCATCGCTGTGACGTCCCATTCCAAGACGCGGTCCCGCATCAGGAGCACAGAGCCGGCATAGAGCGTGCCGGCGATACGAAACCCCTCGGCTCCGTAGCCTTCGATCAGCTTCCTGTCTTTCGGCACCATCGGACTGATGTCCATGACATGTGCCTCCCCGGAAAATTATCTAGGACGATGCTTCGGCCGCTTCCTCGGAAACCGCGGAACGGCGCACGCCTACATAGACAAGCAATGGCACGGCCAAGCCAATCGACGAGTAAGTACCGATAATCACGCCCCACACCAAGGCCAGGGAGAATCCGCGGATCACCTCGCCACCGAAAACCGAGAGTGCAACAAGCGCCAGCAATGTCGTTAACCCGGTGATCGTGGTACGTGAAAGCGTCTCGTCGATCGATCGATTCAGAACCTCGGCCAAGGGCATTTTCTTGAATCGCCTGAGATTCTCTCTGACTCGGTCGGCTATAACCACCGTATCGTTGATGGAGTAGCCAGCCACCGTCAAGACGGCGGCAACGCTGGCCAAATTGAATTCCAATCCGGTCAAGGCAAAGAACCCAATCGTGCCAATAACATCATGCATCAGGGCAATCAGAGCGACCACGGCGAACTGCCACTCAAAACGGAACCACACATAGATGGCTATCCCAAGAAGCGCCAACACGGTTGCCAGAATGCCCGCCTCGCGAAGCTCCTGACCAACTTTGGGCCCTACCAATTCGACACGGCGATAATCGACAACCACATCGCCAATCGCCGATTTCACCTTCTCGATGGCCGCTTGCTGTGCTTCTTCCTCGCCCGGCTGCCTCTCGATGTTGATGAGAACATCGGTTGGTTCACCAAACTCCTGAAGTGTCACCTCGCCCAGGCCCAGCCCGCCGACGCGCGACCGCAGATCGGATAGGTTGGCCGCACCTTCCGTCCGCACTTCGATCAGAATGCCGCCTCGGAAATCAACGCCCAGGTTTAAGCCCTTTGCCATGAAACTGCCCAGCGATGCCAAGACGATAAGCGCCGCAAAACCGAAAACAAACCACCGGCGCTCAATCATGTGGAGGTGCATGTTGGTGGAAAGACGTCGGATAAGAGCCATTTTTTTAATCCTCCGCCCTTCAGATAGCCAAGGTCTGCGGCCGTCGCCGGCGCAGCCATGCCACAATTATCAAACGCGTTACCATGATGGCCGAGAACATAGAGGTCACAATTCCAATGGCCAGAGTAACGGCGAATCCCTTGATGGGACCGGAGCCAAAGTTGAACAATAGAACGGCGGCAATCAATGTGGTCAGATTCGAATCGACGATGGTCGTAAGCGCGCTGCGAAATCCCGATTCAACTGCGGAAACCGGGCCACGCCCATTCCGTACTTCCTCGCGAATGCGTTCAAAGATAAGGACGTTCGCATCCACCGCCATGCCAATGGTCAACACGATACCGGCGATTCCGGGCAACGTCAGTGTCGCCTGTAATCCCGACAATGCCGCCATGATCAAAACCAGGTTCGCGAGAAGCGCGATGTTGGCAAAGACCCCAAACAGTCCATACGCAGCGCCCATGAATATGATGACCAGAATCATACCCAGAACTGCGGCAATCTCACCGGCGCGAATGGAATCGGCGCCAAGGCCGGGCCCTACTGTCCGCTCCTCCAGGATGGTCAAGGGCGCAGGCAAAGCGCCGGCGCGCAGAAGCAGAGCCATATCCTGAGCTTCTTGGACCGTGAAGCGTCCGCTAATAACACCGCTTCCGCCGAGGATCGGCTCACGGATAACCGGCGCGGAGATAACCTTGTCGTCGAGTATGATCGCAAAAATACGACCTACGTTTTCCCGTGTGGCATCGGCAAAGCGTTTTGCCCCTACTGAATCGAACGTGAAACTGACAACCGGCTGACCTTCCTGGAACGTGGGTTGAGCATCGGTCAAGGTATCGCCACTCACCATCACGCGCTTGCGCACGACATAAAGCTGAGAATCCAAACCATCTCTCTGTGAGGCACCCGGGAGCACCTCCGATCCAGGTGGAATGGCGTCGCGGCCGGGAACGATTTCACTGTCAACAAAACGGAAGGTCATCTTGGCCGTCTGCCCCAGGATATCCTTAATCCGCTCTGGATCGTCGATCCCAGGAAGCTGTACCACGATTCGATCGCTGCCCTGACGTTGGATGGAGGGCTCCCGCGTTCCCGTTTCATCGATACGGCGACGCACGATTTCAATGGACTGATCCATCACCGTCGCCTGCCGCTGACGAATAGCCTCCTCGGTCAGCGTCAAGGAGAACGCCGCGCCGTCCCGTCCAATCTGGAACCCTTCACTATAGTTGCGGAGCAACGCACTCACTCTGTCGCCGTCGCTACTTTCGCGAAGCGTGAAAGATACCCGGTCTCCTTGCGCGCCAAGGTCCGTGTAACCAATCTTATCTGCTCGCAGAGACAGCCGGATCGCATCTACCAGGTTCTCGAGTTGCTCCTGAATTACGGCATCCATCTGCACTTCAAGCAGCAGGTATGATCCGCCACGCAGGTCGAGACCCAAATTGATTTGCTGGTTGGGCAACCAATCCGGAAGAGCTTCCGCATCGTCCTTGGGAAGGAGATTAGGCGCTGCGAACCCCAATCCCAACAAAACGACCGCAATAATCAGGATCGATTGCCAACGTGGTATATTTATCATGGTTGCTCTATCCGGCTTACCTGAACCCGATCATCATTGGTGACCGGTGTTATTACCCCCCAAGCAGATGCTTACTCGCCGTCTTTTCCCGACGGTGTCTTGGAAATCACATCCGTTATGGTCGCGCGCATAACCCGAACCTTCACGTTCTCCGCAATTTCGACCTGCACTTCAGCATCGTCAATAACCTTGGTAACGGTGCCGATGATGCCGCCGGCTGTCACAACACGGTCGCCACGGCGTAATGCTTGAACCATGGCTTTGTGCTCCTTCATCCGCTTTTGCTGCGGGCGGATCAAGAAGAAGTAAAAAACAACGAAAATGAGGATCAGCGGCAAAAAGCTGACGATATCGAATCCAGCGCCCCCGGCTGGGGCAGCCGCTTGGGCGTAGGCGGGAGAAATCAACATATTCGACTCCTAGGTTCGCAGGCATTTCAAGTCGGGCGGACTATAACCCCCCATAGAGGAAATGCAATGCTTGCTGAACAAAGCGGCCATGCTGCGACCTCCCGCCGATTGACCCACTTTTAGCAGAGGTCTAGGCTCCCGCCGTTTTGATAGCCTTGAGGAGATGGGACGAGCGATGAATGACCCGCAAGATGGCACCTTGGTTGCCGTGCTCACACGCATTGCGGAGGCGCTGGACCGTTTAGCGCCAAGAGCACCGAGCGCCGCTGTCGATCCGGCGGCCGAAGCGTTCGTTTGGCATGCGGACGGAGACTGGCTTGAGCCCGTCGAAAAGGTAAACCGCGTGGAGATCGAGTTGCTGCAAGGCATCGCCCGCCAACGCCAGATACTGCTCGACAATACGTTGCGATTTGCGCGAAATCTTCCTGCCAACAATGCCTTGTTATGGGGCTCTCGTGGCATGGGTAAATCTAGTCTTGTCAAAGCTGTACATGCTGAAGTTAATAAAATAAGAGAAGAAAACAGCGCGACTGCACTTATCCTGGTTGAAATTCATCGCGAAGATATACCGAGCCTACCCAGGCTGCTCACCCGTCTTCGGAGCGAACCGCGCCGTGCCATCCTTTTTTGTGACGACCTTAGCTTTGATCAACAGGATGCTAGCTATAAATCGCTCAAGGCGGTTCTAGAGGGCGGAATTGAAGGGCGCCCAGACAATGTGATTTTCTATGCCACTTCTAACCGGCGACACCTGATGCCGCGGGATATGATCGAGAACGAGCGCTCCACGGCCATCAATCCTTCAGAAGCGGTGGAAGAGAAAGTCAGCTTGTCAGACCGTTTCGGGCTATGGCTCGGTTTTCATAACTGCGATCAGGATACCTACTTTGCCATGATCGAAGGTTACGCCAAGAGGTATGGCCTGGAAATCACCACGGAGGACCTCCACAGCCAAGCGGTCGAATGGTCAATGACGCGCGGTAGCCGCTCGGGGCGCGTTGCTTGGCAGTTTGTTCAAGATCTAGCGGGGCGCCTCGGAAAGAAGCTCGACTAGCGGGTTTCAGTGCAATCAGCGTTGCGATGTTTGAGTTGGGAGGTAGCCGAGAGGGTCAACTGCTTGACTGCCCTTACGAAGCTCGAAATGCAGCTGCGGCGTTCCAACCGCACCGGTAGCCCCCACAAGGGCGATGCGTTGACCGCGCGCAACCGTTTGCCCGCGGCTAACTAACAACTTGGCATTATGGGCATAAGCCGTGACCCATCCACCGTCATGCTTGATAAGCAGAAGATTGCCGAATCCTTTCATCTCATTCGATGCATAGGCGACAACCCCGTTCTCGGCGGCTACCACCTGCGTTCCCGCGGCGGCGGCAATGTTGATACCGTCATTATGCAAGCCGCCGGCTTTCGGCCCGAAGGTAGAAAGTAACTTTCCTGCGACGGGCCAAACGAAGCGCCCTGTGCTGCTGGGAGGCTGTGGTAGAGGTGCGGGGGTTGGGCGCGTGGCACTCGTCCCCACCGACGCTTGCGTATTGGATGCCGGTTTTACGCTCGGTTTAGCGACCGGAACAGCTGTCAGGTTGGGCGCGGTTTCACCGGTCGTAGGCACCGTGGATTGAGGCACGGTACTGCCTACCGTACGGTTCTGCGGGGCACCATCGCTCTTTGGGATCACCAACCGTTGGCCTACCTGGATCGTGTAAGGCGCAGTCAGACCGTTCGCGCGGCTAAGATCCGACGTCGTGATGCCATATTGCCGAGACAGGCCGTAGACTGTCTCGCCACGGCGGACCATATGAACGGCCGGTGCAGGTAGGCTGAGGCGTTGCCCGGTGCGCAGCAGATAGGGTGGCTGCAATCCGTTCCGCTCGATAAGCGCGCGGATTGGAAGATTATAGTAACGCGAAATCCCAAATAGCGTCTCTCCTGCCACCACGACATGTTCGTTTGGTATGGGTAAGCGTTGCTGTGATGAAGCATTTACCGGCTGACTGCCGCCATAGACAACCGGTGCCGGGCCGTTGCTCCGGCTACAGGACGCCAGGAACAGACAAGCTAAAAGCACGGTCGGTTTAAACAGCCTCTTTAACTGCATAACGGGCACGCTCCGGCAGGTAACGCGAATCGGGCGCTGCTTCAATCTCTTTTGATGCCAGACTTACTCGGAAGGGTCCAGTATTCGGGTATCGCCTATTAGGCGGATTTGATGGCCGATGCGCGCGGAAGACCGCGAACCAAGGGGACAAAACGCACTGTGGTCAGGTGCTCTTCCTGTAATCCGCTTGGGCCTCGAATCAAACGCACCACCTCTTGTTCCCGGTTCGGCCGAGCAAGGGGAACAACCATAACGCCGTCTTCCCCCAACTGATCAACCAACTTCCCCGGAATGTCCGTCGCTGCCGCCGTCACGATAATGCGTTGAAATGGCGCCTGCTCGCTCCAACCCAAATTTCCGTCGCCGACCCGCGTTGTAATGTTGCTGATCCGTAGTTGATCAAACCGGCTTTCCGCAGTCTTCAACAGCTCTCGATAGCGCTCTATGGTGTAGACGCGCCGGAACAATCGAGAAAGGATCGAGGCTTGATAGCCGGATCCGGTGCCTACCTCCAGAACCTTGATCAGGCGATTTGGCCGTAACGCCTGAGTCATCAGGGCGACAACGCCCGGCTGGCTCAACGTTTGGCCGCAACCAATTGGAAGCGTCCGGTTCTCGTAGGATTGGTCCTGAAAGGGTGCCGGCACGAAGGTTTCACGCGGAATACGCTCAATGGCCGCCAACACTGCCGTATCAACGATACCACCTCTGCGCAGCTCCATGATCAGCCGTATCTTGCGGGCTTCCAGAGTCATTGCATCCTTTCCCTAAGCTCATCGAGCATCGGCGAGAAAGTCAGGTCAAGGTGAAGCGGTGTTACCGAAATATAGCCCGCAGCGACGGCTGCAAGGTCGCTCTCGTTCTCCGTTGTACGATCACTCAGGTAGCTGCCAATCCAAACATAAGGACGCCCGCCGGGATCTATGCCTTCAACAACGTTGGTTGCGTCCTGCCGCTTGCCTTGGCGACAAATGCGCAAGCCCAATACATCCTTGGGCTCCCTGTCTGGAAAATTCACGTTCAAGAGAACTTCAGGGTGGCAAGAGCACACCGCAAGTCTTGAAATAATATCGGGTCCTAGTTCCAGGGCGGTTTGCCAGCGATAGGGATTGTCCCCTCCCCCTGCCATGGAAAACGCCATGGACCGGAAACCCAGCAAAGCGCCCTCCATCGCCGCTGCCACGGTACCCGAATAGGTTACGTCTTCACCAAGATTGCTGCCAAGGTTTACGCCTGAAAGGATCAAATCCGGTTGTTTCTGGTCTTTCAGGATCGATCGCGTTGCGACCAGAACACAATCGGTCGGCGTGCCATCGACGGAAAATCGCCTTTCCTCCAACTGACGAACCCGAAGGGGGCGCCGCATGGTTAGAGAATGGGATGTTGCGCTCTGTTCGACATCAGGGGCAACAACCCAGACATCGTCGCTCAAGCTCTCCGCGACCCGCCTCAAGACCTTGATTCCTTCGGCATGTACGCCATCGTCATTTGTGACGAGAATACGCGCCTTGGATAGGTCTGGAAGCGGTTCAAGCACGCCTTGTGATCCTTTCCAGCCCACCCATCAGTGGGCGTAAAACTTCAGGGATGGTGATGCTGCCGTCTGCTTCCTGGTAATTTTCCATCACCGCAATCAAGGCCCGCCCGACCGCAACTCCTGAACCATTCAAGCTGTGGAGGAAGCCGGTGCCTTTGTCTTCCTTGCTACGGAAACGGGCTTTCATGCGACGCGCTTGGAAATCGCCACAGTTAGAACAGCTTGAAATCTCGCGGTAGGTATCCTGTCCAGGCAGCCAAACCTCGATATCATAGGTTTTGCGGGCCCCAAAGCCCATGTCTCCGGTAGACAACACGACGGTACGATAAGGTAGCTCCAGCAGGCGCAGGACTTCCTCTGCGCACGCTGTCATCCTTTCATGTTCGGCTTCGGAATCCTCGGGCAACGTGGCGGAAACCAACTCTACCTTCTCAAACTGGTGCTGGCGCAACATCCCGCGGGTATCCCGACCGGCCGCCCCGGCCTCTGACCGAAAACAGGGCGTCCAGGCCGTAACACGAAGCGGTAACTCGCCCGCATCCAACATTTGACCAGCGACCAAATTCGTCAGTGGCACCTCTGCGGTAGGGATAAGCCATCGGTCATCGGTCGTTCTAAACAGATCTTCGCCAAACTTAGGGAGCTGACCAGTACCAAACAAAGCCTCGTCACGCACCAGATAGGGCGGCGCCACTTCAAGGTAACCGTGCTGCTCAGTGTGGAGATTGATCATGAACTGGGCCAGCGCCCTATGAAGCCGCGCGATCGCACCATGCAAAACAGTGAATCTGGCACCCGCCAGACGGCCAGCCTGCTCGAAGTTCAACCCACCGAGCGCTTCGCCGATTTCAAAATGCTGCTGCGGTGCAAAATCGAATTGCCGCGGGGTACCCCACCGGCGTATCTCAACATTCGCCTTCTCATCATCGCCGACCGGCACATCTTCAGCAGGGATATTAGGAATTCCCGCCATCAACTGATCGAGCGAGTGCCCGGTATCCCGCTCCTCGGCTTCCAATTCGCTCATGCGTAGCTTCAACTGGGCGACTTCTTGAACTTCAGTCTCCGCGTCCTCGCCTTTGCGCTTTTTATCTCCGATTAATCGAGATATCTCATTTCGACGGGTTTGCAGTTCTTGTAATGCTGTTTGCGTTGCGCGGCGACGCTTGTCCAAAAGCAGCAAATCCCGGGACAGAGGCGAAATGCCGCGCTTCCCCAACGCGCTATCGAGGTCCTGTGGGTTCTCGCGAATCCATTTGATGTCGAGCATAGATACTTCGCTTTGGCGAATCGGGTTTAAAATGGTGACTGGAAGGCCTTATAAAGCCCCGAAGGCGCTGAGGTCTAGAGAAGAAGCACCGTCTTTTCAGGCATCTGACCGCAGCAAGCCGAAAACATACGGCTTTTTATCAATCGGTGCCGGTCTCGTCATCCAACTCCCGCTCCATTTCCTCCGCACGTTCTTCCCTTTTCTTCTCAACGAGTTTGGCCATCCAGATGGACACCTCATAGAGAATGATAATCGGAACCGCGAGGCTAATCTGGCTTAAGGGATCGGGAGGTGTAAAAATCGCAGCGACAATAAAGACACCAACAATTGCGTACTTCCGTTTAGCCCTCATTCCCTCGGAACTTGCCATGCCGACACGCGCCAACAAGGTCATGATGACCGGCAACTGAAAGCACAGGCCAAATGCAAATATCAACTTCATGACCAGGGAAAGGTATTCGTTGACCTTCGCTTCAAGCTGCACGGCGAGGCCACCCTCGTTTGCCGGAACCTCGAAACTCAAGAAAAATTCCCAGGCCATCGGCATAATCGCGTAATAGACCATCGCGCCGCCGATGAAAAACAGAATTGGACTGGCAATCAGGAAGGGCGCCAGCGTGCTTTTTTCATGCTTGTACAGACCTGGCGCAACGAACAACCAAATCTGCGAGAGAAAAATTGGGCAGGCGATGAAGGCGCCGAAGAAGAAGGCGACTTTGACGTGGGTAAAGAACACTTCCGTCAAATCCGTGAAGATCATCCTGCGCTGATGTTCGGGTGTACTCCGTTCAAGCAGAATGTCCGCTAGTGGCTGAACCAGGAAGTTGTAAAGTTCCTGTGCAAAAAAGAAGCAAATGACAAAGAAAACAAAAAGCGCGATCACGCTGTAGAGCAGCCGCTGACGAAGCTCTATCAGATGCTCTAGCAGAGGCATTTTGTTCGCGTCGGCGGAATCGTCGCTCATCTATTGCTGCCTCAGGATTCGCCCTTGTCGGGCTGTTTGGATTCGGACTTTTGCTCGGGGGCGCTAGTTGGCGCGGCTTTATCCGCCGGTTTCGGCGCCTCCGCTTCCGGCGAGTTGGGTTTCGGAGAGGATTTCAATGCAGCGGCGCTGGTTGTCTTGTAAACAGGCGCCTTTTCGACTTTCGATTCTTTGGCCTCATCGCCGGGCATTGCCTCTGCATCTTGTTGCAGGCTACGCGCTTCTTTAGCGACATCGCCGGTAGGGTCAACGGTGTCTTCCAGTATTTTCTTAGGATTGAGATTGCTGGCACCTTCAATCGACTTCCGTGCCTCGCTAAGCTCGGACTCCCTGATCATGTCATCCAGACCGGATTGAAAGTCCCGCGCGACCGTCCGGATTTTTCGGACCCAGTGACCGACGGTGCGCATCGCGCCCGGCAAATCCTTAGGGCCAATCACCACGAGAGCAATCAGCGCGATGATCGCCATCTCGGTCCAGCCGATGTCGAACATGGATGCCTAAGTCCTCAGAATGCGTGGCATTAACGCCGACGCAGCGTTGCCTACAGGGCACAAGCCGTGAAACAAGATCAGCCGTTGGCCGCCTTCTTCTCGGTCTCTGATTCGCTTTCGCTCGAAGACGCGTCGGCCGTTGTTGCCTCGTCGCTCTTGATCGCCTTCGGGGTTTCGCTTTCGGCTTCGGCTTTCTTCTTCTCTTCTTCCTTTAAGCCTTTTTTGAAGGCATTGATTCCGGATCCCATGTCTTTCATGAGTTTCGGAATCTTTCCGCCGCCGCCAAACAACAACAAAACAACCGCCAGAACGATCAACCAGTGCCAAACACTAAAACTTCCCATCGGGGATTCTCCCTGAACTTACCGCTGCATTCCTGCAGAACGGAACAATACCATGATCCCATGCGAGCTCGCTGGCCCGCTTCATACCCTATCTAGCAGTGCTAAGAGGGAAAACAAAGGCCTGACTGCGATCAAGTTGGATTTCAAGACGCTCACCTTCCTGTGGCAGGAAACGCCCAGGCACACGTGCGTGGAGATGGAGATGACGCCCATCGCCGTTACAAACACTTAGATGAATCAAGCTTGTTCGCCCCAGCAGCCGTGCTGCCAACACCGTTGCACTGCCTTTTCCTTCTGGCGAGCCAGCCCCTTGCCCGGCCATCAATTGCAAAGCTTCCGGACGGATGAGGACTTCCACTGCGCTGCCCTCATCCAATTTCGCACAGTCTAACCGCCCGAACGGCGTATCGACCTGCCGCTGTGTGACGGTTCCCTCAAATCGGTTGGTATCTCCCAGGAATGCCGTCACGAAAGCATTTGCCGGTCGAAAATAAAGATCGGCAGGTGTGCCGATTTGCATCAATTTCCCGCCCTGCATGACGGCGATCCGGTCCGCCATGAACATTGCTTCCTCGGGATCGTGCGTTACGAGAAGCGTAGCGGCGCCCACTTCTTTGAGAACATGCAAGGTCTCGTCACGGACTTGCCCGCGCAGGCGTGTATCCAACCCTGAAAAGGGTTCATCCAAAAGCATTACGCGCGGCCTTGGCGCAAGGGCTCTTGCCAGGGCGACGCGCTGTTGCTGACCGCCTGAGAGTTGATGTGGGTAAACTTGGGCACTGTCGGCCATCCCGACTAGCTGCAAGCTCTCCATAGATTGAGCGCGGCGGGCCTCAGCCCCCAATTTCTGCAGACCAAATCCTACATTCTCCAGGACGCTCAAATGAGGAAAAAGTGCGAAATCCTGAAACACCAAGCCGACGTTACGGGCCTCGGGCGGATCGTCCCTTCGGCCATCTGCAACTACTGAACCATCCAGGCTTACCTTGCCTTGCTGCAAGCGCTCAAGGCCCGCCGCTACGCGCAGGGCTGTCGTTTTCCCGCAACCGGACGGACCAAGCAGGCAAACGACCTCCCCAGCTTCGACGGACAAGGTCAAGCCATCAACGGCATGCAGACTGCCATACCAATGATGTACGGTCTCGAGAGATAGCATGAAGGGACTGCTTTATCCTATTGTGGTGCAAGCACGATGCGATGTTACCGAAAGTATGCCTAAAGATAGGAAGAAAGTGACTTCAATACGAGGATTCCCTTTCTTCATCTTCGTTGTCTGACGCGTCGTCCTCCTGGTCGACGTCATCACCGATGTCAGGGGTCTGGATATCCGCGCCAAAATCCTCGGCAAGCGCGATATCGATCTCGCTTTCATCCAGTTCGTCTTCCTCGAATTCATCATCCGTGTCTTCAAATCGGCTACGAGACCTTTCGCCCATATCCTCTGCATCGTCGGCATCCATAACGGCTGTCAGCATCCCCCGAGATGTAAGTGCGGTCAGGGCCGGCCGTTTATCGAGCAGGCCTGCAGCCTTGAGTTCCTCGATACCGGGAAGTTCGTCGATGGCCTCAAGCCCGAAGGTATCGAGAAACGACTGTGTCGTGCCCCAAGTCACCGGCCGCCCTGGTGTGCGCCGTCGCCCGCGAGGTCGAATCCAACCGGCTTCCAGGAGCACATCGAGCGTGCCTTTCGACATCGCCACGCCTCTGATTTCCTCGATCTCCGTACGCGTCAGCGGCTGGTGATAAGCAATAATGGCCAGGGTCTCGACCGCTGCCCGCGACAATTTGCGCATCACGGTCTGTTCGATACGCATGTGCGGCGCCAAGTCCTGCGCCGTGCGAAATGCCCAAGCTTCGCCCACCCTTTGCAGAACGACGCCCCGATTGGCGTAACGTGCCTTGAGATCCACAAGGGCCGTTTTCAAGTCAAAGTCATCGGGAAAATGACGTTGTAGCTGCTTGACCGTCATGGGATCCTTGGCTGCAAACAACAGCGCTTCAAGCAATCTTAGATGTTCGTAAGATTTAGTCATTTGCTTGTGGGTCTGCTACGGATGAAGAGTGGGCCAAAGGTACTGTCCTGTCGGATCTCAACCTTCCCGGTTTTTGCTAGCTCTAAGGACGCCGCGAAGGTGGAGGCGAACGCAGATCGCAGTACCAGATTATCCCTTATATCCGAAGGCAGGAACGATGTAAGGCTGTGCCAATCCGGAAGGTTCCCCAGGAACCGATTCAATCGTTGAATCGCTTCTTCGACGCTGTAGAGATCGAAAGCCTGAATGTGGAGGCTGGTCGCCTTGACCCTGACATGGTGCCGACTATAGGCCCGTAGCAAATCAAAAAGCGTGACTTCGTACTGGGATTCCTGCACGACATCGATGGGTTCTGGTGCGCCTCGTGCAAAGAAATCCTGTCCTAACCGCGGACGCTCCATCAACTGTTTGCCGGCGTTTTGCATAGCTTCGAGCCGCTGCAGTTGGAATCGTAAGGAGGCAGCCAAGGCGGTAGCGCTCGGCTCTTCCCCATCGTCCTTTAGCGCCGGTAAAAGCAGGCGCGACTTCAGGTAAGCAAGCCAGGCTGCCATCACCAGATAGTCTGCAGCCAACTCAAGGTTGATCGCCTGTGCGCGGCGAATGAATTCGAGATATTGATCCGCTAGTTTGAGCATGGAAATCTGGAGGATATCAACCTTCTGATCCCGCGCCAGTTCAAGCAGAACGTGGATTGGCCCTTCGAAGCCTTCCAAATCCAAACGTAATTCGTCTCGCGTTGCACCGCGAACCTTCTCAGGGTCCTCGTTGAATGAGTTTGTGCTCTGTTCGCCGTCACCCGCCATAAGGACGCATCACCTCTATCTCAGGCGCTTACCAACAAACCTTCAAGCCGCGCCAGCTCCGCTTCGACATCGAATGTCGTTTGTCGTTGCTGACGCAGCGCTTCGCCCCGCGCGAGCCTGGTAAATGCAGCGCTTTTCAGTTCATCACACCCCGCGGCAACATCTTGCATCTCCGTAATGTCGCCATTGCAGTGCAGAACTACATCGCAGCCGGCAGCCAAGCTGCGTTCGGCCCTCAACTGATAATCCCCCTGCAGCGCTTTCATGGATAGATCATCGCTGATCAACAGTCCATCAAAGCCTAGTTCATGCCGGATCAGACTGACAACCGTTGACGATTGCGTCGCTGGGTTATCAGAATCCAAGGCTTCATAAACGATGTGCGCTGTCATCGCCCAAGGGGCCTGATTGAGGGCGGCAAAGGGTTTAAAATCCTGCTCGCGAAGGGTCGCGAGATCTGCGGCAACGCGCGGCAATGCCATATGGCTGTCCTCGCTCGCCCGGCCGTGCCCTGGAATATGTTTGATAACCGGCAAGACACCGCCATCCAACAATCCGTCGCACACGGCACTCCCGAGATCACCGACCGATGCGGGCGTTGTGCCATAAGCGCGATCGCCAATGATGTCGTGAGCCCCTTCGATACGCAGATCCAAGACCGGAGCACAACTCACTGTAATGCCCAGTGCCAATAGCTCTGCCGCTTGCAATCTGGCATTGGTTCTAGCGGCTTGGCAGCCGACCTCTGCATTTGCGCGATATAGGTCGGCAAAACGTGCCGCAGGCGGCGCATCACGCCAGTAAGGCGGTCGCAACCGCTGCACGCGCCCCCCTTCCTGATCGATCAAAACAGGCGCATGGGGATCATCGATACTGCTTCGCAAAGCGTCGATAAGCTTCTTCAACTGGTCGGGATTTTCAACGTTCCTTGCGAATAGGATAAATCCCGTCGGACGCACCTCCCGGAAGAATGCCCGTTCGTCCGCGGTCACGCTTGTGCCGGAACAGCCGAAGACTGCTGAGAGCATTATACCCGTCCCGTGTCGCCGCCCCTCAGGGGGCCACCACGATGCAAGGTTGGCCGCGACCCTTCAATTGCGCGCAGATATCACTGGCCGTTTCACGGCTTGGCAATGGGCCTCCCTGAATTCGATAGAATATGCCCTTGTCTTGAAGATCGACCCGCTGGATATCCAGCTTCAAGCCACCAAGCAAATCCTTGTTAGCTTGTTGTACCCTTGCCCACTCCGACCGGGCGGCATCTTCTGTCTTAAGGGATGCAAGCTGGACTTTGAAACCGCTAACTTGGCCAACCTGCGCCAGCTGCTGTGTCTGCGGATCAGCGGCCGGTGCAATTGGCGGTTCTGACGCCGTAACCTCCTCAGGGGCGTCGGCAGTGCCCTTGGCATCGGTGTTGGCCGCATCAAGTTCAGCCATCTGGATCAAAGATGCGATGGGATCGCTGCTCTCGCTTGCAGCGGCCTCCTCTGCATCCGAAACGGCTTTAGCTGTCGCCGGCGCTGACTCCACCATCGGCGCGGGATCTTCGGCGGGTTGGACGATCATAGGTTCCTCCGGCGGCGGTATGATGCGTTCGACCTGCTGACCCTTGGAGGTCTCATTCAAAACCAACGCGTCCTGATAGGGAACCGTCAGGCCACCACGCTCGCTCGGCGCTTCTTTTTCTGGTGTCTGATCAGCGGCGACGACAGGCACCTGACTTTCCGCAATCTCCCCCGTACCCCAATTGTACGCATATACTACAAGCGCACCAAAACCGCCGAGCACCAAAAGCAAGCTGCCGATCCGGATGCCAGATCGCAAGAGACTGCGGGATCGGCGGGCCGCCTGCTGCCGCGAGATATCCTCCTCGCTTATGACCGGGCGATCGAGGTCATCCACTGATTGCCAGCCGCGCTCATAAGGATTGGAAGCCATTTCTACATCTCCTCGACCGGCTCCACGCCCATCACTGCTAGCCCGGAGGCGATTACCGTTGCCAATGCCTGAACCAATGCAAGGCGAGCCCTCGTCAATTCCGGCTGGTCGTCAAGCAGGAAGCGAAGCTGCGCATCGTCCCGCCCTTTGTTCCAAAGCTGGTGGAAGGCCGCCGCTAGATCGTAGAGGTAAAACGCCACACGATGCGGCTCGTAAGCCTCAGCCGCCCCTTCCACTACTTTGGGCCAGCCTGCCATGACCTTGATCAAAGCAAGCTCTTCGGGATCGGTCAAGAGATTGTAGGGCGCGGCGAGCATACCCACAGTATCTTGTGGAATTTCAGGCATTTCGGATGCGGCATGTCTGAGCACCGAACGACAACGAGCGTGTGCATACTGAACGTAAAACACCGGATTCTCGCGACTCTGCTCCATAACCTTTTCCAGGTCGAACTCAAGGTGCTGATCGCTTTTGCGCGTCAACATGATGAAGCGGAGCGCGTCCTTTCCGACCTCGTCGATGACATCTTGCAACGTGATGAATGTACCGGCCCGTTTCGACATCTTCACGGGATCGCCGCCACGCAGCAGCTTTACGAGCTGGCACAGAACTATGTGCAGTGTCCCCTGTCCCTCGGTCAAAGCCTTGACCGCGGATTGCATGCGCTTGATGTATCCGCCGTGGTCGGCGCCCCAAACATCGATCTGCAACTTGTAGCCGCGTCGGAATTTGTCCAAGTGATAGGCCATATCCCCGGCAAAGTAGGTCCAGGTTCCATCAGATTTCTTGAGCGGACGATCCACATCATCGCCAAAATCCGTCGACCGAAAGAGCGTCTGCGGGCGAGGCTCCCAATCATCCGGCTTCATACCTTTCGGCGGCTCCAGCACCCCTTCGTAGATCAGCCCGCGTGCTTTAAGGAAGCTGGCCACCTCTTCGACACCGCCCGCTGCAACCAATGCGCGCTCCGAACTGAATTCATCCTGATGAATGCCAAGTGCCGCCAAGTTGTTCCGGACCTCAGTCATGAGTGCGTCAATAGCAAAGCTCCGGACACGTGGAAACCATTCCGCTTCCGGCAATGTCACCAGGGAATCACCTTCGGCTTCTGCCAAGGCCTGACCAACATCCTTCAGATAATCACCGGGGTAGAACCCTGGCGGAATCTCTCCGATATCCTCGCCGAGCGCTTCGCGGTAGCGCAGATAGGCCGACTGGGCAAGCGTATCCACTTGGGTGCCTGCGTCGTTGATGTAGTACTCTCTGCAGACGTCATAGCCGGCTTTTTCCAGGATTGCGGCCAAGGCATCGCCGACGACCGCGCCGCGGGCGTGTCCAACCGTCAAGGGACCTGTGGGGTTTGCAGATACGTACTCAACGTTCACTTTTCGCCCACCACCGAGTTCGCAACTACCGTAGTCGGTGCCAGCCTGGATAATTTCACGCAGCCGCTCCTGCCAAAAGAGATTGGAAAGGCGTAGATTGATGAAGCCCGGGCCTGCCACCTCGCTGGCCGAAACGTCCGGCAACAATGCGAGGCGCGCTGAAAGCATCTCGGCAAAAGCGCGCGGGTTCATGCCCGCTGCCTTGGACAAGACCAAGGCCGCATTGGTCGCCACATCCCCATGGTTCGTATCGCGCGGCGCTTCTGCGGAGACACGCTGTAGATCCAGGTTTGGCGGGACCTCGCCCGCCGCCTGCATTTCGCCGATCACAACATTAATTTTTTGAGAGAAATAATTGAAAATGTTCATGTATCTACTATGGAATAGAGGTCGAAGAGCTTCTTGTGCTCCTTAAGGGCATAGGAATCTGTCATCCCGGCGATGTAGTCCCCAACGAGCCGCGCTGCTGCGATCTTATCGACAGAGTTTTCTGCGCGATCACGCCATTCATCAGGCAGACATTCCGGCTCCGCCAAATAGCATTCGAACAAATCCCGCACCACTTGTCTCGCCTTGCGCCGTGTCCGGTTGACGCGGAAGTGGCGGTACATACGCTCGAACAGGAAGGCGCGCAAGAGCTTCTCCTGTTCACGCAGCGGCTCGGAGAACCCGACGACTGGTCTACCAATCGTGCGCACGGCATCGGGGCTATCAAGGCCAGCTTCAATCGCCCGCCGCCGGGTTTCCGCAATAAGATCATCAACCAGAAGCGTAATCATGCGCCGCACGCCTTCATAGCGCAGCCGTCTGGGCGCCAAATCAGGGAACTGCCTGCGCAACTGAGCAAAGATGTCTCCGACGCCTGGAACGCATTCTAAGTCCGACACCGAGAACAGGCCTGCTCTTAGTCCGTCATCTACGTCATGGCTGTTGTAAGCGATATCATCGGCCAGCGCCGCGACCTGTGCTTCCGCGCTTGGAAAGCCGCCGAGTTCCAGCGACCATTCGGCATCGAAGGCTGCGATTGACGCACGGACCGGTCGCTGGCCAGCACCTCCAAGTGGGCCATTGTGCTTGACGATCCCCTCCAGTGTCTCCCAGGTCAGATTCAAACCGTCATAAGCAGCGTAAAGCCGTTCCAGTTCCGTCACGATACGGAACGTCTGCTCGTTGTGATCAAAACCGCCATAAGGCTCCATCGCCGCATGGAGAGCATCCTCGCCAGCATGCGAAAACGGCGGATGTCCCAAATCATGGGCGAGCGCACAGGCTTCTGCTAAATCCTCGTTGAGTTCCAAAGCGCGAGCGATCGAGCGGGCGATTTGCGCGACTTCCAAGGAATGTGTGAGGCGTGTCCTATAGTAGTCCCCCTCATGAATCACAAAAACCTGTGTCTTGTACTGGAGCTTGCGAAAGGCACCAGCATGCAGAATCCGATCACGGTCACGCTGGAAATCCGAGCGTGTTTGACTGGTCTCTGCGGGGTAGCGTCGTCCCCTACTCTGTTCAGGGCGGCAGGCCAGTACCGCTAATGATTTTTCCGTCATGGCAGGCAAGCTACTCTCTCCGCAGTCTCCGGGTAAACCGGCATTTCTATGATGCCCCTTGGACAGTTGCTATCTAAGGCTTACATTAAGGGCAGTATTGTAGCGGAGCAGCCCCCGAATGAGCGAAATGACGACGATCCAACGAGCAACGCAGAGTCTTAGCCTGACCGAGAACGCCGCTAAGCGTATTGCTTGGCTGATGCAACAGGAAGAGCAATCAAACCTGATGCTGCGCATTGCCGTATCAGGGGGTGGTTGCTCCGGTTTTCAATACGGCTTTTCCTTCGATGATAACACCAATCCGGACGACGTGACCTTTGAGCGCGATGGTGCCAGGGTCGTGATCGACCAGATGTCGCTGGAGTTGTTGAGCGGGTCCCAGGTCGATTTCGTCGAGGATCTGATGGGGGCTTACTTCAAGATCGAGAACCCGAATGCAACGGCATCGTGCGGGTGTGGAACGTCTTTCGCAATTTAGATCGACCGCTGCCGTTCAGTAGCTTTCCTTCTGACAGAGCAATGAGCAATTGGTAGGATGTGATCGGCGACCCCGTGGGGCCGCACGGCACCTAGTCTATTGATTTCTGTAATCTCGGGATTCCACGCAAATGGTTAAAGTCGCCACCTGGAACGTCAATTCGATAAACGCACGGCTGCCCAATGCGACGGCCTGGATCCAGCAAGCAAAACCCGATGTCCTGTTGTTGCAGGAAATCAAATGCGAGGCCGACAAGTTCCCGCTGCTGGAGATTCAAGCGTTGGGCTATCACTGCGCCATACATGGGCAAAAGAGTTACAACGGTGTTGCGATCCTTTCGCGCGATCCTCTTGAGATTACACAAGAAGGCCTGCCCGGTGACCCGGATGATCAGCAGGCGCGATATCTGGAAGCCAGAACCGCCGGTATTCGCGTCGCCAGTATCTACCTGCCAAACGGCAATCCCGTGGACACGCCGAAGTTCCAGTACAAGCTGGATTGGATGGACCGCCTCAAGGTTCATGCCGCCACGCTCCTGAAAACGGAAGAAGCCATCATTCTCGGTGGCGATTACAACTGCATTCCCGAACCACGGGATTGCTACGACCCAAAGGCATGGGCCGGTGATGCGTTATTCAAACCGCAGACGCGCGAAGCACTGAGGGAAATCGTGGCGCTTGGATATTACGAGGCCTTCCGGGAAATCCATCCCCAGCGGGTTGCTTATAGTTTCTGGGACTATCAGGCCCGCGCATGGGATGCCGACCATGGCATTCGCATTGATCATCTGTTGTTGTCGCCGCAAGCGGTCGATCTTCTGGAGGACTGCGATATCGACCGTGAACCACGCGGCCAGCCAAAGGCGTCAGACCATACACCCGTTTGGTGCACCTTGGCCGCCTAATGGCATTTCTCCCGCTCTTCGACCACAATCCCCGGATCCGTATTGAGCGCCCCTGGATTACCTATGGACTGATTGCGCTTTGCGTCCTGGTATTTCTCTACGAGATATCCGGCAACACCCGTGAGTTTCAGCGGGCGGTATTCACCTATGGCACAATACCGGCGGTACTATTTGGCGACAGGCAACCGGCCGCGTGGATGTTGACGCCTTGGCTAACCGTCCTGACGTCCATGTTTCTGCACGGTAGCTGGTGGCACCTCATTGGTAACATGCTGTTTCTGCGCGTATTCGGTGATAACACCGAAGACGCCATGGGACATGGTCGATTTCTTATCTTCTATTTGCTGTGTGGTGTTGGTGCGACTTTGGCACACGCCGTTGCTCAGCCCGGTTCCCTGCAGCCAATGGTCGGCGCGAGCGGCGCTATCTCCGGTGTTCTGGGAGCCTATCTACTACTCCATCCTCGCGCCACGATCATGGCGCTCGTCGGCTGGCTGGTCATTCCCGTTCCCGCGTATTTGATGCTCGGAATTTGGGCACTGTTTCAGCTCTTTTCGGCTTTGGGTAGCGGCGGCGCCACCAGTGGTGTCGCCTGGTGGGCGCACGTCGGCGGCTTCCTGCTTGGCATGGCCCTCACGCCCCTATTCAAACGTGCGACTGCTCCTTATGGCGGTATCTACGGCTTGAAACAGGGGGTGCGGCTGCGCAGGCGCAAACCCCAGGAAACGCAAAATCCCGGAAACGATGAACCCGAGAGTCCCGGGCCATGGGGGTAGGGCTTACTCGCCGCCGTAACGGGCCATCAGTTCCGCCACGCGTTCGGCTGGCACCTTCTCGAAAAGAATAGGCGGCACCTGGAAGTGCTGACCCGCTTTGATGGCAGTCAATTCTTCACGAATCGCGCGCCCTGGCCATTCCGGATTATCTTCCAGCCCCAAGCTTTCAAGGAGCTTTCCCGCATTCTCAGGGATTACCGGATGTGCAAGGGTCGCAAAGAGCCGAATCAAGTTGATGGCCGTGCGAACGGATACCGCCGCTTGATCACGATCCGTCTTGATCGTTGTCCAGGGTGCAGCATCGGTCAGGTATTCGTTCCCTAGAACCCAAATAGCTCGAAGGTCGGAAAGCGCCTTTCGAACCTGTACGGCTTCCATGTTCTCCGCATAGCTGGAGATCAGTCGTTCCAGGCCGCTCGCGAGCTTGTCTTCCGCCGCCCCCCATGTGCCGCCGTCTGGCACCGTGTCGCCAAACCGCGCCGTTGTGAACTTGAGCGTCCGGTTGACGAAGTTGCCCAGAACGTCAGCAAGGTCCTTGTTGACGCCATCGACGAAACTCTGCCAAGTGAAGGAGCTGTCACTACCCTCCGGCGCGTTGGCCATTAACCAATAGCGATAGTAATCCGACGGGAACTCCTCCAGCGCCATGTCCATGAAAATTCCACGCTTCTGGCTGGTCGAGAACTTGCCGCCATAATAGGTCAGCCAATTAAAACCTTTGATGAAATCAACAGCCTTCCAATCCTCCCCTGAACCGAAGAGCGTGCAAGGAAAGCTGACCGTGTGAAACGGCACGTTGTCCTTAGCCATGAACTGCAGGTATCGCAGATCCTTCGCCTTGCCATCCCACCAGCTACGCCAGTCTCGATTCTCCGGGTCCAGGTCGGCCCATTCTTTGGTCGCGCCGATGTATTCGATAGGCGCATCGAACCAAACATAAAAAACCTTGCCCTCAAAACCCGGCCGATCAACAGGTACACCCCAGGACAAGTCGCGCGTGATGCAGCGGTCATGCAACCCCTCGTCCAGCCATTTCAGGGCAATCGAACGTACCAGATTTGGCCAATCGTCCTTGCTGTTGATCCAGGACCTCAGTTGATCGACGAAGCTGCTTTGCAGCAGGAACAGGTGCTTAGTTTCCCGAACCTCCAGATTCTTCGATCCCGAAACCGCGGACCGAGCATCGATAAGGTCGGTAGGTTCCAGCAGTCGCGTGCAATTTTCACACTGATCGCCGCGCGCTCGTTCGTAACTGCAATGTGGGCAGGTTCCCACGATGTAGCGATCAGGCAGGTAGCGCGCATCATCCACGGAATAGACCTGACTGATGGTTCGCTCCTCGATATGACCATGCTCGTCGAGTTTCTTACAGAAATGCTGCGTCAGCTCCGCATTCTGCGGGCTGGAGCTACGCCCGAAGTGATCGAATGAAAGTTGAAACCGCGCACCGATCGCTGCCTGGATGGTATGCTGCTCACGGCAATACTCTTCAACCGACTGCCCCGCTTCCAGGGCTGCCAGTTCAGCCGGCGTACCGTGTTCGTCGGTTGCGCAGATGTAGAGCACGTCATGGCCACGCATCCGCATGAAGCGCGCATAAACATCACCGGGCAACATGGAGCCGACCAGATTTCCCAAATGTTTTACACCATTAATGTAGGGAAGCGCCGATGTGATGAGTATGCGAGCCATTTCAATCCTTGTTCGTCAGCGGCAAGGCTGTCGCTATGCCATAGTCAGTGAAAACGCGCCAAGCTATAGGACAAGCTGCCGTCGACCGCAACGGATTGCCAAAGATACCCTCGCGTTTAGCTTGTCCTGGATGATCCCGGCATCAAGCGAATTCCCGGGCGCACACGCCGATACGCAAGAGATTCGTAGTCCACTGGATTGGGCCCTGGTGATGCCGCGACCAGCACCTTTTCGGCAATCGGTTGGAAGTCGGCCCGAAAATGAACCGAGGATTTCAAGGCCAATATTCCCATGGACGACGGTTCGATCCCAACAGTCCTGAACATGGATTGATCCGCAGCTTGAATCTTTCGCGAACCAACGATGACCTTGACGCCTGATATCTCAAGCAAGGCGGTTTTCCCAAGATCGATGTTTGCACCTTTGTAAAAAGGTCCCGTTCCGACCGTCTTGCCGTCAGACAGCGCCAAAACCTTGAAGGTGCCCTCCAATGGCGTAACGCCAGGCCATCCCGACTTCCCGCCCAGGCTCAGTCGAATATCTGCCCCGACACCGGCATCGTGCGCCCCGGCGGCCGATGCTGGATCACAAAGCACACCGACGACGGCCTTCTCCGCATGCTGCGCGACCAGTTCTTTGAGTAACCCCGTCGTGTCGCCGTTGCCGCCGGCCCCGGGATTGTCTTGGGTATCGGCCAATACCACAGGGCGCGAGGCGACGGCACTAATCTCACGGGCCTTGCGGACGGCATCCGGTGCTGCAAACAGGTCGCCCGCAAACTCGGCCTCTCGGGCAATTACCGCGTCACGGAATTCTTCGGCAACTTTCCAAACACGCGCGGAATCCTTGCCGTACGCCACCACGCTGGCTCCCACGTGGTAAATATCTGCAGGCGAAAATCCACAGGCAAATGAAAGTGATACAATTTGATTTTCATCTATTAGATGAGGAATTTTCTCATAAAGGCTTTTCGAGGGGTCGATAAAAGTACAGCCCCCGGTCAAAGGAATAAGGAAAGGCAATTGCAGAAACGCTTTGTGCCAACGTTCCTCTGTATTCAACAACGCCTCCAACCGCTCAGCTGCACGCGCCCCGGTCGCGGCCATGTCAACGTGTGGATAGGTCCGATAGATTTCTAGGATATCGGCCAAATCCACCATTTCCGGCGTCACATTGGCATGCAGATCCAAACTCACCGCCAAGGGCACATTCGGCCCCAGCAGGTCGCGCACGCGCTTGAGGATCGCTCCCTCGCCATCTTCCAGATGCTCTGTCACCATGGCGCCATGCAGATCGAGATAGACCCCGTCGAGCGGCCCGGCTTTTTTCAGATCCTCTAAAAGCATTGCAACAATACGTTCGAAAGCATCCTCGGTAACATGAGCCGACGGAGGCGCGGACGCCCACACAAGCGGCAGGATCTCATGCCCCTGATCCCGTATGTATTCTAACGCACCTGCGACCGGCAGATTTATCCCCGATACCACCTGCGCCATACCTTGTCCCCGGGTCAACGGCGGCCAGGCATCAGCACGCTCGAAATCCTCGAACGTGGCCTTTGAAGGGGCAAAGGTGTTGGTCTCGTGTTGGAAACCGCCAACGGCGATGCGCATGGATAGGTATCCTTGTCCTGATCCGAAAAGAGCGTCAGATTAGAAGTCTGCTTGCCCCTAATACAAGTGCCGAAAAGGAACGCTATTCATTGCCTGCCCGGAAATCCGACACAGACGTTGCCATCATCGGTGCTGGCGCGGCAGGAATCGCTGCCGCGCGACGTTTGCGGCAGTTAGGCGTCGACTATTCATTGCTGGAAGCGCGGGACCGAGTCGGCGGCCGCGCGCATACCATCGAAATCACACCCGGCGTGTTTCAGGATCTGGGCGCTCAGTTCCTTCATTCCGGTAGCCAGAACCCCCTGGTGCCACTCGCTCGCGAACAAGGCTTCACCGTCCCTGGTATCACACCCGACTGGTCTCGTCGACTTGCGCCTACGCCCCTTGATGAAACCGGCATCAAAAAGCGCCAGGCGGCCATCGAGAGCGCATTCATTGCGGTGGATTAAGCCGGCAAAAAAGGCCTCGATGACGCCATTTCAAACCATCTGGGCAGCGCTGGCGCCTGGGAAGGTTTATTCCGCGCCATTATCACCTGGCACAGCAGTCGGGAGGCCGATAGCGTCTCCACCTTGGATTCAAGCCGCTATCTCGACACCCACGAGGATTGGTCGATTTTGGAAGGCTATGGATCCCTCATTACCCACTTTTCACACGGATTGAACGCGGCACTTTGCAATCCGGTGACATCTATCGAGCGCGATCCCACTAGGTTCCGGGTAGAGACCCCAAACGGAATTCTGAATGCGCAACGTTTGATTATCGCTTTGCCGGTCAATGTACTGCGCAATGGTCTCCTTCGAATGGAGCCGGGGTTTCCCGAAGGAATACGCGAGGCCTTGGAAGCCGTGCCCATGGGGTGTGCGTTGAAAGCGGTATTCACCATCGAAGGGCTCAATAGCCCCTTTGGTCAGACCAGTTCGGCCGTCGGAAAGGACAGCGACCAAAGAACGGGCGCGTATCTTGTTCGCCCACAGGGCTATCCGTTGATTAACGGCTTTTACGGTGGCGAGAATGCACGTGCGCTCGAACAGTCAGGACCCCAGACCATTGAAGCAATCGCGCGGGAAGAATTGAAGGCGGTTTTTGGTGGCGAGGCTGGTAAATCGTTGACCTTTCGCTGCTCAACGACGTGGAACCAGGATCCACTATCGCTCGGCGCATACTCCGCCGCCTTGCCAGGCTTGGCTGACAGAAGGCTCTTACTGGCCGAGTGCTTCGACGATCAACTCTTCCTGGCTGGAGAGCATTGTTCCATCAACGCTTTCAGTACTGTGCACGGCGCTTGGGAAACCGGATTGCTGGCCGCCGATCGGGCCGCGGCAAGTCTTGCTTAGACTCTCAAGGAAGTTCCTCGCAAGGCGTTGAATCCGTGAAACACGAGCGCCGTCACAATAACAATCCCACCAATGAAGGTCATATCGCTGGGAACCTCACCCACCGCCAACCATGCCCAAAGCGGTGCGAGGACCAACTGAAGTCGGCCGACCAGTGCGACCTCCCCCGCAGGTACATAGCGAGTGCCGGCGGTCAAGAAGGCGTACTGCAGCCCCAACTGCACGACACCCATTGTGCAGGCTACGGCAAGATCATGCGCAGAGATCACGAGCGTATCGGCCATAACCGTCGCTGCGCACAAGGCGAAAACCCCAGCCAAACAGGTGGCCGGCCGCATATCGTTACGCCGACCGGACCGCAGCGCGACCAACGCAATGGCAAAGGTGGTGATGGTGAGCAAAGCCAGACCAATTCCGAGAATTCCGCCGCCTGTCAGGCCATCACCAACCATTACGGCCACGCCGACAAGTGCTAAACCCATTGCCATCCAGGTCTTCAAGCTCAATCGCTCTCTAAGCGCGACATAGGCAAAGAATGCGGCCAGGAATGGCGAAGATGCGCCGATGAACACGACGTTCGCAACGGTCGTGTTTAGCAGTGCGAATATGAACCCGGTAAAGGAAATACCCAGCATGACGCCCGCCAGGACACCCGGATAACCGATAGCCCTGAAGCGGGCCGGCAAGTTAGTTGGGCCGTGGCGAAAGGCGAGAAACCCCAGCATGAAGATGACGAAAGCGATTGAGCGATAGAAGAGCAGTGTCCAGCCATCCGCTTCCTCGACCACGCGGATCAAGAAACCGATGGAGGAATTGAAAAGGCTGGCACCCAATACGAATGCCAGCCCCCTCAGATAAAGTGGATCGCGCCCCTCAGAATCAGAGGCGCCCCCAGATTGGCCAGGATCAGAGATCGGCGTAGACATGTGTCTCCGCCCTGGCGCCCGGCTGCGTCACCGCGCCCTTCTCCGCATCTCCGACCGTTTGTGCGTACTTCCAGATTGCGCCGGAGTTGTAGTCGGTACCACGCGGCTTCCATGCCTTCCGGCGCTCAGCAAGCTCAGCATCGCTGAGTTCAACCGACAAGGTACCTTCATCGGCGTCGATGGCAATGATATCGCCGTCTTTCAATAAACCAATCGGGCCGCCAACCGCAGCTTCCGGACCGACATGGCCGATACAGAAACCACGCGTTGCACCAGAGAAACGGCCATCAGTGATCAATGCGACCTTGTCACCCATGCCTTGACCATAAATGGCGGCGGTGGTCGCCAGCATTTCACGCATGCCCGGCCCACCACGGGGCCCTTCGTAGCGGATAACAAGGATCTCACCTTCCTTGTAATCGCGGGCTTGGACGGCTTTAAAGGCATCCTCCTCACAATCAAAGCAGCGCGCCGGACCGGTGAACTTCAACTTCTTCATACCGGCAACCTTAACGATCGCACCCTGCGGCGAGAGGTTCCCTTTCAACCCAACAACACCGCCCCAGGAAGTGAGGGGGTTTGATGTCGGGCGAATCACTTCCTGATCCGTCGGGAACACCACATCGGCCAAATTCTCCGCAATGGTTTTGCCGGTCACCGTAATGCAATCGCCATGCAGGTATCCGCCGTCCAAAAGCGCTTTCATCAGGACCGGAACGCCGCCAATCTCGAAAAGATCCTTGGCGACGAAGCGACCGCCGGGCTTGAGATCGGCGATATAGGGCGTGCGCCGGAAGATCGCGGCAACCTCGTGAATATCAAAATCAATGCCTGCCTCGTTGGCGATGGCTGGAAGATGAAGCGCCGCATTGGTCGAACCTCCTGAGGCGGCGACCACGACGGCGGCATTTTCAAGCGCCTTGCGGGTCACGATATCGCGTGGGCGCAGATTCATCTCAATCAGGTCCATGGCAGCCTTGCCCGATGCTTCGGCATAGGCGTCGCGGGTTTCATACGGAGCAGGCGCGCCCGCTGACCCCGGTAGTGCAATACCCATCGCTTCCGAAACACAAGCCATCGTATTAGCAGTGAACTGACCGCCGCATGAACCGGCCGATGGGCAAGCGACGCATTCCAGAGCGTGCAACTCTTCGGCATCGATCTTCCCGGCTGCGTGGGCACCGACCGCCTCGAACACATCTTGAACCGTTACATCCCGCCCCTTGAAACGACCGGGCAGGATCGATCCGCCATACATGAAAACCGCAGGAACATTAAGGCGCACCATGGCCATCATCATGCCGGGCAACGACTTATCGCACCCGGCCAGCCCGACCAGGGCGTCATAGCAGTGGCCGCGCATCGTCAGCTCAACCGAATCGGCGATGACCTCTCTAGACACCAGCGATGACTTCATGCCCGCATGTCCCATGGCAATGCCATCGGTCACGGTAATGGTGGTGAACTCGCGCGGCATGCCGCCCGCCTCGTTTACGCCCTTCTTAACCACCTGGGCTTGGCGAGAGAGCGCTATATTGCAAGGCGCGGCCTCATTCCAGCAGGTAGCGACGCCTACAAAAGGTTTTGCCACGTCCTCTTCGGTCAAGCCCATCGCAAAATAGTAGGACCGATGTGGCGCTTTATCCGGCCCAATCGAGACGTGGCGACTCACCAGCTTCGACTTGTCCCATTTCTTTTTTCCGTGATCGAGTGGCATAGCGGGCCCTCCCTCGTTTCCTGCCAGGATATCTAAGCATTACATTGCAAGGCTGGAGACTATCGCTGCCTGCCTGACACCTCTACCGCTTTTTCCGCATGGAAAGCATGCAAGCAGGTTCCAACAAAATTGTCGTAGCCTAAACCTCTAACTTTCCGGTCGTTTCGTCATGCACCCAAGCGGGCAACTGCATCCGACAGCTTCTGGCGTGTCTGTGACGCTTCTACCAACCGTTCGCGCTGTTCCTCAACGACTTCTTCGGGCGCTTTTGCGATGAACTGCTCGTTTGCGAGCTTTTTTTCGATTTTCGCAATTTCGCCTTCAAGCTTTGACAGATCGCGTTGCAAACGGGCGCGCTCGGCCGCCAAGTCGATGACATCGCCCAATGGCATGACGAAGGTCGCCTCACCCACCACCATCTGAACATCGCCTTCGCCCGCAGAGGTTTCACTGTGCGTGAGCTTTGAAACGCGGGCCAGACGCCCAATCAAGGCCTCATTAGCGGTCAAGCGGGCTCGTGTAATATCGCTCGCGCCCTTAATCAGCAGTGGCACTTGCGCTGCAGCGGGGACATTCATTTGATTCCGCGTACCCCGGACCTCCGTGATCAACTTGATGAGCCAGTCAATCTCGGCCTCCGCCTCTACGTCAGTCAGCGTTTCGGGCAACGCCGGCCAGGCGGCCGAAATCAGGAGGCCCTCACCACCGCCAGACAACGTTCCCCAAAGTTCCTCTGTTATGTAAGGCATAAGCGGATGCATAAGCTTGACGATCTGCGTTAGAACCCATGCTGTCGTTGCTTGGGTCTCGGCCTTGGCTACCAGGTCTTCACCGTTCAATATTGGTTTTGACAACTCAATGTACCAATCGCAAAACTCACCCCACGCGAAGTGATACAGAATTGAAGCGGCATCATTGAAGCGATAGCTCGAAAGCGCCTGGTCGAGAGAAGACGCAGCGCTCGTCAGCTTGCTGACGATCCAACGGTTGATCGTCAAACTGTTGGTGGATGGATCATACCCCGCCTGCAACTCTACGCCATTCATCAAGGCAAAACGGCTGGCATTCCAAAGTTTGGTCGCAAAATTGCGATAACCTTCGATGCGGGGTTCGGCGAGCTTGATATCACGTCCGTTGGTGCAAAGAGCGGCCAAGGTGAAACGTAGGGCGTCACATCCATACTTCTCCACCACATCAAGGGGGTCCATCGTGTTCCCCTTGGACTTCGACATCTTCTGCCCTTCGGCATCCCGAACGAGGCCATGGATATAGACATCCTTGAAGGGAACCTCGCCCATAAAATGGATGCCCATCATCATCATGCGTGCGACCCAGAAGAAAATGATATCAAAGCCTGTTACCAGAACATCCCCAGGGTAATAACGTTCTACCGCTGCGGTGTCCTCCGGCCATCCGAGAGTCGAGAATGGCCAAAGCGCAGAGGAGAACCAGGTATCGAGCACGTCTTCGTCGCGGCGAAGGTCCACGGTCTTTCCATAATGGCTTTTAGCGGACGCGGAAGCGGCCTCCTCCGTCATCTCGACAAATACCGTGCCGTCTGGCCCATACCACGCAGGTATCTGGTGTCCCCACCAAATTTGCCGCGAGACGCACCACGGCTGAATGTTCCGCATCCAATCGAAATAAATGTTTTCGTATTGTTGCGGTACAAAGCGGGTTTTTCCGGATTCAACCGCCTCGATACAAGGCTTGGCAAGGGTTGCGGCATCAACGTACCACTGATCCGTCAGGTAGGGTTCGATCGGAACGCCGCCTCGGTCACCATGCGGCACCACGTGAACGTGGTCCTCAATCTTGTCGACAAGCCCCAATGCTTCGAGATCCGCCACAACTCGCGCTCGCGCTTCGAAACGATCCAGCCTGCGGTAAGGTTCCGGAACGGAATCGTTGAGGTGTGCATCCTGATCAAAAATATTGATCATCTCCAGCTCATGGCGACGGCCGACCTCAAAGTCGTTAAAATCATGGGCCGGCGTAATCTTGACGGCGCCGGAACCGGTTTCTGGATCGGCCCATTCATCGGCGACAATCGGTATCCGTCGCCCCACTAGAGGCAGCACGACAAACTTGCCGATCAAATCAGCATAACGTTCGTCTTCGGGATGAACTGCCACGCCGCTGTCACCCAACATCGTTTCCGGCCGTGTGGTGGCAACGACGATGTAACGCCCATCTTCCCCCTCGATCGGATAACGGAAATGCCAGAGATGGCCCTTCGTTTCCTTTTGCTGAACTTCCAGGTCGGAGATTGCGGTATGCAGTTTGGGATCCCAGTTCACCAAGCGTTTGTCGCGGTAAATTAGGCCCTGTTTATAGAGCTCGACAAACACCTTAACGACGGCCTTAGAAAGCCCCTCATCCATTGTGAAGCGCTCGCGTTTCCAGTCCGCGGACGCACCAAGATGACGAAGCTGCCGGATGATCGTGCCGCCGGATTCCTCTTTCCAGTTCCACACCTTTTCCAGAAACTTATCGCGCCCCAAATCGCGGCGATGGATTCCTTCCGCCGCGAGGTTCCGCTCCACGACCATCTGGGTGGCAATACCGGCATGGTCTGTGCCCGGTTGCCAGAGCGCGTCATGCCCGCGCATACGCTTCCAGCGGATTAGGATGTCTTGAATCGAGAAAGTCAGGGCATGGCCGATATGTAGACTACCGGTCACGTTCGCCGGTGGCATCATGATCGTGTAGGGGGGCTGAGCCGAGTCCTCATGCGCCTCGAAGCATCCCGCCTCTTCCCAACGCGCATAATTCTTTGTCTCGACCTCTTTGGGTCGGTACGTCTTTTCCAGCACTGCTGCTGTTTCCTTTTTATACGAAACCAGAGATCAACAGAGTTAATGCGGCGCTGGGCCGCCACTCGTCAAACCTTTCTTACAGATTTTTTCTGATTTGGCCGGTTAGAGAGGACCTTAGTCGTCTTTGCGACGAACCATACGCTCAATTTCTTCGCGCACTATATTCTGCACGAGCGGAACGAGGTTTTCTTCCAGCCAATCACGCACGTGGGGTACCAGAGCTTCCCGTACAACACCTTCAAGGGTGCGGCCCGATCCCAGTTGCGGGCCAATATCGACATGTTTCTCTTCGGATTTTGAGATGAAACTCGAAAGCGCAGCGGATCCGGCAGCGGCGGACAGCCGATCATTCGGTCCGGGCGTTGGTTTGTCGCCGAACGAATTTCCCTCATGGGGCCGTTCGAAATCACCGTTCTTTCCGTCACTCACAGACTGTTCCTCGCTCACTTGCTCCCCATTGCCCTCGGTTCCAGACTCTGATGTAGGCATAGTCAAATCGACAACACTGCCGTCCTCTTTCACCACCCGCGTCAATTCGATAACAGGCTCGGGCTCGACGACTTGCCAATCTTCGGCTTCCACCGCCTTACGGATGGAATCGAGGATATCTTCCATCGTCGCTTCGCCTTCGGGTGTCGCTTGACTCATGGATACTCCCTATGGGCGCGCCCGTTCGGATCAAACCGCTTCAGCCGAGTCTCTACCCATTATTCTGCCAGTCGCCCCTCATGATTGCAAAAACAGCCTCGTTGGGCAGACCGCCGTTTACTGAATGGGCAGGACATCCGTTCCGTAAGCGCGGTGCCGAACGGCGTTATAATTCGCTTGCGGGTCGTAGAGCGTAACGTCCAATGCAAGGCCCTGGGCCGTCATAGATCCCGTTGCAGCGATTGTACGGTACGCCGCCAGCACCAAGTCCCGCTGCGCCGTCACTAGATTAACCTGAGAGTTTAGCAGCTCCTGCTCCGCATCTAAAACATCCAGGACAGTTCGTGCACCCACTAAGTTTTCCTGCTGGACTCCGTCGAGCGCTATACGATTGGCTTCCACCTCGGATTCAAATGACGTTGTTTGCGCCCTTGCGGTTACCAAAGCCTCCCAAGAGGCAACGGCCTCCTGCTGAGCACGCCTGCGCGCCTGTTCAATTTCTATACGACGCTGGTTGGAGATCTGCTTTTGCTGCCGTACCTGGCTGGACACAAAACCCTGCTGGTAAATCGGCACAGTCAGTTCAGCTAGCACAGACGCTTGGGTCGTGTTGCTATCATCGACCGTCCGGTTCCGGTCGTGGCTCACACGCCCGACCAGATTAACCTCTGGTTCAAACTCCGCTTCCGCCGCTTCGACGCGATGCCCCGCTGCGCGTTGTTGGAACTCGGCTGCGACCACGTCCGGATTGCTAGCGAGAGCAACATCCACCGCGCTTTGCAGACTGGCAGGCAAACTCATCGGGAGGGGGGGCTGCACGGTATCGCTGGGCGAACGGCCTATCACTTCTTCATAGACCGCAGCCGCCTCGGCCAATGCGCCCTCGGCTTCGATCCGATCGGAAACCGCCCGTGCCAGCCTGGATTCAGCCTGTGCCACGTCTGTTCTTGTCAACTCACCTACCGAAAAACGATCCCGGGTCGCTTCCAACTGCCGTTGCAACACACGTTCGTTATTCAGATTCAATTCAAGAACAGAATTGGCTCGCCAGACATTGATGTAGGCTGCAACAGCATCCAGCAGCACCTGCTGCTCAGTCGATTTCAAAGATGAACGCTGCGCCTGAATGTCGTTCTCGGCAGCGTTGACATTGGCGTCCGTACGACCACCGGTATAAAGAGGTTGGACGATGTCCAGGCTTGCCCCAATCGGCAAAGTCCCATCGCTGTTCTTGCTGCTTCCACTGTCCGAATCAGTGTATTGACCGCCGGTATTAGCGTTCACCGTAACCAAAGGCCGCCATCCTGACAGGGCTTGCGGGACCGCTTCGTCCCCGGCCCGCAGATTGGCCCTGGCGGCCCGCAAGGTAGGATTGCTCTCATAGGCGGCAATCAGAGCTTGCTCCAAGCTTTCCGCCTTTGCTGCAGGAAGAGTAAAAGCGCCCGCCATCGTAAAAGTAGCCAGCGATAATGCCGTCAACATTGTAAATTGACTCAATCGGTTCTTCTTACTCACGGGACGAAGATCCTCTCCCAATTATCACAGTCAATATTTGGCCAAAGTGTTATCGATGCGGTCGGCCCAGGCAAGAATCCCCCCGGCGACATTGATCACGTTCGAGAATCCTTGCTGACGCAGGTACTGCGTAACTTTCATACTGCGCCCACCGCTGCGGCACAACACGGCGACCGGCCGATCTTGCGGCACTTCCTTTATCCGTTCAATCAAGTGATTCATCGGTATATCAAGTGTTCCCGAGAGCCGGACAATCTCCAACTCCCAAGGCTCCCGAACATCCAGAACCACCAGTGAATCATCGCTGGCAAGCCGTCGCCGTAATTCTTCGACTTCCATTTCCAACGGACTATCTATCACGGACATCAGGTTCCTATTTTCAGAACACGAAACCAGGTTGCCTCTCAAAACCGGGCAATAGCGGCGTCGACGCATCAAATAAAACACGGCTGGAAATCGCCTTACCACTCCGTCGATACAGGGTGGCTGCGCCAACAGAGTTTTGATCAGTCCGAACAACGGTTACCAACCGCCCGCCGTCTGCGAGCTGATCAAACAAAGCCGCCGGCACTTCCGCAACGGCGCCAGGCAACAAGATCACGTTGTAGGGCGCTTGCTTTTCGTAACCGACCTTTGGATCGCCTTTAAGCATGACCACATTCTCGATGCCAGCCTCGTTCAAGGCCTCCGTCCCCATGGCAATCAAATCAGCGTCTGGTTCGACAGCGACAACGGTTGCACCCAGTATCGTCAGCAAAGCCGCGCAGTAACCGCTTGCACAGGCGAGGTCGAGAACAAGGTCGCCAGGCTTTATTTCCGCTGCTTGAACCAAACGGGCAAGCACCATCGGCTCGATCATATAGCGACCATTCCCGATAGGTAAATCTTCATCGATATATGCGACACC
This sequence comes from Limibacillus halophilus, assembly GCF_014191775.1. Classification (NCBI taxonomy): domain Bacteria; kingdom Pseudomonadati; phylum Pseudomonadota; class Alphaproteobacteria; order Rhodospirillales; family Rhodovibrionaceae; genus Limibacillus; species Limibacillus halophilus. The sequence goes on along the minus strand of NZ_JACHXA010000004.1, from coordinate 199,391 downwards.
ACGGCGATTTTCAGGCGCAAACAGCTCACGTGGAAGCGAGTCCATAGCATCCACGATTCTCAAATCACGAACCTTGTTGGTCCGAATTTGGCTTTCGACCATGTTGTGACGAGCAGCTTCAAAATCGATCATTGCAGCGTAACAGCCTGTCGGCGCTCCCAAGGCAAAAAAATGGTAGAGCCGTTATAGGCTGACCCTGTGCCAATGACAACGGCGGGAAGCAATTCCCCGCCGCTATCACTTACGAACTGGCAGCGTTCAATCGACTTGAAGATTACGCATCGCTCGATTGATCAGCTTTTGATCACAGCGGCGTTCCGTCCGCGCATACTTACATGCTGCCACCACCTGATCGATAATGAATTTTGGCTGATAATTCGCGAGCTGAAGCTGTTTTTGTTCCAGGAACCCGGCCACCTCGCGAATGGTTTCATCGTCGATCACCAGCCCTGCTTCCGACGCAACACGCTGAAAGATCATAGCGAAATCTTCGAACGTGGGTCCCTCGATACGTACCTTGTAGGGAATACGGCGGAGGAATGCCGGATCCATCAGGTCCTTCGGACTGAGATTGGTTGAGAAAACGACCAGAGCGTCGAAGGGAATTTCGAACGATTTTCCCGTATGGAGCTTCAGGAAATCAATCCGCTTCTCCAGGGGAACAATCCAGCGATTCAAAAGGCTTTCCGGCGACACCAGCTGACGACCGAAGTCGTCAATCATCATAATGCCGTTAAGCGCTTTCATGTGCAGCGGCGCTTCGTAGAATCCGCTCAAGGCATTGAACTGTAGGTCCAACATCTCCAACGTCAGCTCGCCGCCAGCGATCACCAGGGGGCGTTTGATTTTGACCCAACGCTTGTCGATATCTTCGCGCTCGATCGATACGGTCTTGAAAATAGAGTCGACAGGCTCCTCGGGTCCAACCGCACGATGCAAGGCAGGGTCATAGAGTTTGATGATATCTCCGCCGACCTCGACGCAATGCGGAATATATATCTCACTCAGGAACATCCGTCCCATTCGCTCGGCGAGCGAACTCTTACCGTTACCTGGAGTGCCGTAAAGGAGAACGGCGCGTCCGGAGTTGACCGCCGGGCCCAATTCCTCAACCAGTTCTTCAGGGACCACGAGATCGCCAAAGCATTCATCAATTCGCTCTCGCGGTATCATCTCGTTTATGATGGATTGCTTGAGCACACGCTCGGCAAAAGCCTTTAGCCCGACTGGCGCCGGACCGACATACTTGTTTCGATCAAGCGCCTCAAGCGCAATCTTCCGACCGCTCGTAGTCAAAGTGAAACGGAACTGATCGCCCGCCCCCTCTCCCGTCGAGCCGAGGATCTCAACCATCCCGCTCGTCCGCATCTCCTCCATGATCTGCTCGACAATCGAGTAAGGCAGAAAGAGGGACTTGCATAACTTTGCTATCGTCTCGACCTTCAGCGAGATCATGGTCTTGAGGATCAGGGCCTCAATCACTGTTTTGCTGACGCCGGTCTCCGAAATGTTTTTTGGCTCTTTCGGGGCTTCCAATACAACGTCCGGAGTTTCTTGGGGGGTGGTATCCGAAATATCGCTTTGAAGCTGCTCAAAATCACCCTGAGGTTGCGCTAGTTTTTGAGCGCCAAATTCGCTGGTCATTCTTACTGCTCCATCCCGAAGACTTCAATAAAGCTGCCACCATCTAGAAGTCGCGCCAGTCGTGTCAGCCTCGCCTCTTGGTAGCAGCGATGAAGCTAAAAGATAAAAGTTGAGATTTTCTTAATTGAAATACTAACAAAGCAAAGAATATTTGCTGTGCTCAACGCGGTGCCCGCCTCTTCAGGCCGGCGACGCTCATGGTGTCCTGAAGAAGAAATGGAGGCCCGGGCCGGAATCGAACCGACGTACAAGGATTTGCAGTCCTCTGCATCACCACTCTGCCACCGGGCCGCCTCAGCGAGCGGTGAACAGGGATTAACCTCTCCCGGTCGGAAGTTCAAGCCGAGACTTACAATATTTCATCACGCCTGGATTACCGACGGCTCCGCGCTATGTCATGATATAGACCCAAGGAGGAACCAGGAAATGAGACCTCTGCGTTTTCTGCTGCTAATTGCCGCGCTCTTATCGCCCGCTGGACTGAGCGCCCAGCCGGTTGGCGACTCAGATCGGCAAGCTATCCAGAGCACGATTCTCGCCCAGATTCAGGCCTTCCGACTAGATGACGCCGGCACAGCCTTCAGCTATGCGTCTCCTTACATCCAAGAAAAATTCCAAAACCCGGGCCGGTTTATCAACATCGTGCGCCGCAATTATCAGCACGTCTATCGTGCACAAGACGTCACATTTACAGAACTAAGTGTCGTCGAAGGGCATCCTATCCAACAGGTGCATCTGGTCGGACCCGACGGCACCGCGGTCATCGCCGCCTATATCATGCAACGTCAGGAAGACGGTAGTTGGAAGATTAACGGCGTCCACCTGAGAAAGGCAGATGATACCACCAGTTAGACCGACCACCGAAAGTCGTGCGGAATGGGTTTGCAAGCATGAATTCTTTTGCTATAAGCCGCGCCATCATACGGACGTTGACGGTATTGCCGAACGTCGCTGATCCGCGGTAGCTCAGTTGGTAGAGCAGGTGGCTGTTAACCACCCTGTCGCAGGTTCGAGTCCTGCCCGCGGAGCCAATTTTTAAAAAGGGGCCTTCAGATTTGGAGGCCCCTTTTACATTGCCCGGCGCCGTCGGGCGGTATTGCACACCCTTAACTATAATGGACCATCCTACTCTCTCGCAGTATCCTTATGCGTTAAGGAGAGGCTCATGGACCATCGCTTGGCCGCCGTCCTTGCGGCGGATGCAGTTGGCTACAGTCGCCTCATGGAGGCTGATGAGGGAGCGGCCTACCGGCTGCTTACCGAACGTCGGACTATTATCGAATCAATCGTGAACGAGCTTGGCGGACGGGTCTTTGGCACGGCTGGAGACAGCGTGATTGCGGAATTTCCAAGCTCCGTTACCGCCGTACGCTGTGCACATCGAATCCAGAGCGCGCTGCAAGATATCAACAGAGACCAAAGCGCCGATGCCAAAATGGAATTTCGAATAGGAATTCATTTCGGCGAGATGATCCAAGAAGACGATAATCTGTTCGGTGAAAGCGTTAATCTTGCCGCTAGACTGGAAAGCTTGGCACCGTCTGGTGGAATCTGCCTTTCCGGCGCTGTCCACGAACAAGTGAAGGGAAAAGTTGATTGCATCTTCGCTTTGGGGGGGCGACAACGCGTCAAAAACATAGCAAAGCCAATCGAAGTTTGGTGCTGGCCGGCCGAAAAAGCGGTCCAACTGCGCCGCAGAGGAACGAAGCCCTGGCGCGTTCCTATCGTTGCACTTGCTATGATTTTGCTTCTGGGAGCCTTTCTGGGCTGGTTTACCGCGACAAGCGAGGTCGATTTGCCAAACGGCCCGCGCATCGCCGTCCTTCCATTCGATACTTTGGAGCAGAATGCGGACAACCAGTACTTCAGCGAAGGTCTAAGTAGAGAGATTGTGACTTATCTCTCGAAGTTCTCGAATCTCTTTGTGATTGATCTGAATTCCACACGCCAGTTGGGCACACGGCCTCAATGCACCCAAGTGCGTCGTGAATTGAGCACTGATTATATTCTATCCGGAAGTGTCCAACGCTCTGGTGATTTACTAGCGGTGACGACGAGATTTACGGATGCGCGGACTTGCCAGGAGCTTGATTCCCCCGGTCCTTTCAGACGCGACCTCAGCATAGCTAACATCTTCGACATACAGCTTGAGATCGCTCAGAAAGTGGTCGCGCAAGTCGGTTCAGCCGATGCACCGCTGTTCGATACCCAGATTGCCAATCGATTGCGGCGGGATGCGCCCCAAACGCTCAAATCCTATAATTGCGTTTTGTTGTCCTATTGGTTCTACGAGACCTTTGAACCGGATCGTCACCGCAGAGCACGAGACTGCCTCAAGCAAACATTACAGAACGATCCGGACTACTCTCTTGGCTGGTCACGTCTGGCGTTCAGCTACATTGAGGCTAAGAAGTACGCCATCGACACGCCTGATGATTGGGCGGAACTGGCGCGAGAATCAGCCAATCGCGCACTAAAGCTCAATCCTGAGAATGCTGATGCATATTACGCCTTGGCAATTCTCAGCCAAATGCAAATGGAAGACCGGACTATCTTCCAGCAATTCGCTGATCGTGCCATCAAGTTAAATCCAAACGATGCTTTCGTGCTCGCCGACCTTGGCACTTGGATGGCCTACTCAGGCGAATGGGAGAAAGGGAAAACCTGGGTTCAGCGCGCTAAAACATTGAACCCGAAACATCAAAGTTGGTGGGACTATATTTGGCATCTGCACGCCTATTTGCAGGGTGATTATAAATCCGCACGGGACATCGCCCTGAAGGTGAACCTACCGGACAATTACATGGTGCAGACAAGCTTGGTGGCCGCTTACGCAATGAACGAAGAGCCGGAAAAGGCGAGGCAAACACTTGAACATGTCTTACAGCTTCGTCCGGATTCCGCGGTGACCCCCCTAACCCCGTTTCTAGTCAGAAACATGGACCCAGAGCTGATTGCCGCTCTCGCAGTTGGACTACGTAAAGCTGGGCTAGATTTCCCCGACGAGCCTACCAATTCTAACTAAGCGTCGATGTTTCCGGCGTAGTCGGACCATCACCTTCCGCATCGCCGTCACCGCTCCCCGCCAGCACGATAACCGGCTCAACCTTCATAAGCTCTTCCAGCGGAATGTGGCAGGCGATGCTGTGGGTATCCGAGATGTTATGAACTGGCGGAACTTCCGTATCGCAAACCTTGCCAATGCGCCGATGACAGCGCGTGCAGAAAGGGCAGCCCTTTGGCGGGTTCATCACCGATGGCAGATTGCCTTCCAGAATGATCCGCTTCTTGCGAACCGATGTGTCGGCTATGGGGACGGCGGAAAGCAGCGCCTCCGTATAGGGATGATAGGGCGGCGAGAAAACCTCGTCGGTCGTCCCTTTTTCAGCAACGTGCCCCAAGTACATTACGACAACGCGATCCGCCAGATACCGCACGACGGACAAATCATGACTGATGAATAGCATGGTCGTGCGTGACTCGCGCTGGATCTCCATTAGCAGTTGGGTCACCGCAGCCTGGACCGAGACATCCAAGGCGGAAACGGGCTCGTCCGCAACGACGACTTTTGGATGGCCCGCAAACGCGCGCGCAATGCCGATACGTTGCTTCTGGCCGCCTGATAGCTGGCGTGGCTTGCGGTCGGCGAATGCGCGTGGAAGCTTGACCATATCGAGCAGTTCGAACATACGTGCTTCGCGTTCCTGTTGGTCCTTCCCAATCTTAAAAAGCTCCAGCACGCGAATGATTTGCGAGCCTATGGAATGGCTTGGATTAAGGGTATCAAATGGATTTTGGAACACCATCTGAAGCGAACTCACGGTACCTGTTGAGCGTTTTTCGACAGGTTTATAGGTAATATCCTCCCCGTTGAGTTCGATCACGCCATCGGTGCCTGTTTCCAGGCCCAACAGGACCTTCGCCAGGGTCGATTTCCCGCAGCCGGACTCACCGACAATGGCAACGGTTTCAGCTTCGCGCGCATCCATCGTAATGCGCTCATTGGCTTTAACCGTGCGTTGCTTGCCACCAAAAATCTCGTTAGCGCTGACGGTGTAGTATTTCTTTAGCTTATCCACCTTCAAAACGACGTCGCCGGGCTCTACTTCGGCAAACTCCTTCGACGCGACAATCGGCGCTGCCCAGTCGATGTCACTAATGCGCTCGCAACGGGAGGCATGGCCTTCCTCGCCTGCAATTGTGTGCATGGCTAGATTACCAACGTCACAAAGTCCGGCTTTGAAATGCGCGCAACGTGGGCCAAAATTGCAGCCAGGCGGGCGCTCATGCGGCAAGGGAAACTGTCCCGGAATTGGTTCGATTGGGCGCGCGTTCTTGTCGGTGCCCGGCAAGGGTATGGAACGGAACAGCCCTTGCGTATAGGGATGGCGCATTTTGTTGAAGACCTCGTCGACCGTGCCTGTCTCCACGGCCTCACCCGAATACATGACCGTAATGCGATCACAGGTCTCTAAAATCAGACCCAGGTTGTGAGAGATGAAGATCATCGAGGTGCCGAACTGCTTCCCTAGGTTCTTCACCAGTTCAATGATCCCAGCTTCGACAGTAACGTCCAAGGCGGTCGTTGGTTCATCGAGCAGGAGCAACTCCGGCTTGGATAACAACGCCATAGCAATCACAATGCGTTGCTGCTGACCGCCGGAAAGCTGGTGCGGGTAGGCACGCATGATCCGCTCCGGATCAGGTAGGCGTACGGCCTCGAGCATCTCGATGGAGCGTTTCTCGGCCTCTGCCATCGAAACCCCTTCATGAAGGATGGGGACTTCGGTCAATTGAGCGCCGACGCGCATCGCCGGGTTCAGGCTAGCCATGGGCTCCTGATAGATCATGGCGATCTTTGATCCACGCAACTGCGACAGCTCCTCTTCGGAGAGTGTGCTCATGTCGCGGCCCTTGAACTTGATCGAGCCATCCACAATCCGGCCGTTCGACCCGAGGTAGCGCATAATAGCGAGCGCAACAGTTGATTTGCCGCAGCCGGATTCACCGACAAGGCCCATCGCTTCGCCCGGTTGGACGCTACAGGAGAAATCCATGACCGCCGGGATTTCTCCAATTCGGGTAAAAAAGGAGATCGAGAGGTTATCAATTTCCAGGATCGGATCACTCATCGCTGTATTCTCCTTCCTCGATCAGTCTCGCAATGATTCTTCCCGCAAGCCGTCGGCCAGCAGGTTGAGGCCAAGAACCAGCGATGCCAAAGCAATCGTCTGTGGCAGCACAATCGTTGGAACAATGCGGATGAATCCACGGGTCTGATTGATCATGGAGCCCCAGTCCGGAGACTCCGGCGCCAAACCCAGACCGAAGAAACCGAGCGTTCCAAGGAGGATCGTCGTATAGCCGATGCGAAGGCAGGCATCGACGATCAGCGGACCGCGGGCGTTGGGAAGCATTTCCCACAACATGATGTACCAGGACCCCTCGCCTCGCGTTTGCGCGGCAGCCACGTAATCGCGTGTCTTGATATCCATCGTCAGACCGCGAACGATACGGAAGACACCGGGCGATGACGCAAACACCACCGCGGCAAAGATGTTCAGCTCGTTCGGTTCCAGATGGATGATGCCAAGCGGGTCGAGGTCAAAGACCACGCCGATGTACATCCAGCCACCCAACCCGAAGGTAACCGCGAGCAGAATTGCGAGTAATCCGGCACGTTGCGCATAGCGGGTGTAGAACAGCATCGCAAAAATCAAAACCGGGAAGATAAAGAACACCCCCGCCATGAAATTCGGAATGGCGGTCTCTCGAACACCGGGCGTTACCAGCAGGTAGAACAACAAGATCACAGGGAAGGCCAGCACGAGATTGGCGATGAAGGAAAGAATCGCATCGCTTTTGCCGCCAAAGTACCCCGCCGGCAATCCCAAGGAGATTCCAACCAAAAAGGCCACCAAGGTCGCTGCAGGTGCAATCAGAAGCACAAAACGGCTGCCGTAAACCATGCGGCTGAACAGATCGCGCCCCAGGTTGTCCGCACCGAACAGGAATGCTCTGCCGGTCTCTGCTTCGATGGATCCGGGCGCCGCCCGTTTCAGCAGCACGAACTGCTCAATCGGGTCGAAGGGAGCAACAATATCGGCAAATAATGCCGTAAGGATCCAAAAAAAGACGATCCCAAGACCCACCATACCCACATTGCTATGATACAGCCGTCCATAAAGCCCCAACCGGTCGCGGTAAAATGCACTCGCGCCCATCAAGACTGCCAAGCCAAGCCACACCGGCCATAGCCGCGCTATGACGACGCCCCAGATCTCAAGGAAGCCTATGCTTTCCATTGAACGTCCCCCTAGCTGACGCGAATACGTGGATTGAGGAAGGCGTAGCCGATATCGGATATCAACTGCGTCGTTATCACAACGGCAACCGATACCAGCGAGCAGGCAAGCAGCAGGTTAATGTCGTTGTTGTCCGCGGCTTCCACCAAGGTCCAACCAAATCCTTTGTAGTTGAATAGATTTTCTACGATCACGACGCCTGTCAGCAACCAGGGGAACTGCAGCATGATAACGGTAAAGGGTGCTATCAGCGCATTCCTCAGTGCATGCTTGAAGACGACGGCCCGAAACGAGAGTCCTTTTAGCCGCGCGGTACGAATGTATTGGGAGGTCATCACTTCAGCCATGGACGCTCGCGTCATGCGCGCGATATAGCCCATTCCGTAGAGCGCCATCGTCATGACTGGAAGCGTAAAGTTCTCAACGGTTACGCTATCGACATTGGAGACCCCTTTTAGAAGCCCCAGCCAAGAGGCGAAAACCACGGTAAAGAGGATACCGCTCACATATTCAGGCGTTGCGGTCGTGCCGATCGAGAAAATAGAAAGGACTCTGTCAAGAAAACTGCCTTCCCGCATACCGGCGAGAATTCCCACGATCAGCGCCGAGGGCACCATGATGATCATAACCCAGAAGGCCAAAGTTCCGGTATATCCAAGCCGCTTGGGAAGCACGTCGTTCACAGGCGACTTGAAGCGGGTCGATTCCCCGAGGTCCCCGCGCGATGCATTGAACAGCCACTCGCCATAACGCACGAGCAGAGGCCGGTTGTATCCATTCTTTTCAAGCCAGCTATCAACCGCTTCTTGCGTCATGCGGTTGTTGTTCTGTTCGAGCGCCAATTTTTTCAGATTTGGCTCAAGGTTGACCAATGCAAATACCACAAGGGTAAGCACGATCATCGTCAGCGCAAGCACGCCAACCCGACGACTGATGAAGGTGAGCATCACAGGCCCTTTCGCAAAGAGACAGAAAAGCAAGAAGGGGACATCTGTCCCCTTCCCGCCTTCACGCTGACCTTAGCTTTCCAGGTAAACCTTTTCGAAATGCATCTCGAAGGTCTGGTGCATATTTCGTCCCTTCAATTCAGGCACGTTGCTGCAGAATAGACCACGCCAATAAGGCTGAATCATAATGCCCGAGTCCTGGAGAATTTTCTCGATATCCTCCATCAGCACACGACGCTTGTCTGCGTCGAGAACCGCAAGAGCCGCGTTGATCTTCTCATCAAATTCCGGATTGCTGTAGGCAGTCTCGTTCCAGGCTTCCCCGGTCCGATAGGCCAAGGCAAGCACCTGCACACCCAGCGGGCGCGCATTCCAGTTGGTGGTCGAGAAAGGATACTGCGTCCAGTTGTTCCAGAATGATGAACCGGGAATGACAGTTCTTTTCACTTTGATTCCGGCGTCACGCATCTGAGCGGCAATGGCGTCACTGGTATTGCGGCGCCAGTCGTCGTCGATCGAGATTAGTTCAAACTCCGTATCTGCCATACCCGCCTCATTCAGCAAAGCCATGGCCGCTGCCGGGTCGCGCTTGATTGGCGGAAGCTTGAAATATTCTTCATGCATGGGCCCAACGTGGTGGTTCTCGGCCGGCGATCCGGCGTTGTTGTAACCCAAAGCGAGTACCGTCTCGTTGTCGACCGCCAGTTGGATCGCACGGCGCACGCGCACGTCGTCGTAAGGCTTCTGCGTGACGTTCATACGCGCAACGACCGTCGCCGCGGTGATCACGTTGGAGGTTTCGAGGCCAAGGCCTTCCATTATCTCAACGAAGTCGCCGGTCGTCTGATAGTTGGTGTGAATCTCGCCCGCTTCGAACGCCGCAATTTCTGCAGCAGGATCGGTCCCGTAATCGATGAACTCAATCCCATCAAGCAAGGCTTCGCCACCCCACCAGTTATCGGACCGGCTCAGGGTCGCACCCACGCCTACTTCGAAGGAATCAAGTTTGAACGGACCGGTTCCAATCGGGTTTTTGCTGAGATCGCCGCCATCCTTTTCGAAATTACGATGAACGATCAAAGCCGGATAGTCGGCCACGCCGGGAATGATGGAAATATCCGGTGCGGCAAGATTCAGTTGAACCGTGAAATCATCAACTTTGACGATTGCACCGCTACGCGCCTTTTTGGTGTCGGGGTCAACAAGATTGGAAAGGCGAGAGGCCATAGAATTGCCTTCTATCTCGGCTTCACACCAACGGTTCAGGTTGAAAACAACGTCATCGGCGTTGAAGTCATCACCGTTGCTCCACTTGACGCCCTTCCGGACGAACAAAGTGTACTGCGTTACATCATCGTTGGCTTCCCAGCCTTCAAGGAGCCAAGGTTCGAAAACGAACTCTGAGTTCCAGCGAACCAAGGCCTCGCAAAACTGGCGCGCTACGTTCGCTCTTTCCGACCAGTCATAAATACGCGGGTCTTCGATCCCCTTGATGTTCATGGAGACCTTCATGACGCCGCCCTTCTTACCTTCAGCCGCAGCCGGCTTCGGAAGCGTCAAACCGAGCAGACCGTATGCGGTCGCAGCCGTTGCGCCAAAAGCCGTGGAGAGCGCGAGGAATTCTCGGCGGTCCATTTTCCCGGACTTAACCGTTTCCGCCATCGGCTCAATAGCCGGGTGTAGGCGGGCCCCGGTCAAAGTTTCGTTGTTAGACATTTCTTATAGCCTCCCTGGAGTTAGATAGTCGGGGCCTGTTTACTCCCCGAAGCTTCATTGAAGACGGGGTAACAGAGTCACAATATCGCGAATGCGAACGATCCTAACATGAGGACGACCTACGGCGTAAAGTCAAAACCCCAGAGCGATACTAGCTCCCACTTTCATACAAAATTACGCTTGGCTTTCTATGCCTTCCCAAAAGTACAAATCCAAACTGATTACAACTCGGTCAACACTACTGACTTAATGAACAGAATAGAAAAATTCTGCCTTAATCTTGAATACTATTCGGCTGTTAAAGCTGTTTTTATTTTGATTTCACTTTCCAGTGTTCTATGTACCGGGCAACGATCCGCAATTTCAAGCAAGCGCTGCCTCTCGGCATCGGTGAGATCTCCAGTAATTGTTATCTCACGGGCAACTAAGTCGATTTTTCCATCTTTTGTTTCACAGTCGGCGCAATCGGCAGCATGAACTTTGCTATGTTGCAAACGTACTGCGACTTTATCGAGGGACAGTTTTTTATGTTCGGCATAGAGACGCAGCGTCATGGAGGTACAGGCCCCCAACCCGGCAAGCAACAGGTCGTAGGGACTCGGTCCCCGGTCCAGACCACCACTGACGCTCGTCGGTTCATCCGCGATCAGACGGTGTTTTCCGATTTCAATGTCTTGGGTGAATCGCCCTGCCCCTGAACTGCGTACAACCACAGTACCTTCAGTCGATTCGACTCTGGTCCTCGCTTCGGTCGTGCTTGCTGCGATGTAGCGCCCTGCCCAGGCACTCAGAACTTGCGCAACATAAGCGGCATCTTCATGGCGACTGAGGAGATGATCGGCTTGGTCAAGCGAAACAAATGACTTTGGGTGCTTCGCCGCGATGAATATACGGCTCGCGTTATCAATTCCCACGGTGTTGTCGAGCGGTGCATGGAAAATCAAGAGCGCCCTCTTTAGCTCCGATATACGATTTTCCAGCCGCTGGCTGGCGATATCGTCCAAAAACTGCTTTTTGATCGTGAATTTGCGGCCAGCAAGGGTAACCTCCGCCTCACCAACCCGTTCGATCTCCTCCTGAGAGGCGCCGAAGTTATGGGCCACGTGTGCCGGATCGGCAGGTGCGCCGATGGTGGCCACGGCGCGGCATTCAGGAACATCCCCGGCCGCGGCCAGCACTGCGGCACCGCCCAAACTGTGCCCGACCAGTAGTGCTGGCGCCTGATAGTCACGACGCAGAAAAGCAACGGCCGACAACAGGTCCTGGATATTGCTGGAAAAGTTGGTGTTGGCAAACTCACCGTCGCTGGCACCCAACCCCGTGAAATCAAACCGAAGTACTGCGATACCCTGTTCCGCCAAGCCCCGCGCGATCCGCGATGCCGCAAATATGTCCTTACTGCAGGTAAAGCAGTGCGCAAACAAGGCATAGCCCAATGGTTCGCCCTGCGGGCTATCAAGCCGCGCTGCGAGGTTCTGTCCCTCAGCGCCGGTGAAGACCACCTTTTCACTTTTGGCTGCCATTTCTACTTCCTTCCAGGATCGAATTGCTGTTGCTCTTGGCCCTTTGCTACCTATGCTCGGAGCCAGCATAGCGTAAGACGGGATAGCACAAACGTGATGGATGACCCTCGGATAGAAATTCATTCCAGGAAAACCGGTTTTAAAGGCTTTTTTGCCCTAGCCATCTTTCGACTACGCCACCGCCGCCACGACGGAGGTTGGACCCGGGAGATCGAGCGGGAAGTGTTCCTGCGTGAACCGGTCGTTGCCGTTCTGCCTTACGACCCGGTGCGCAATACGATTCTATTGCTCGAGCAGTTTCGCCTCCCCGCGCATTTAATCGGCCAGGACGCCTGGCAGCAGGAGATTATTGCCGGGATCGTCGAAGAAGGCGAGAACCTGGAAGACGTAGCCGTCCGTGAGTGCCAGGAGGAAGCGGGATTCAAACCCCTGGCGCTTGAAAAGATCATGACTTACATGCCAAGCCAGGGTGCCTGTACCGAAGCCACCACGATCTTTCTGGCCCATATGGATGATGCCGGGCTGGGCGGAGTACACGGCCTGGAAGATGAGGACGAAGATATTCTGGCGCGCGTCCTGCCATTCGACGAGGCCTGGGCCATGTTGGAAGAAGGCCGAATCCAGAATTCTCCGGCCATCATCGCCCTCCAGTGGCTGAAGCTTAACCGCCAAGACGTAACAAAACGCTGGAACACCTAGGCGGGCCGCGGTCAGCCCATATCCGCATATTCTTCGAACTGATCGATCGCAGCACGGTCATAACCGCGACTGGCCACTAAAAGTTGGCGTGTATAGGGATGCTCCGGCAAGCCACCACGCAATTGCTCCGCCGTCATTTCCTCAACGACGCGACCATGGTTCATGACCGCGAGGTGACCGCACATTTGCGCAATAACCGCCAGATTATGACTGACGAGCAGATAAGTCAGGCCCAGTTCCCGCCGCAAGCGTTGCAGCAGGTTCAAAACCTCGGCTTGCACCGAGACATCAAGTGCCGAAGTCGGCTCGTCCAACAACAGTAATTTCGGCTCCAGGATCAGCGCCCTGGCAATCGCCACACGCTGCCGCTGCCCGCCCGAAAGTTGGTGCGGATAACGATAGCGAAAGCTTGGACCCAGCCCCACCTCGTTAAGAACCTTCTCTATGCGCTCGTCGGCGTTGTCCAGACCATGAATAGCAACGGGCTCCATCAAGGTTCGATCAACTGTGTGGCGTGGGTGCAAAGACCCATAAGGATCTTGAAACACCATCTGCACATCCTTGGCGAAACCACGCTCACGCTTTGGCCCCAGATCACGGCCCGCCAGGTTGATGTTACCTGTCCACTCGGTAACGAGCCCACTGATGGCGCGCAGTACCGTCGATTTTCCGGAGCCGGATTCGCCAACCAATCCATAGCTCTCACCCGGCGGGATCAAAAATGAAACGTCACGCACCGCATGGACCTGGCGATCCTTGGTACCAAAGACAACATTTAGCTTTTCGATCTGTAACATGGCTAATCCAACCACGCCGGATCGCGTTCCAGGACGGGGAGTTCAGCAGCAGGCTGGTCGACCTGCGGCAAGCAATTCAGCAGGCCTTGCGTGTAGGGGTGCTTTGCCGCCGACAGGTTCCGGGCATCGCATGATTCAACGATCCTGCCCGCATACATGATGAGAACCCTGTCGCAGAAAGAGGCGACAAGATTGAGATCATGACTGATGAACATCAATCCCATGCCACGTTCAGTCACCAGATCATCCAGGATCGCCAATACTTGAAGCTGGACCGTCACGTCGAGAGCCGAGGTCGGTTCGTCTGCGATCAGCAGGTCCGGGTCCGGAATCAACATCATTGCAATCATGATTCGCTGACCCATGCCGCCCGACACTTCATGTGGGTACAGTTGATACACCCGCTCGGGATTACGGATTCGCACGGCCTCCAGCATCTCCAAGGTACGGCGCTTGGCTTCGTTCTGGCCGACTTTGTTGTGCTTCCGGTAGGCCTCATCAATCTGCCGCCCAACCGTCATCACCGGATTTAGGGAATACTTCGGGTCCTGCATCACCATCGAAATGCGCCGCCCGCGGATGGAGCGCATCCGAGTCGCATCGGCGTTCAATAGGTTCACGCCGTCAAACGAAATACGATCGGCGCGAACGACGCCTGGATAAGGGACCAACCCCAGGATTCCCTTGCCCGTCATCGACTTGCCGGACCCTGACTCACCGACAATCCCCACCTTTTCACGTCCGACGCTGAAAGATATGCCCCGAACCGCCTCAACAACGCCCGTTCGGGTGTGGAAATCGACGAACATCCTATCTACCTGAAGCAGCGGATTATCGGACATTCGCTACCCCCCACTACGCGGGTCGAGCAAGTCGCGCAGCCCATCGCCCAGAAGATTGAAGGCCAAACTAACGATGCCTATTGCAAGTCCCGGTAACGTTGCCACCCACCAGTGATCCAGCAGAACCTTGCGCCCGGCGGAGACCATGGCGCCCCATTCAGGCGTTGGCGGCGGCGCGCCCAAGCCGAGGAAACCCAAACCGGCAGCTATCAAGATCACCCCGGCCATATCCAATGTCATGCGTATGATCACCGAAGAAAGACACATCGGCACAATGTGCCCTCGAATGATTCTAAAACTGGAAGCCCCCTGAATCTGGATTGCCGCAATGTAATCCGCCCGCCGAACCGTCAGCGTCTCAGCCCGGGCGATTCTGGCATAAGGCGACCAGGATGTGATGGCAATTGCCAGAATGGCGTTTTCCACGCCGCGCGGCAGTACCGCGACGAAGGCAAGCGCCAGAACCAAGCGCGGAAAGGCGAGGAAAATATCGGTAATCCGCATTAAGACGACATCGACCCAGCCCCCAAGATAGCCGGCAAGGGTACCGACTATCAGGCCGACAGTCGGCGCGATCACAGCAATAATCGCAACAATCATCAGGGTGATCCGGCTGCCATAGACGATCCGGCTGAAGATGTCCCTGCCCAATTCGTCGGTGCCAAAGATGTAACCCTTCTCGCCAGGCGGCAACAGGCGGTCGTCCAGCACTTGAGCAAAAGGATCGTGCGTGGCGATGAAGGGCGCGAAAAGAGCGACGAGCAGAAGCACCAAGACAATCGCCAATCCCGTCACGGTCAGCGGGTTGCGCACGAAATCCAAGGAAGCGAGATATACCTGAACCGCGCGGGCCTGCAGTCGCGACGTCGGCGTATCGCTCGTAAGCCAAGATTTCAGGCCGCTCTTGGCTTGCTGGGCCTTGGTATCAGCCATTTCAGTGGGTCCTAGGGTCGACCAGCTTGTAAAGCAGGTCGGACAGTAGATTGATACCAATGAAGGCAGCGCCGACAACAATCGTTCCACCCAACACGGCATTTAGATCGGCCGACAACAATGAATTGGTGATGTAGAAGCCGAGCCCTGGCCAAGCGAACACCGTTTCGGTCAATACCGAGCCTTCCAGCAAAAAGGCGTAGGAAAGCGCGACAACCGTGATCAGTGGCACCATGACGTTACCCAAGGCGTGATACCATATGACCCGACTTTCCGAGAGCCCCTTCACCCGTGCTGTCGTCACATACTCCTGGCGCAATTGCTCCAACATGAATGACCTGGTCATACGGGCGATATAGGCCAGCGAGAAATATCCGAGGACGGCGGATGGTAGAATGATATGGCTGACGGCGTTGTTGAAAACCTCCATGTCTCCGGCCAAAAGGCTGTCCACCAGGATCATGCCCGTCACGGCCGGAACGATGTCTTCATAGAAAATATCCAACCGCCCGAACCCGGCGACCCACCCGAGTTCGCTGTAGAAGACCAGCAACGCGATCAAGGCCAACCAGAAGACCGGCAGCGAGTAGCCAAATAGCGCGACGAGACGGATCAGGTGATCAGGCCAACGCCCCTGATTTACAGCAGCGATAACACCGGCCGGAATGCCCAGGAATACACCGAAAATCGTCGCAACGGTCGCGAGTTCCAAAGTTGCCGGAAACACGCGCGCCATATCTTCAAGCACGGGCCGGGCCGTCAGCAGCGATTTCCCGAAATCTCCGGTCAGCACCTTTCCGATATAGTCCAGAAACTGAATATAGATCGGTTGATCCAACCCAAGTTCCTTTACGGCCTTGGCATAGATTTCCGGTGATGCACGCTCTCCGACCACCACCAACACCGGATCGATGGGCATGACCCGTCCGATGAGAAAGGTAACCAGCAACAGGCCAAAGAAAGTCACAGCGACGGAAAGAATCGTGCTTGCGACAGCCTTCAGGCCCGGCAACCGGGAAGCGGGCTTCCCGGTTGCCGTTTCACGGCTTGATGAAGTTTCAGTCACAGATCGTCCGTTGCGCCGATCAGTTCTTCGTTACGGTCCAGAAGAACACGTCGTGCGTAGCACCACCCGTCCGTAGACCTGAAACATTGTCGCGTTCCGCTGTTTGAATGATTTGCTGGAACATAACAACGAACGGCGAGGTCTGCTGATGCTCTCGCTGGATCGTGCGATACATCTCGGCGCGCTTGTCAGAATCCTTTTCCAATACGGCCGCTTCGGTCGCCTTGGTCATAGCCGGAATCTCCCAAGCGTTACGCCACGCAAGCTTGCCCGTAAGGCCCGCCTCGTCCGAATTATCGGTGTTGTGGGCAAAGGTATCGGCGTTCGTATGCGGGTCGGGATAATCCGGACCCCAGGCACCTAGGTAGATTTGGTGCTGGCGCGCACGGTACTGGGTCAGTATCTGCTTGCCCGTGCCCGTTACCAATTCGGCTTTAATGCCGACTTGCGCCCAAACCTGCTGCAAAGCCTGGGCAACCTCCAGACGCTGCGGATCGGTACGCACGTATATCTGCACGTCGAATCCATCCGCATACCCGGCCTCGGCAAGCAAAGCCTTCGCTTTCTCAAGATTCAGCGAATATGGCTTTTCCTTCAACTCACCGAGATAGGTGAGCGGGAGGAAAGCCTGATGCACGGTGTACTGTCCACGCAGGAAGGACTGAGACATCCCTTCGTAATCGACCAGATACTTGAAGGCTTCGATCACTTTGGGGTTCGACAGCCGCTCATCTTTCTGATTGAGCGAGAAGTAAAGAATGCGGCCTTTCAGGTCATCTTCAACCTTAATGCCTGGCGTTCCGGAAATAGCAGCAATGTCATCGGGCGAAAGGTTGCGCGCGATATCAATATCGCCCTTTTCAAGGGCCAAACGCTGGCTATTGGATTCCGGCACATGCTGCACGAACACCCGCTTCATTGCAGGCGCTCCACGCCAGTAGTCGGCATTCGCGTCCAAGACATAAGATTCGTTCGGCTTCCAGGATCGCAAAGAATAAGCGCCGGACCCAGCGGAGTTGGTCTTCAGCCACTCGTATCCGAAGTCGCTATCTTTCTCATGTTCCATGGCCAGTTTCTTGTCGACAATCGAAGCCACTGGCGCCGTCAGACAGTTGAACACAAAGGAAGGCGCATAGGGCTTGTCCGTGACCAGGGTCAACTCATAAGGGCCCGTCGCCTTGATGGTCTGCTCCATGTTCTCGGTCGTGAATCCGAATTGCGTCAAAATGAATGAAGGTGTTTTCTCCAGAGCAATCACACGCCGGATGGAGAACTCCGCATCTTCAGCGGTGATGGGGTTGCCGCTATGGAACTTGGCGCCTTCGCGAATCTTGAAGGTGTAGGTCACACCGTCATCCGCAACGCTCCAACTCTCTGCAATCCCCGGCACGAGTGGCCCCATGTTATTAGGGTCGAGCTCCACCAGAGTGTCATAAACATTGTTGGCTAGGTCGGTACCGGAAAATTCAAAAATCTCGGCCGGATCGAGTGAGACGATATCATCGATCTGCGCCGCAATAACCAATGTATCTTTTGGGGTTTCAGCCGAAGCCGGCCCGCTCAAACCAAACAACAGCACGCCCGCTGCTGCAGACAATAACAGCCTCTTTATCATTTTCTGAACTCCCTGTTTTTCTTATTTGTTACCAGGCATTCGAAATGCACGAACTTTGGACAGCTTCAACGTGACTCAGCAAAAGAGTCAACCCGAAATGGGCACCCCTTGCCGCCCGCTAGCCTGCTGGCTAGTCTCTGTGGCAAAGGCATACTCTCCCCTCTCCCGGAGACCCACACAATGGATATACGAAATGGCTTCATCGGCACGATTGGCAACACGCCGCTGATCAAACTCAGAAAAGCGTCGGAAGAAACAGGCTGCACAATTCTGGGAAAGGCGGAGTTCCTGAACCCAGGCGGGTCCGTCAAGGATCGTGCTGCCTGGGCCATCATCAAGGATGCCGAGATCCGCGGCCAACTTCGCCCCGGCGGCGTTATTGTTGAAGGGACCGCTGGCAACACCGGTATCGGCCTGGCTCTTGTGGCACGAGCGCGCGGGTATCGCACCGTTATTGTCATCCCGGAGACGCAGAGTGAGGAAAAGAAGGAAATGTTGCGTCTCTGCGGTGCGGAGTTGGTCCAGGTCCCTGCCGTTCCCTACAAGAACCCTGAAAACTACGTGCACGTTTCGCGCCGCATTGCTGAAGAAAGAGCGGCTAGCGAGCCCAACGGCGCCATCTGGGCAAATCAGTTCGACAATGTTGCAAACCGGCAAGGGCATTACGAAACGACCGGGCCGGAAATCTGGCAACAGACCGATGGCACCGTGGACGGTTTTATCTGCGCGGTCGGTACCGGCGGCACGCTTTGCGGCACGGGCTTAGCCCTGAAAGAACGCAACAAGGATATCACGATCGGCCTCGCGGATCCCATGGGCTCGGCGATCTATGGTTTCTATGCAAACGGCGAACTGAAGGCCGAAGGAAGTTCAATCACGGAAGGGATTGGCCAGGGGCGTATCACAGACAATTTGGAAGGCGCTCCCGTAGACGAGCCGTTTCAAATAACCGACCAGGAAGCAATCCCCCAGGTATTCTCCCTGGTTGAGGAAGAGGGCCTGATTTTAGGCACATCAAGCGGGATCAACGTTGCCGGAGCAATCCGGCTGGCAAAGAAGATGGGGACAGGTCACACGATCGTAACGATGCTGTGCGATTCCGGAACACGGTACACCAGCAGACTGTTCAATGCGGACTTTTTGCGTTCCAAGGATATTCCCTTCCCTGAGTGGGTTGCTAATTTGCGAGATGGAGGAATGAAAGGAAACTGATCAATGACGGCACTCTTTCGGGAAGACTCCTATCTAAAAGAATGCACCGCTACCGTGATTGCAGCCGGGCCGGACG
Source organism: Limibacillus halophilus (assembly GCF_014191775.1). Taxonomy (NCBI): domain Bacteria; kingdom Pseudomonadati; phylum Pseudomonadota; class Alphaproteobacteria; order Rhodospirillales; family Rhodovibrionaceae; genus Limibacillus; species Limibacillus halophilus. Next base: position 180,016 of record NZ_JACHXA010000004.1, on the reverse strand, counting down.
GTGTCTCGTTGGACCAAACTGTCTTTTATCCCACCGGCGGCGGGCAACCGGGCGACAGCGGCGTTTTAGTTTTGGCCGACGGCACACAGATACGGGTTGTTGAAGCACGCAAAGGCGCCGGTCCGGACGATGTCCTCCACATTCTGGAGGAAGGTTCGCTACTGCCGAAACCAGGCGATGCGATAATTGCGCGGATTGATTGGGATCGCCGCTACCGCCATATGCGCATGCATAGCTGCCTGCACGTTCTTTGCTCGTTGATCGACGGCGACGTGACCGGCGGCCAGGTAGGCGACGGCAAGGGCCGTTTGGACTTTAATCTTGCCGAGGCACCGGATAAGGAAGTCCTGAGCGAGGCGCTCAATCGGGTCATTGCGGAGGACCACATGATCTCGCCCCGCTGGATCAGCGATCAGGAATTAGCCTCCAGTCCTGATCTCGTTCGTACGATGTCCGTCGCGCCGCCTACCGGTTTTGGCAGTGTCCGGCTACTGGAGATCGAAGGTGTCGATCTGCAAGCCTGCGGTGGAACGCACGTTGCGCGAACCGCGGAAATCGGCAAGGTTGTGGTTCGCAAAATTGAAAACAAGGGTAAGCAAAACCGCCGCATTAACCTTGCTTTCGACGAAGCATGAGCCCACAAGCAGCAAACGGGAAGCCTGCATGAAACCCAACAACAGCGCTCTAGTATCAGTGGCTTGGCTTTCTGAGCATCTTCAAGCACCAGATGTCCGTATCGTGGACGCCAGCTACTTCCTCCCTGCCGAAAAGCGCGATGCCCAGGCAGAATTCGAAGAGGCCCACATTCCCGGCGCCGTCTTTTTCGATATCGATGAGATCAAGGACGACAACAGCGATTTGCCGCACATGTTGCCGTCACCGGAAAAGTTTTCCTCCCGAGTCCGTAATTTGGGCCTGGGTGATGGCAACAGAATCGTGGTTTACGACCGCCTCGGCATGCGTTCGTCACCTCGCGTGTGGTGGACGTTCAAAGTCTTTGGACACAGCGATGTGACCGTCCTTGATGGCGGGCTTCCAAAGTGGCAAGCGGAAGGGAAACCTGTTGAGCGTGGCCCAATGCGATTGCCCGGTCCCAGGCATTTCACCGCGCGCAAAAACAGCTTTTTGGTCAAGGACAAAGACCAGATGATGCGCAACCTCGAATCCCAACGTTTCCAGGTGGTAGACGCTCGTTCACGGGGCCGCTTCGATGGCAGCGAGCCGGAGCTCTGGCCGGGCAGACGCAGCGGCCACATTCCAGGCAGCCTGAATCTCCCCTTCACGGACGTAATCGATTCAGCATCCGGTGTTCTTCTGCCCAACCACTTATTGCTGGAGCACATTGAGAAAGCCGGAATTGATCTCTCAAAACCGATCGTCACGACCTGCGGATCGGGGATCACGGCGTCGGTCCTGGCCCTCGCCCTGCATGAGATAGGGCACAAGGATTTCGCGGTCTATGACGGCTCCTGGAGTGAGTGGGGTCTGGACAGCAGCGGAACACCGGTGGAAACCGGCGAAATCGCTTCCAACTGATCACAGAGTTCAAGTCGATGGGGCAAAGCGAGAAGAAATCGCTGAAGATTCGCAGGTATCGGGACACTGATTTCGATGCGCTCGTGGCGCTGTGGAAGAACCTGGGGATGCTCGCTTGGTACAACGATCCGACCCGCGATATCGGTATGTGGCAAGCAAGCAAAGATGCGCAAATACTGATCGGCGAAGTCGATGGTGCTTTAGCGGCAAGTGTTTGCGTCGGGCACGATGGTCATCGCGGCTGGTTCTACTATCTAGCCGTCGCTGAGGACCATCAAAGGAAGGGATTCGGACGCCTCCTGGTCGATGCCTCGGAAGCATGGTTGAAGGCCCGAAAAGTGGCCAAGGTCCAACTCATGATCCGTCCAGGTAATCACAAAGCGCACAGCTTCTATGAAGCGATCGGATACGAGATCAACCCTTGCAGTCTGCGACAAAAGTGGCTTATCGATCGGGGGGAACCACCGGCCGATGCAAACCTCCGCGATCGCATTGAGGTGACCATCACCTACCTGGAGATGACCGAACGTAAAGTCGCCTCACTCCAAACCCCACACTTGACCGGTCATCGCTTGGGATTGTTGCGGGCAGAGCGCCCGACCCTCTCGTTCTATAGGTTCCTTTACAATACGGTCGGTCGGGACTGGCTTTGGTACGAACGGCGGCGCATGAGCGACGACGCACTTCGGGACATTATCGAGAACGACCTCGTGGAGGTTTTCGTTCTCTATGCCGAAGGTGTTCCCGCGGGCTTCTTCGAGTTAGATGCGAGGAAGCCGGGAACGGTGGACCTCGCGTTGCTGGGCGTGATGCCGGAGTTCATCGGCCGCCGATTTGGTCCCTTCCTGCTTCACAGCGCCGTGGACAGGGCTTGGGAGAAGCAACCCGACAAAGTGACCGTGAACACCTGCACGTTGGACCACCCTAAAGCTTTGCCGTTGTACCAGAAGGTCGGCTTCGTGCCTGTCAGTCGCAAAACCATCCAAATTGACGATCCTCGTGAGAACGGCTTGATCCCATACTAAGGGACACCGCCGCCTTCCTTAGGATCCCTGATGGGTTTCCCGCGCCAGAAAGATTTATCCGTCAATCTGTAAACTTCGTCCAATTCACCGCCACCCCTATCGGGCCGGATATAAGTGATGATTTCGTCGATCATCATTTCGTCAATCGGCATTCCGGCAAAATCAGCAAGTCCCCGTACGAGCGACTCACGCAACCGCAATCCACGCTCGTAGCTCACAAACGCTACGGGACAATCCGTATTCCGAACCATCGTCGTGAGGAACCCGACTTGGGCAAGCGTATCCTCAATCGTTTTCATGTGCCCCTGCCCCGTTCTGGCAAAGGTGGTTTGCGCGGCCGCCTGCAGATCACGGAATACAATAATCAGGTGAGGATTTGGAAGAACGGACAACAGTTCGACGATGTAGACATGGCCATTCGGGTCCTTCCAACCCCAAACGTCGCGTTCTGCTGCTTTGCGGGATGCTATCGCTCGCAATTCATCGAACTTCGCCGCAATTGGTTTTCCATCTCCGTCGTAAAGTGGCTCCAACTGCCTCGCTGTTTCGGTAAAATCCAAATCCTCATTGTTTGCACTTTCGATCCGGTCGCCCATCGGAAGACCCAAGAGGCGCAAACACCCAGCGACCATTGAGGTCCCCCCCCTGGGAACGCCGAGCACCACATAGGTTCGTCGCTTCTGATCAGGAGCGGCAGGCCGGATTACCGTAACGGGCTGAATCAGGTGCGCAGTATCGGATTCCACGACTGGGTCATAGTTTATCAAAAGATGCCATGCGGCCTTGAGGCGGTCGGAAAAGCGCTGCGCCATCTCAGTCACTTTCCGGCTTATAATAAGCCCGATCGCGCGCGCGCGCCTGTGCATCGATTTCACCGGAAACACGGTCAGGTCTGACAAAGCTTGCCAAGTCCTGACAGTCCTTCTGCGTCAATTCCAATCCGCAGAAGGAAGATAGGAGCCGCAAGAATTTTTCTGGATGACGAAGGCAGCGCTCGTAACTGATCAACAACGTCGGTGCAGATAGCTGCTCAATCGCGTTTACCATCGCAGTCAGGTGCCCGAGCGACGCTCGCAGTGACAAGGGATGATCCAATCCCAGGCGCTTGTGATTACGCTGCGCGACCGCATGCACATCCCGAAAGATGTAAAGCAGGTGTGGGTTACGGAGCCTGTCCAGCACTTGCGGTAAAATCCGTAGTGTTTCGGGATGCTTCCATCCCCAAACCGGATGTCGTTCGTTTCGATATTCAATGAAGGCCCGGAATTGCTCCAACCGCTCCGGCAAAAGATTTCCCGCACCATCCAGCAGCGGACGGCACTGAATCAGGTCATGGAATTCTTGATCTTCATTGTTGGCTTCATTCAAGCGTTCTCCCATGGAGACGCCCGCTAAGCGCAAACAGCCGGCAACCATTGACGTGCCGCCGCCGCCCAGCCCCAACACACATAGTGTTCGTTCGGCGTTGGAAGTGGAAGGTCTTAGAACATCGCAGGGTGATTCTATCTCCCGTGACGCGCTCGCCTTGCTCTCCATCCTCGCTCCAGGCCCCCCTGGGCAGTGACATTGGAGGATTTCTCCAACATCGGCGTTTCCCGACTCCTTGCGGAGCTTCTTCTAACTAGTGATGCAGTATCTGACTGAGGAAGAGCTTCGTCCGATCCGACTTAGGATTGGTAAAGAACTGCTCCGGCTCGTTCTCCTCAATGATCTCACCGCCATCCATGAAAATCACCCGGTTCGCGACCTTGCGAGCGAATCCCATTTCATGGGTAACGCATAACATTGTCATGCCGGATTTCGCCAAGTCGATCATCACGTCCAGCACTTCCGAGATCATTTCCGGATCAAGTGCCGAAGTCGGTTCGTCGAACAACATGATCTCAGGGTTCATACAGAGACTGCGGGCGATGGCCACACGCTGTTGCTGACCGCCGGAAAGCTGCCCAGGATACTTCTTGGCTTGGTCGGGGATTTTAACCCGCTCCAAATACTTCATCGCAGCTTCCTCGGCTTCCCGCTTTGGCATCTTACGGACCCAAATGGGCGCAAGCGTACAATTCTCCAAAACCGTCAGGTGTGGAAACAGGTTGAAGTGCTGGAACACCATTCCAACCTCGCGGCGAATGGCATCGATGTTTTTTAGATCGTTGCTCAACTCGATGCCACCAACTTGAATGCTGCCCTGCTGGTGTTCCTCCAGGCGATTGATGCACCGGATCATCGTGGACTTGCCCGAACCCGAGGGCCCGCAGATGACGATTCGTTCACCGCGGCGAACTTGTAGGTTGATGTTCTTAAGAACGTGAAAATCGCCATACCACTTGTGCATGCCGGTGATTTCGATAGCGACCTCATCGGAGATCTGCATTTCCGTTGTCTCGATGGCTTGTTCGCTCATCTTTCAGCCTCCTTGTGCTTAGCGCTTATGCCCGGTGTGAAGCTTCTTCTCCAGGTACAAGGAGTACCGGGACATAGCGAAGCACGATACGAAGAAGAAAAGGGCCGTGTAGATATACACCTCAGTCGACAAACCGTTCCATTTTGGGTCCGCCAATGCCGACCGCATGATCCCCAAGACGTCGAACAGTCCGATGATCAACACGAGGGTCGTATCCTTGTAGAGACCGATGAAGGTATTCACGATACCCGGAATCGATATCTTCAGGGCCTGCGGCAAGATAATCAGCCGCATAGCCTGCCAATATTTCAACCCCATGGCATCGGCGGCCTCGTACTGCCCTTTTGGAATTGCCTGCAGACCACCGCGCACCACCTCGGCGATATAAGCCGACGCGAAAAGGGTGACCATAATCAGCACCCGCAAAAGCAGATCGAACTCGGTCCCCGGCGGCAGGAAGTAGTTCAGCATCGTCGATGCGACGAACAACAGTGTGATCAGTGGCACGCCACGAATGAACTCGATGAAGGCAACGCTGACGATCTGCATAGCCGGAAGATTTGAGATACGGCCCAGCGCCAGCAAAATACCCAACGGCAGCGAGAAGGTTATCCCCGTGATGCCGATAATGAGTGTCAGCATGACACCGCCGAACATCTTGGTCTCGACCAATGGAAGTCCCAAGAAGCCGCCCACCACCAGCCAAATGGCGATAAAGGGATAGGCTAAAGAGAACCAGATCATTTGTTTGCGTAGCGGAAAGCGGTCGAACAGAACCGGTCCCAAAGCAACAAACAGCAGCAGGAAAGTAAGCTTCAAGCGCCAACGTTCCGCTTCCGGATAGAAAGCGTAAAGTGATACCTGAAAGCGCTCGCTGATCACGGCCCAGCACGCGCCGGTTCCCTTGGCAACGCACTCTTCGCGGTTACTTGCGTTAATCACCGCATCAAACACGAAGTAATCCAAGATCGGCGGCACGATCCGCCAAAGGATCGCGATCGCCACCAGGGTCAAGATCGTGTTCCCGATGGAACTGAACAGATTTTTGCGCATCCAGCCTATAATGCCGCGTGTCGCCAAAGGCGGCGGCATGTCGGGGTGCTGGCCGGGAGCGTAAGTCTGGGTATCCTGTAGATTGCTCATGACAGCCCCCTCACCTCTCTACCAGTTTGATGCGTTTATTGTACCAGTTCATGAAGAGTGAAATGACCAGCGAGAAGCTGAGATAAATCAACAGCACAATGGTCATAGATTCCATCTCACGCCCTGTCTGATTGAGCGAGATACCACCGATTGTCGCCACGATGTCCATGTACCCAATGGCAATTGCCAATGACGAGTTTTTCGTCAGGTTCAGATACTGGCTGGTCAGGGGCGGTACGATCACACGAAGAGCCTGCGGGATAATGACCAGTTGCAGCGTCCGATTGGTCCGCAATCCCAAGGCATGAGCCGCCTCTGTCTGGCCGTAGCTGACTGCAAGAATACCGGCGCGTACAATCTCGGCGATAAAGGCCGAGGTATAGAGCGACAAAGCAAGCCACAGTGCCAGGAACTCCGGCTTCATGGCTACACCGCCAACGAAGTTGAAACCCTTGAGCTCAGGATAGCTCCAGTTCATCGGCATGCCGGTAACCAGGAAAACCACAAACGGCAGTCCAATGATCAATCCAAGCCCGACACGGAACACCGGCAGAATGCGACCGGTTTCCTCCTGCAGTTTGCGCGCACGGCGCTTGTAAAGCACCGTCCCTACTATACCGCCGAAAAAGGCAATCATGGTTGCCCAGAACAAAGGCTCAGGCAACGGACTGGGGACATACAATCCGCGATTGCTCAGAAACACACTCTCACTGAAGAAGCTGGGAGACTGACGGGGTACCGGCAGCGTGTTAACGACAATGCCGTGAATCAGCAAGATGTGGAGCAGAACCGGAACGTTTCTGACAAGTTCGATGTAGCAATAGACGATGCGGCTCATCAACCAGTTCTTGCTGAGACGCAGAACGCCAAGCACAAATCCGACGATGGTCGCCAGAATGATGCCCGAAACCGCCACAAGAAGTGTATTGAGAATGCCGACGATCGCCGCGCGGAAATGAGTGTCGCGCGAGTTGTAGTCGATCAGTGTCTGATTAATGTCGTAGCTGGCCGGAGCTGAAAGAAAGGTGAAGCTGTACCCTTTGCCGATCGTCTCCAGATTGATGACGGCATTCCGGATTATGTAAAAGAAAAACCCGAATAGCAGTGCCACCGTCAGAATTTGAAGAATGACCGAGCGCGCTTCTTTGTTGTTCCAAGCTCGGGATAGGGCGCTACGGCTATCGACTATGTCTGCTGCCGCCATGACCGCATTTCCTTTGAACTCTTGGCGTTCTTTCTGTCTTCCGATGCCTGACTGTCATCGTGATGTGGCCCAGAACCAATCGCGGCCACCACGACATGCGACGCCATCTCGGAACACTGAAGAACTATGACTCAAAAAGTCCAAGAGGCGACGCAACCCGGATAAAGAGTTGCGCCGCCGTATCTTGAACCTAGGGCTCCGTTGATTAGCGGATCGGCGGAGCGTACATCAGACCACCTTCGGTCCAGAGCGCGTTCAAGCCACGCTCAAGTCCAATTGCGGTATCGGGTCCGATGTTACGGTCAAAAATCTCACCGTAGTTACCGACTGCCTTAATGGCGTTCTTGGCCCAATCTTTGCTAAGGCCAACCATGGCGCCGAAGTCACCTTCGGTGCCGAGCATCCGATCGATATCAGGATTGCCGGTTGCCTTGGCAGCAAGCTCGTCAACATTGGCTTGCGTCACGCCATACTCTTCAGCCGCGAGCAGAGCGTACAAAACCCAACGCGTGATATCGCCCCAAGCATCGTCGCCCTGGCGTACTGCCGGGCCGAGAGGCTCTTTGGAGATGATTTCCGGCAGAATCACGTGATTCTTCGGATCGTCGAAGGTCGCACGCGTTGCAGCAAGACCGGAAGCATCCGTTGTATAAACGTCACAACGGCCGGCCAGGTAGTTCGTGCGCGCTTCTTCGTTCGTCTCGATGGGGACCGGCTCGTAGTTCATGTTGTTGACCCGGAAGAAGTCAGCAAGGTTGAGCTCGGTTGTGGTACCCGTCTGAATGCAGACCGATGCACCGTTCAATTCCTTGGCGCTGGTTACGCCCAGGTTCTTGTTAACCATGAAGCCCTGACCGTCGTAGTAGTTCACGCCCAGGAACGTCAGCTTCAGGTCGGCATCGCGGCTCATCGTGATCGTGGTGTTACGATACAGGATATCGCCCTCACCGGCATTCAGCGCAGTGAAACGAGTTTTGCCGGTAGTTGGTACGAAGTTGACTTTTTCCGCGTCGCCTAGGACGGCAGCAGCCGTTGCACGGCAGAAATCAACGTCAAAACCGTTCCAACGACCATTCTCGTCGGTAAACGCAAAGCCCACCAGGCCAGTTGTAACGATGCAGCTCAGCTGCCCTTTTGCCTTCACGTCGTCCAGTGTCGCTGCGTTTGCGACCCCAGTAGCGAGAAGAAGGGCTGCTCCTGCACCTAACAATGTTTTCTTGTTCATGGAGATAAAACCTTCCCTGTTTGTCCCTTGCCTTAAATCACACGCGAGCACCCCTCATCCCTCTCAGGTCAAGGATTGGTTCCCTGTGGGGCGAACTCACGCACAAACCATGGAACAGATGCACCTGAAAGGCAATAACCTAGACATTTAATTGCAATAAAATGATTTGTATGCCGAAAATTCCCGAAGTATCAAATGCTTGCGCAAATCAAAGTGTCAGTTCCTAGATTGAATAGCCCCTAATCACAACGACGTGAAACACAGGATATTTCCACAATGACAACCTCAAGAGTAGAATCTAAGCGCACACGACTCGTCCAAAGCGCGCGTCACAGCAGCGACTGGAACGGCGCTTTGAATGCACCGCTTATGCGCGCCTCGACCATATTGTTTGATCGCCTCGACGAATATGAGGTGCGCCCGGATAGAAGTAGCAGGAAGCCTTCATACGGCATCGCTGGCACAACAACTCACTTTGCGTTTCAAGAAGCCTTGGCCGAACTGGAGGGCGCCGCAGACGCAATCACGCTGTCATCAGGCCTTGCAGCGAACACGGTTGCACTGCAAGCCTTCGTAAACCAGGGCGACCATATCCTGGTGACCGACAGCATTTATTACCCGGCGCGGCGTTTTTGCGACAAGATTCTAAAGCGCCAGGGAGTTGAGACCACTTACTATGATCCGACTATCGGCGCCGGCATCGAAGCTCTGATACGACCCAATACCAAGCTTATCTATATGGAGACCCCGGGATCGCTCACCTTTGAGATGCAGGACGTACCCGCAATTGTTGCAGCGGCTCGTAAACACGGTGTGCGCACTGCGCTGGACAACACCTGGGCAACGCCCCTGTTCTATCGTCCATTAGAACAGGGTGTTGATGTGTCCATCCAGGCGGGAACCAAGTACATCGGGGGACACGGTGATCTGATGCTGGGTTACATCGCCGCAAATGAAGCGTCCTTCCGGGCGGTATACGACATGGCATTGTTCCATGGTCATTGTTGCGGCCCTGAAGAAGCATACCAGGGATTGCGAGGATTACGCAGCATGGGTGCGAGGCTCGACCAGCACCAACGGGGTGCACTGGCGGTAGCGCGCTGGTTGCAAGAGCGCCCCGAGGTCGATCGTGTCTTGTATCCTGCCCTGCCGGAAGACCCGGGCCATGCCCTATGGAAGCGTGACTTTGACGGGGCGACAGGCCTCCTTGGTATCGTCCTAGCGAAGCCTTATGAACACCGAGCCGTCGAAGCGATGATCGAATCCTATAAGTATTTCGGTATCGGCGCGAGTTGGGGTAGTTTTGCCAGCCTAGTCGTCTCGGGATACCCTGAAAGGCACCAAACCGCGCGTCGCTGGGAGGCGACAGGGCCGCTTTTGCGTTACCATATCGGCTTGGAAGACCCTGATGATCTTATCAACGACCTAACAGCCGGTTTCGAACGTCTAGAGCAAGCGAACAAAGGCTAGACTACAATGAGAGGCAGTAAGGAAAAAACATGACCGACAGTCCCGAAGGCCTCCCTCCCTCGCTCGATGCAGCCATCAATTTCGACGAGCGCGGACTCGTTGCTGCTATCGCCCAGCAACTAGGCAGCGGCGAGATCCTCATGATGGCTTGGATGAATCGTGAGTCACTGTCAGAGACGCTCAAGACCGGCCAGGTTTGTTATTGGTCCCGTTCGCGCGGAAAGCTCTGGCGCAAGGGCGAAACCTCAGGACAAACACAGCATTTGAAGTCACTCAGCGTCGATTGCGACGGCGATACGCTGCTCCTGACGGTCGAGCAGAATGGTGTTGCCTGCCACACCGGCCGACGCTCCTGCTTCTTCCGTCAATGGAATGGACAGAAACTAGAGGACGTCTTGCCGGTGGAACAGGATCCGGAAACGCTCTACGGGCGTTAAGAGCGAACACCGCACCACCGTCAAGATCTTTCGATAACGAACCTTAAAGCCCGCGCTATTCTTTGGCCACGAACCCACTGGCGGTGAAACCAATGGCCTCAGCTTGTAGTCCGCTAATGCGATCATCCAGCCAAGGCAAGACATCTCCCTCCCCGATTGGCCACCAATGTCGCACCGCCGCGCCAAACTGCGAATTTCGAGGATCGCCAGCAATCCCGTTGTGATGCTCCATAGCCTCAATCTGGGTCAGTGCTCGGTCGCAAAGAATCAGCTGTGACGCATCCATCGTAGGTCGGAAGATAGCGCCCGATCCCGGATTGCCGGCAACATTGGGTCGTTTGTACGAGATCACCGGTCCCGTCAGAGTATCCTCTACGACCGACATGTTGTCCGGAACGCCGTTTACGTAAAGTTGGAACCCGGCCGCCGATCCACTTCCGTCATAAGTCAGCAGAAAAGTCACAGCCGGCCTGGCGGTCCATCCAAACACTGATGATCCCAAAGCCCTTGCCCGCTGGCCCGCTGGAACATCGCCTTCAAACCGGCAATGAAAACGCCCGAACTCGGGACCACTTGCCAGGTTAACGGAAAGAACAAATCCGTGCCGTGTCGGGTCCTCTTCGGCAGTTGGCATGGTGGACAACAAAACCACACTGTCATTTTGCCAATGCCAGGCCATGTAGAGCCCTATGCTAAAAGCGCGATCACTCCGCAAGAGATCGCTGGTTTCAATCGGCAACACCATATAGTCAAAGACGCCATTGAAACTGAGAGCCTGTTCATCCACGAACCCCAGCGCACTCGCTCTTGAACTGGCGAACATCGGTGCGGTGATCGGCGAGCGAACGGGACAGCCCCTCATGCGACATAGGGCACCAGATCCGCCCGAAGCCCGGATGGCGTACCTCCGCCGACTGCCATACGAAGTTGAGACGCGCAGATCTCCAAGTTTCGGACCTGTGCATCACCCTCGATGAACTCACCACCTTCGACCGGCAACCAGGTTGCCTCGTCGGGACCCAACATCTCCAACCGCAATGTTGCACCATTGAATGTGCCGGACACCCGGAGGGTGAATCGGCCAGCCGCAACCTGGACCGGCGTCCCTGTCGCGACCTCATCTGCAAGAAGAATTGTAGTCATCTATCACTCCTGATACTCCAGGAAGACGCGTAACAAGACTGCAGCAGCCCCAGCGTCTTCCGGGCGTTTGTACCAATAAGCCATGTTGTTTTGGCTTCCGGCCCCCAAAATGCGCATTCGCGCTCTTATGTGACTCAACGAGCATGAGCCACACCCTATATACAATATTAATAGGGAATAAACAATAACTTTTATCAATTTTTCTAGGTTTTTTGGTTCGACGTATGGAAATGGCGACCCCGGCAGGATTCGAACCTGCGACCTAGTGCTTAGAAGGCACTTGCTCTATCCAGCTGAGCTACGGGGTCACGAACCCATTTCGTACAACCAGCACACTTGCCAGGAATTCCGCTAGTGGGTCCAGCGTCCAAGACGGCTGTAGGAAAAGTTGTCAGCATAGGCTTTGGGTTTGATCTTTCGCGCGGTGGGCTCGGATATGCTGTACATCAATCCTTGCTTTTCCGCGTAGGCGACCGCCTCTTCCTTGCTGTCAAACCACAGGCACACTTGATGTTTGGTTTCGGCACTCGATGTCCAACCCATCAGCGGTTCAATTTCACGGCGTGCGCCCGGCTCGAATTCCATGCACCAGCGATCGGTACGCGCACGTCCTGACTGCATTGCCGTTTTGGCCGGTTTGAAAATACGAACCTGCATCCTGCTTCTTTCCTTGCAATCCTTGGCTCATGTCTTCCCCGCCTTGCTGGGGTCCACATGATCCCTAACTCTATTGGTTCATTTACTTACGGGATTCCACGACTGCATGGCAAGCGCCACGGCTCCGCCGCGATTCCCACCTATCGACTGACCGTTCCTGCTTGCCTCGCCAGCTCACGTGCCGCCGCGACGGCCTCGGGGCCCCCACAGGCCCAAGCAAGCGGCGGTAGCTTGAGAATTCGACCGTACCCTTCCATACCCTGCATTGCCGGGTGCTCCAGTAGCGCTTCCGCCTGCGAGCGCGACACACCCGGTTGTGCTTGCAGCACCAAAAAATCCGGCCGGGAACTGATAAGGTCTTCGAGGGATAGATAAGGCCGCTCGAGATCGGCTGCCAGGTTCTCCATACCCGCAGCGGACAGGAGTCGGTCGCCAATGGTCCCTGCCGTCGGCGTAAAACCGTTTGGTTCGAAGAAAGCCGCCGTCGGTCGATCTGGACGATTGCCGACTTGCCGTTGCAACTCGGCTAAATCGGCGTCTAATTGCCTCGCGATCTCTAATCCGCGAGGGCCGACTTCCAGCAAATCGGCAAGCTCGGTGATCACCTTGGACGCCTCTGAGAATGATCGGGGTAACGGGATGGTCTCCACTCTGTAACCCAAGCGCTGCAACAGACCCGCAGTGTGCGGCGTCGTGAAGGGGCCTGCCAGGACGAGATCGGGATTGAATGAGATAACTTCCTCAGCGCGTCCGTGATTAACGGGAATCCCTTTAACCTGATCGGCAATGGACGACAGCTGTGGATCAGCACTATCAGCGGCAACGGATAGAATGCGGTCTCGATCGACCAGTTGCAGCAGCAACTGGTCGATACAAAGATTCATGGAAAGAATGCGTTGTGGTCCAGATCGTGTTTCGGCGGCTGACAACTGACCCAATGATACCCCTCCTGCCCCGATCAGAATCAGGAAAAGCAACAAGGAGCAAACCGATAGCCGCCGCGGGCAATCAATCCGGCGAGAAACCGATCCGAAGGCCCACAAACGCCGTAAGGCCCGGGCCTCTGGTTTCAAACACGTCGATCTGTTCGGCATCCGTCAGATTCTCCGCACGAGCGAAAAGACTCACGCCCTCAGTAATATCATAGGAACCGCCGAGATTGACGGTCGTATAGGAATCGAGACCGACCCGTGTCGCCGGAAAGGTCGCAAAGTTCAGGTCGTCCTGCTTACCCTTGTGCACTAATCCCAGGTTCACGCTGGCACGACCATCTAGGAAGCGATAGTTGGCGTTGAGGCTACCCATATGGCGAGGTCTGCGAATCAGCTCTTGTCCGTTGCTGTCCTCACTGTCGGTATAAGTGTAGCTGGCCGTCAGACGCAAATCAGGCAAGGGGCGAATCGAGCCCGCAACTTCCAACCCTTTGATCCGGTTTTCACCAGTCGCGTTGAAGGCCGTATTCCCTGTACCGACGATTAAGTCCTCGATGGTTGAATCAAAATAGGTGACATCGATTGATGCGCGCTTATCCCAGAAGTTCTGCTCGATCCCAATATCCCAACCGATTGCCGATTCGGGCTGCAGGTTCGGGTTGCCCGTAAAGCCCGGCCCAAAACCGAAGAGCTCGGTCAGTGTGGGGTTCTTGACTGCTTTGCCGAAACTGCCATGCAGGCGCGTATCCGTATCTGCGAGGAGGTAAGCCAGCGTGGCGCGGTAGGTCGTGCTGTCATCGAAAAGTTTTTCGTTATGCTGCTGTCGAATGCTGCCCCCCAGGAACAGGCTATCCCACAGCGCCAATTCATACTCGCCGATCAAGGAGTTACTCGCCAGGGATTGATCTTCTCCGCCCGAAAGGAACGTTCCCGCCGCATCCTCTTCCAAGCGTTCAAACGCAAGAATGAGCGTGTGCTCAGCGTTTGCCACTTCCGGTGTGGCAAAGAAGATGTTCGATTGATAGAGGTATTCCCTTACCTGCCCCTCGGTCGAAGTGACCGGTAAAAAGAAGAAGGGGTCCGTCGTCTCGGTATCGATGTCGGAGATACCGGCCGCAACGATCTGTTCCCACTGCCCCTCGAACAAAGTCAGTTTAGCTTGTGCTCGCCCCGTGGCTTCAACGGTATCGGTAAAGACACCCGGCTCGTCTTGCGTTGCAGATACGAAGGTGTTCGGGTCAAACACCAAGGGGTCAAACTCCACCGTCGCATCGCTATAGCGGCCGCTTAAACTAACCTCGACAAACCGCCCTACATCGAACTGCAGATTGGCATTGATACTGGTGTTCTCATAGGGGTCCGTCTCCGAGACGCCGGGCATCTTGCGGTCCAGAGCAGAAACGCTGTCGCTATTAAGGCGTGTCGCTCCTAAATAAAATGAGTAGTTCTCTTCACTATGACTGACCGAACTGGAGAAACGGTAGCTTTCAAGTGTCCCGGCCTCCAACGTAGCCGACACACGAGATGGTCCGCCTTTCCTAGTGATGATGTTAATCACGCCACCCATGGCTTCGCTGCCATAGAGCGCGGACTGCGGGCCGCGCAACACCTCAATACGTTCGAGATCAACCGCCAGAAGATTATCGAGGTTGAACGCGTTACCGCGAGACGGGTCATTGACGCGCACGCCGTCAATTAAAACCAACGTCTGATTTGCCTCCGCGCCGCGGATGCGAACTTCGGTCAAGGATCCCATGCCACCCGATCGGGTCACCGCTACGCCGGGAACTTCCTGCAGAACATCGGCCACCGATTGAGTCTGCCGATCCTCCAGATCTTCGGCATCAATGACCGTGACGGCGCTGCCGACCCTGTTAGCCGACATCGGCACACGACTTGCACTGACAACGATTTCCTTACCCGGCGTACTTGGCGAAACTACATCGGAATCCTGCGCGGCCGCAGATGTTACATGGGCCAGTGAAAAAACTGTCGAGATCAGGCCTGCATAGAGCAGTGCTTGCTTACTGAGAGACATTGCTTCCCCCCTCCGGGTAAAAGGCATTTTCACGCGCATTCCAGAGGCGAGGGTTTAGATTGGAGAAAGCAACGAGCGGCCCGCTGTTCGAAGCTTGGATTCTGCAATCCGGGCCGTTATCCCGTTCGCGGACTCCCCCGTCCACCGACCGAAACACGACGCGACGGCAGGTCTCCTGGCTCACGGGTCTTAGCCTGTTACCCGACCTTCCCAGTCCTTAAAACTTTGTGGACCAGTGGCTTATACGGATAAAGGCTCGCCGCTTACAGTTGCGGGGGCAGCCGTGGAATTGATTCCGCGCAATGATTCGCGCCTCGCACCACGTTCCCTCTTGCGTTTTCAGGCCGCTACAACCCGAAAAACCGTCACGCGATTGAACTTTTGGCCGTCTGGCCGGGGAATGTCAATCGCCTGGACGACACATAGTGGAAGGGCCGCGACCCACGCCTCTAGGACGTTCAGTTAATTCGATAGAGAATGAACTCCGGGTTTGCCGCTACGGGCGTCAATTTCCAATCCGTCGGCGCATCCAAGGGTTGGCGTCCCAACCACAACAAATAGTCGAAGGTACCTGGCCACCCATCGAAGTACCGGGCCGCGCCATCCTGCCCCCACCCGGCTTCATTGGGCGCCGCCTTTGCGGCACGCTCAAGCAGTTCCGGCATTTTCGCAGGATAGGCTTGGGGTTCATTAAACACGCTCAACGGTGCGCGAACGTTTACGCGCGAGGTGTTAGTAAAAAGCTTGGGTTCGAAGGCCATGGCTTCGATAACCGCAAGGCTGCTGGAGTGATACAATTCGTTCCACACCAACTCGGATCGATCCTTCTCCGGCGGCCAAGCGGTTAAAAGCCAACTGCCTTCACTCATCCCGGCAAACGCTTCCGTCATCTCGCGCTGAACCCGATCAACGCTTGCCATGCGTTGCCAGGCATAGGACCACTGCCAGGCAAACAGACCAAGGAACAGTATTGCAAGAAGACCCCTCACCTTCACTGAGGCGACCGTCAATTGGCTACCCGCAAACAGCAAAAAAACGAAGAGTGCGGGAAACCGCAACTGCAGCAGGCTAATGCCCAGGAATTTTTCGGGGATAAACAGGACGAGCAGTCCCACAGCGATCACAGGTGCCCTGATATCAGGATGCCACACCAGTGCCCCGGCTTGCCGTAGAGCAATAAGAATGACCGCCACGACCGCCAATACAATTATCCCCTGGAGCAAGTCGGACAGGCCAAAGGCAAAAGTGAAATTTATCAACATTGCCATGGGACTACCAAAGGAAATACCCCCGGCGGGAAGTCCGCCCAATGACAAGAAGGATATGATCAGCAAAGCCAGTGGCACCATAAAGAGGATGCTCTGCAACAGAAGTTCCCGCTGGCAGAACAAAGAGGCGTGTTTTGGCTGATGCAGGGCCCGTGCCACTTCGTAAGCGAGGACCATGTAACCCAACGCCAGGAACCCAAGAGCATGCCAGAACCATAGGACGACCACGAGAGGCAGGAAGATTGCTAACCGCAGCCAGCGGCTTCGCTGGCGAAAGGCTATCCATCCCGAAAAGCCGACGAGTGATAAGCCCACACCGGCAAGAAAATTGATCAACCCACCGGCAAGCGGCGCGCTGTACAACGCAGGCAGGCAGGCTAATGGCCAAAGGGACCACCGTCGGTACAGAACGAAATGTAGCAGCATGCCGCCAACGGGAAGTAATGCGACAGCAAACACCGAAAAAACCGTGGCTGCGGTATAGACATTGATTAAGCCAACGAAGGGACCGACCAATAGATCCATCGCCAGATCAGGAATTGCCTGCTGGTTCAATTGATAGGACTGCTGCAATGCGGGTTGGTGACCGAAAGCCCCTTGAATAAACACCCTTGCAAGGTGATTGGGATAATCCCGCCCAATTCCTAAAGGATGGAAAGCGATTGGCGCCAACGCCAAAGCCAGCAGAAGCAACGAACAGAAAGGTCGCCCGATAAGAGACCCGGCGTATGCAATGTTTCGTTGTACAGCGCTCATCGGCGGCATTTCCATAATCGGTTCGACTAAGCAAAAAACAGAACGAAATCAATTGTTACAGTTTTGCATTCATAGACAATTTACCGAATCCTGCTTACTCTTTTCATTGTCCGAAAAACCATAGTTGGTTGTTTATGTCCACTCCTCGCTCTATCAGCATTGTTATACCTTTCATGGATGAAGAAGGCAGTCTCGAAGCCCTGATCGTGGCTATCAAGGCGGCATTGCTCGATTATAATTTCAATTATGAAATCTTGCTGGTGGACGACGGAAGTCGGGACCGCGGGCCAGAAATCGCTAAACGGTTGGCAGTGGAAGAGGCGCAGGTGCGCCTCATTCGCTTTACGCGGAATTTTGGCAAGGCTGCGGCGCTTATGGCCGGGTTCAAGGAGGCAAGCGGCGAATACATTGTCACTATGGACGCCGACCTGCAGGACGACCCCAAGGAAATTCCGCGGCTTCTCGATAAACTCGACGAAGGGTATGACATCGTTAGCGGGTGGAAGAAGGACCGTCAGGATCCCATCGGCAAGCGTCTTCCGTCAAAAGTGTTCAACTTCGTGGTTGCCCGAGCGTTCGGCCTCGAACTGCATGACATGAACTGCGGCTTGAAGATTTATCGCCGGGATGCTGCCGCACACTTGCGTATTTATGGCGAGCTGCACCGTTTTACTCCAGCCATGCTTTATGCCCTGGGATTCAGAGTTGCGGAGCTCCCGGTTACCCATCACCCAAGGCTTCAGGGAAAGAGCAAATACGGCACGGCCCGGCTTGCAAAGGGGTTGCTCGACCTTGTGACTGTGATCTTGTTGACCCGTTACCGGGCACGCCCTCTACATCTCTTTGGATTGATTGGATTGCCGCTCGGCTTCGTCGGATTCCTAATACTCTTCTACCTTACTGTCCTATGGTTCGCAGGGCTTGGCCCGATTGGCGACCGTCCTTTGCTGTTCTTCGGTATTCTTTTGATCCTGACCGGTACACAGTTGCTTGGAACCGGCTTGATTGCCGAGCTTGTCCTGGCCAGCGAAAACAATGCATCTGAACGTTATCTCGTGGCGGATCGGGTCGGGTTTTCCAGCCCCGATTCTTCAACCCCCACCAAAAAAGCTAAAGGAAAATGAAGGCTGTCCTGCGATCAACCTTCATCTGTTGCATGCGTATTTTACGCAAGCTTGCCGCAGCGATTGGGCTTCTCGGATTCTTGGAACGGCGACGGGCTAACCGCTGGTGTCTTTGGTTGCGTAGCCTGTTCGCCATTTATGACTTTGAAGACCTCTGCCGAGTCGACCTGCCCTGGTGGACCCTTGAATCGGCAAATATCATCGAACGTTTCTTGAAGGATCGCGCCGCCGCTAGGGTATTCGAGTACGGCAGCGGCGCCAGCACCGTCTGGCTCGCCAATCGCGCCGCCGAAGTCATTTCCGTTGAGCATGACGCTGATTGGGCGGCAGAAGTCCAGGACGCGCTTATAGCAATGGGTGCGCACGCGCGTGTCCATTGCGTACCGGCGCAGCCTGCATCGCCTAATGCCGACCCGCGCTACCGCTCCGCCCGGGACGGGTATGAGGGATTGGACTTCGGCGCTTACGTGAACAGCATCAACGACCACGAGGGCCAGTTCGATTTGATTATTATCGACGGCCGTTGCCGTGCCGCATGTCTGACTCCGGCTATTGAGAAGGTAAAGCCGGACGGCTTGTTGTTGTTCGACAACTCAGCCCGCCAACGCTATCGCCGGGCGATCGAAGGCTGTGGGCTCGCCCGTTTGGATACAAGGGGCCTGACTGCTTGCTTACCCTACCCTGATCAAACGACCCTCCTCTCGCCCTCCTCGGAAGTTATCGCAGGACTACGCTCTTGACGCTGCCGCCGACCCTTACGGTGATCGCAACTACACTTCCAGACGGTTTTGCGGCAAAATCGGCCGATATCAGCTAGGATCGAAACATGAGCTTTCAGGCACAATTCGGATCGCCTGGAGAGACGATCGGCGGAGCCGTTTCCCAGACGACGCGCACCATCTCCAACTCGCAGCTGCAAATCGGAGATTTCACCTTAGATGTGGCGGACCCGATCGTTTGGGGTGCTGGAGTAGTGGTAATCTTGTTGCTTTTCTGGGCGATGAAACGGTGAAACTGACCTGTTGCAGGAACGATCAACTCGCTTCCGCGGTCAAAGCTTCACCGGGAGTCCCTTGGCTGGGCTCCCAACAATAGATGAAGGCCGGCGGAAGGTTGCGGAGCACCAAATTTCTGCGCTGAACTTTTCCTTGCAGATTAAGGGGGCGCTTCGGCAGGTAGGTAAACTGCAGGAAACCACTGACACGGGAATCCTCGAAAAGTCTTTGCAGGTTCCGCTCGAAGACAACCCGTCGCTCACCAAGGTTCACGACCGGTATGCAAGAGACCAAGTATGCCCGCTGGCTTGTGAACTTCGGAAGTTCGAAGCCATCGGCGCAGACATCGGCGGTTTCGAAACGAGCGAAAGGGCAATTTCTCCTAGCCTTGGCGAGCAGCCGCTCATCCAAATCCAGGCCAATGACTTCATGGCCGTCAAAGCTTCGGGTAACGGATCCCGTACCACACCCAAACTCTATGATCGCACTCTTGGCAAACCCCTGCTCGTCAATAATGCGCCGCATCCGCCGCCCTAGATATTTAAACGAGGGCGTGATGGAACCGGTGCTTAGGGGCGATCGTAAGAAAGCTTTGAAGAAGACCAATCTATCTTCAAGGGTCGTCGGATCGGGTAGCTTGGACGAAGAAGATCGCATAACGTGAGCGTCAGCCTTTGGGATTGTAGCAGGGTCGGGCTATCTTCCCGATTCGCTTAAGATTATAGCTCAGGATTGATAAGCAAGCAGCTAACCTGCACCTAGCGCAAGTTATAATACGCGGTAATACCCACCCCCACCAGGATCAACGCAAAAAGAATGACGCGCAGGATGTATAGCGCCTCTTTCCGCGCGACCTTCTGCCGCTGTTCCGCCTTTGCAAATTTTTTCCTATCGATCACCATGCAGACAATTATCCATAAAATTTATGGAAATGCATCATCGCGTGCAGATCATGATAGATTTTCAAGCAAACGGGCGCACGAATCGCGGATCGGCACTCCGGAAAAATATGAAGTGGTCGGGGAGACTGGATTCGAACCAACGACCCCCTGCTCCCAAAGCAGGTGCTCTACCAGGCTGAGCTACTCCCCGCCAGCGGCGGTTGTGACGCCTGTTTAAGCGGTCCGCCGCTCTCAGGCAAGAGGCCTATTCAAAGGTGGGATAAAGAAGCCGCGATCCTTCGGTAATTCCAAGCTGTTCCGATACGCCCGCATTGATCTCCAACACAGCTTTTACCGCCTGACCCGAGGCCACCGTTTCCAGGGAATGCGGTACCGTTCCCGATGCGATCTTCACGATCACACCCTGGCCATCCACGAAAAGCATATCCAGGGGAATGAACGTATTCTTCATCCACATGCTGATTTCGCGCGGGGTGTCCGTGATAAAAAGCATGCCCGAATCCGCAGCCATGCCGCGGCGGTACATCAGCCCGCGTGCTTGCTGTTTTGGCGTAATCGCCAGTTCAATAGTAAAGGCGAACCGCTTGCCTTCCAGTGTTTCGATAACCAATCGGTCTTTCTCGAAATACACCTCTTCCGGGCTGCTTTGCGCCAAGGCCGCAGTGATCCAGAAAACACCAATAAGAAGGGAAATCGATAGAAGCTTCCTAAACATGGCCGTAGCCTGCCGCGCTTTGACCTGCCTCGCAAGTGGGTTCGGCTTCACCATCGTTTGTCTCCATCACATCAGCGCGGCTTTTGCCAAATCACGAATCTCCGGGCGCAAAGGCCCTTCGTTTGGCAGATCCGCGAGTGTTTCCATCCAATGGGACGGAGGATTTCGCCCCTTGCTATGACGCCAAATCAGCGACCGAAGAATTCCGACAACCGCCTCTGGTAGCCGTTTCGGCACGTCAAAGCCGTTTAGAACGGCCCATACACCCGACCAGCATCGGGCCACCGCCCAAGGGTTGTAACCGCCGCCGCCAAGCACGAGAAGCCGCGGCGCAACACCAATCAAGCCCCTGACCGCTGCCCAGTGCGCCTGGTTCGACAAAGACAGACGGCTGAGCGGATCATCCGCCAATCCATCGCATCCGCATTGCAAAACCACAGCATCCGGCTTGAAGCGATCGATCAACGGCAATACGACTGACTCAAATAAGAACCGAAACTCGCTGTCGTTGAATCCCTCGATAACCGGCAGATTGAGCGCTTGACCGCCGCCTCTGTCATTCAGGTTCCCCAGCAGTTCATCTCTCTTCATCGGCCATCGACCCGCCTCATGCATTGAGCAGGTGAACACGCGCGGCTCTTCGGCAAGCGCGATCTGCACTCCATCCCCATGATGGGCGTCGATATCCAAGTAAAAGACCCGGTCGCAGCCATGATCGAGAAGGCTGAGGATCGCCAGGACCGGATCATTGAAATAGCAAAACCCGCTTGCGCGCTCGCGCAACGCATGATGCGTACCTCCCGCCGGGCTATGTACAATGCCGCCGTATCGCAACAGGCGACCCGCAAGCTGCGACGCACCGGCCGCCGTAGCTGGTCGCCGGAACACCTCCGGATAAATTGGATTCCCATTCACACCGAGATTGAATCGTTGACGCGCATCCGCATCGGCCTGCTGTTCCCTCTCAAGGCGTTGAACAGCCGCGATGTACTCTGGATCATGAAACCTCGCCAACTCCTGGGCGGTCGCCTGTGGGCTATCGATATAGGCGTCGTCGGACAACCACTCCATCGCACGACAAACATCGACGACGGTGGAGACCCGGGGAATCGACAACGGATGCCGACCGCCGTAGCTGGAAGTCCGATAGATTTCGCTGGCGACCATGACCGGGTGCCGCAGGGGTTCGTGAGGTTCCTGTTTCAGGTCAGGCTCCCAGTTCGCGAATTAACCCTAAAACAGCCTATGCCAGAACGGGTCACGATCCTTGCCCGCCCAAACAAGTCACTGCTTTCTCTTGTCCCGCGCGCGGCGCCTTGCAATAGTCCGCCGTCGCCGCTGGTTCCGGGAACATATCTTGCAGACTCAGGCCGCCAAACACCATTCCAATGAACGTGCTCCAGACGTCCACCTGACCGATGGAACGCTTTCCTTTCAAGGTGAGCCGCTTTTCACCGGTCTGCAACTCACACTCCCTGCTGCACAAACCACATGCCTGCTGGGCCCCTCGGGAATTGGCAAATCTAGCTTGTTGAGGCTCCTGGCCGGGCTGGGCGATGCGGCAATGGGCAACGTGAGAGACAGTGATGGAGCTAGCCTCGAAGGCCGCCTTTCCTACATGGCCCAGCAGGATCTCTTGTTACCTTGGTTGACCACGCTTCAGAACGTTTGCCTGGGTCATAGATTGCGTTATGGCAAAGGTGGAAAAGACACCCGTACCGCAGAAATGCGCGCGCTGGAGCTCTTAAGGGCGGTGGGCCTTGCCGATGCTGCAGGGAAAAGACCTGCAGCGCTTTCCGGCGGAATGCGTCAGCGGGCTGCCCTGGCACGAACGCTTTTCGAGAACCAGCCATTTGTCCTGATGGATGAGCCATTCTCGGCGGTCGATGCCATTACACGCCTGGAGCTGCAAGAACTCGCGGCAAATTTGCTGAAGGGGCGGACCGTCCTTCTGGTCACCCATGACCCATTGGAAGCATTGCGGCTGGGGGATTCCATTCTGATTATGTCCGGACGCCCCGCAACGCTCGAATCTTTTCCTATTCCCGCCGAACCAGCACCGCGGAACCCTAGATCCGTCGACATCCTGGCCGCCCAATCGGCCTTACTGAACCGGCTCCTACTTGCACGAGATCGACCATGACAAGAGTTGCCCGCAGTCTGGTGATCGCGGCCGTCTTGCTGCTTTTTTGGGAGGTTACCGTCCGCCTCACCGACGCACCCAGTTTCATCCTCCCCGGCCCTGATCAGGTCGCCCTGGCATTATATGAGCGTTGGCGTTTCTTGATCGGCCATGCCGGGATCACACTGATTGAAATACTACTGGGCCTCGGGATCGGCACTGCGCTTGGCGGATTTGCTGCGCTTTTGCTCGCCAGCGCACGAACCTTACGCCTCTGGCTGCTCCCGCTCCTCGTCGTCAGCCAAGCTATCCCGGTTTTCGCCCTAGCGCCGATCTTGGTCCTTTGGCTTGGTTATGGGCTTGCCTCCAAAGTCGCGATGGCAAGTCTCATCATCTTCTTTCCGGTAACGGCCGCCACCTTTGACGGCCTGCGCCGAACCGACCCGGGTTGGCTGGATCTGGCCGCGACAATGGGCGCCGGTCGCTGGTCGCGCTTGCGTCATATACGCATACCCGCAGCCTTGCCGGCCTTTGCCTCCGGGCTGCGAGTCGCCACCGCCGTAGCCCCGATTGGCGCCGTGGTTGGAGAGTGGGTTGGATCGTCAGCAGGACTTGGCTATGCAATGCTGCAAGCAAACGCCCGAGGACAAGTCGCGGTTATGTTCGCTGCCCTCTTTATTTTAACTATTATAGCTGTCACGCTTTACAGCTTGGTGGATATGGCCATGCGGCGAATATTGCCATGGCAGCCGGATAGTCTGGATGCGAGCCGAAAAACTGTGTGAATATTGAATCAATGACTGATAAAGCAGACACCGCCGCGCGTTTTTCCAAACAGGCCGATGCTTATGCAAATAGTCCCGGCCATGCATTCGGCAACGATTTGGATATCGTTGCCGCCTATGCCGAACCTGGGCTTTATCATTTGTGCCTGGACGTTGCCACCGGCCCTGGCCACACGGCGTTTCGCCTTGCTGCGAAAGCGTCCCTCGTCGTCGGAATCGACATCGCCGAGGGCATGCTTGCCCGCGCTCGAAAACTGGCGATTGAGCGCCAGGTCGAGAACGTCATTTTCAAGTACGGCGATGCCACGGATATTCCCTTCGGCCCCGATACATTCGATCTTGTAACCTGCCGAATTGCGCCACATCATTTTGATGATATTCCGGGGTTCCTCCGCGAAGTGGAGCGCGTGCTGCGCCCTGGAGGCCGTTTTGTGCTGGAAGACAGCATGGCCCCAGATGAACCGGAAATTTGCGCGTTCTTACATTGGTTGGAAGTAACCCGCGACCCCAGCCATGCACGCAGTCTCACCCGTGACGAGTGGCGGCGTTCTATCGAGGCCGCCGGCCTGACGATCAATCGGGAAACGATTTACAATAAGGAGCATGATTTTGCGGATTGGCTCGCGCGCATGGACGTCTCCAAGCAAGTCGTCAGTGAGATCACGCAGCGCATTTTGACGGCACCCGCCGAACTGCGCTCTGCGTTGTTTGCCGTTGCCGGCGATTCCGTAACGCTGTTGCGAGATCGGAAGCTCATTCTCCGCGCCGACAAACGTTTGTGAAACCGGTAATATCTGTCTCGCTGCTAGACGCTAAGCGGCCTTCGGAGTAGCTTCTGGTTCGTGAATCCAGCCTGCATCACCCTGGAGTAATGAAATGAGTTTGAAGACCATCCTTGTCCATCTCGCTAACGACGTAGAGCATCGCACTCGCCTAAAGGTGGCGCTCAAACTCGCGCGACAACACGACGCGAAGGTCTTTGCCTTGTTTATTCCTACCCCAATAGGCATGCCGGCGGGTATTACCGGGCGCGGCGCTTCGGCAATGTTTCTGTCCGAAGCCAGCCGTAATGCCCGTGAGGTCGCGGATAACCTTGAGAAAGAGTTCCATGAAGCTTGTGAACGTGACGGCATAGAAAATGCCTGGCTCGT
Organism: Limibacillus halophilus; assembly: GCF_014191775.1. NCBI lineage: Bacteria > Pseudomonadati > Pseudomonadota > Alphaproteobacteria > Rhodospirillales > Rhodovibrionaceae > Limibacillus > Limibacillus halophilus. The sequence continues at coordinate 154,987 of NZ_JACHXA010000004.1, read as the reverse complement.
AATAGAGGGCGATCATGTGGAGCTTATGTCGGAACATGCCCATACGGCCGACATCATTATCGCTGCACAGCCAATCATCGAACATCTTGAAGATCACTTTCGGACGCGTTTACCTGAAGAACTGGTGATGCAGTCTGGACTACCTGTGCTCGTCATTCCCAGAGGGTTTGATCCTGAAATCCAGATCGGCAAGAAAGTCGTGTTGGCCTGGAAAGGCACACGCGAAGCCGTGCGGGCAATTCGTGATTCGATGAGTATTCTTGCGAGCGCGGAAAAGGTTCTGGTTCTGACGGTTGGCGCTGATGCAGGCGATGCCCTTTCCAAGTTGGAAGTGATGGAGCACTTACGGCGTCATGGAGTGAACGGAGAGGCACGCAATCTGGCAGAAATTCCCGACAGCGTTGGCAAGGCGATCCTTGATTTCGCCGAAACGCAGAGCTGCGATCTGATCGTGCTTGGCGCTTACGGGCATACGCGCTGGCGTCAGATCTTGCTGGGAGGCGTTACCCACGAGGTTCTAGCCGACAGCAAGATCCCGCTCTTGATGTCCCACTAAAAGTGAGAGGCCGGTCTCTACAGGAAAAAGACCAGCGTCACCAAGCCGAACAGGGGCAGCAGTATCAGCCCGGACCACGCCATGTAACCAAAGAAGCTGGGCATCGCAATTCCCCGTTCCTCGGCGATTGACCTCACCATGAAGTTTGGCGCGTTGCCGATGTAGGTGTTTGCCCCCATGAAAACCGCACCGGCTGAAATGGCCAGCAAGGTCTGCGCCATCGGACCCATAAGGATATCCGCGTCGCCGCCAGCAGTATTGAAAAACACGAGATAAGTCGGCGCATTGTCCAGGAAACTGGAGAGAATTCCAGTTAGCCAGAAGTACATACTGTTCACGGGTTGCCCATCAACATTTACCATGTTCACCAACCCAGACATGGCGCCGTTGGTGCCAGCTTTGAGGATCGCGATAGCTGGGACAATCGTCACGAAAATGCCCGCAAATAGCTTGGCGACTTCAACAATGGGGAACCAGGAAAAGCCATTGGCTTCGCGACTGGCCTTCGGAGTCATCTGCCAGGAAAACACAGCGATGCCAATCAGAAGCACATCACGAGTCAGGTTCTGAAGCTCGACCTCGACATGATAGATATCGATCGCGACATCAGGACGCCAAACGCCACTCATCAAAACAGCGCCGATGACGCCGACCAAGAGCAATAGGTTAGCGCTTCCCTCCAATCCCAACGCTTCTTCAGGCTCGGCGTTCTCCGACGCCGGTTCCTGGGGGGGCTCTTTGATCTCTTCCTTATTGAACAAATAGCTATCCAAGAGGAAGTAGATCACCAGCAACAAAACCGACAGCATGACCATTGGCAGGAACATATGGGTCGTGGGCCAGAAGAAAGACACGCCCTTCAGAAATCCCAGGAACAGCGGCGGATCACCCAAAGGGGTCAACGAGCCACCGATATTGGCAACCAGAAAAATGAAGAAAACGATGGTATGAACCCGATGCTGGCGCCATTCGTTTGCGCGAATAATCGGTCGAATCAGCAACATTGCCGCGCCGGTCGTGCCCATCCAGCTCGCAATCATCGTTCCCAACAACAGGATACCGGTATTCACCACCGGCGTACCGCGCAAGCGCCCTTTCAGACGCACGCCACCGGCGACGGTAAAAAGCGCCAGAAGCAGAATGATGAAGGGTATGTACTCCAACAAAGCAACGTGCAGCAGTTCAAACAATGCGAGTTGCCAGCCGAACACCAATGTAAAGGGCAGCAGGAACGCCGCGCCCCAAAACGCCGATATCTTGCCGAAATTGTGGTGCCAGAAACTGGGGGCCACCAAAGGAAAAATTGCGATAGACAATAGTATTCCAATAAAGGGGACTATCCAGAAAAGCCGCAGATCGGCGCCTTCCAGATGCGGCGCGCCGACCGTCCCGTCAACCGCCGCCTGAACAGGCAGCATCGCAATAAACACAAAGACTGTTGCGAGGCCGAGCAAACGGCAGGTCGCCGTCATTCCTTTCCTGGTAGGCACACAATCCTCCCTATCACCACCCAACTACAATCACATAACTTACCGCCTTTACGGGCACTGACCGTGCTCCGCGGGTCACGCGGCGCGGCAGTATGCATGATCACCACTTCCAGACCAAGGCGCTATGCATCGCCATCGGTATCGCTCGTGCATGCGGCTCTCGAGCCAGCATACAGAAAACGACATACATTGCGTTTCTACAATCTTGCCACCCACAGCTTGAACAGCTAGGTTCTTGCCATAGCTCATCGATCCTGCGCGCTTGATGGGCCAAACAAAGAAAGCGCAGTTATAGGGAGGTTTATTTTAATGCTGCACTTCCGCAAGTTTGCGGCGGCCACGGTTGCTGCCGCTGGATTGAGCATCGCAGTCGCTGGCGTTGCTCAGGCCGACACGATCCGACTTGGTTCGGCGATTTCCTTGACGGGCAAGTATTCCACAAACGGTGCCCATACTAAGAACGGTTATGACCTGGCGGCAAAGTTACTAAATGACGCAGGTGGCGTTATGGTCGGCGGTGTCGCCCACAAGATTGAAATCGTTTATTACGATGACGAATCGACCCCCGCGCGCGGCGCACAGTTGGCTGAACGTTTGATCCAGCAAGACGGTGTTCAGTTTCTGCTTGGGCCCTACTCTTCCGGACTCACCAAAGCCATCGCTCCAGTGACGGAAAACTACGGCGTCCCGATGGTTGAAGCAAACGGTGCTTCGCGATCCCTCTTCACACAGGGTTACAAGTATCTTTTCGCCGTACTTTCAACATCCGAACAGTATCTGACCAGTGCCATTGCTCTGGCGGCTGAGATCGCGGAGAAAGAAGGCAAGAAAGCCTCCGACGTAACAATTGCGGGCGCTTTCGAAAATGACCCCTTCTCGCAGGATGTGCGCGCCGGCGTGCTCGCCGATGCCGAGAAATTCGGTATGAAGGTCGTGATTGATGACAAGCTTCCGCCGGAATTGAACGACATGTCGGCAACCCTGACCAAGGTCAAGGCGCTAAAGCCTGATGTATTGGTTGTATCCGGCCACTCTAAGGGGGCTGCACTAGCCATCCGCCAGCTTAGCGAAATGGGCGTTCAAGTCCCGATGCTCGCCATGACCCACTGTGACGCTGCCGACATCATCGGTCAGTTCGGGGCAGCGGCTGAAGGTGCGCTCTGCGCTTCCCAGTGGGCGCCAAGCCTCAGCTACTCGGATGACCTCTTCGGATCGGCGGCGGATTTCGCCAAGTTGTTCGAAGATACCTACGGCTATGCGCCGCCATATCAGGCAGCGGAATCCGCTGCAGCAGTGCAGGTCTTCGCCGATGCTATCGGTCGCGCCGGCACCCTGGAGGCGAATGCGGTACGCGACGCCTTGGCCGTAACCGAGATCCAGACCTTTTACGGCAACATCAAATTTGATGAAACTGGTAAGAACATCGCTAAGCCCATGGTGCTTTATCAAGTCCAGGATGGCGAGTTCCAAGTGGTCGCTCCCACGAAGTGGGCTTCGGCTAAGCTACGCTATCCACGGTAATAAGCACTCGATACGGTAGACCATAGGTACCCGGCCCCGCTCCCTTCGTCTGGAGGCGGGGTCGGTCCTTATCGGGTATGGAATCATCACCGTCGTTACCGGCGTGCTGTCGGTATGGGTAGACGTCTGGGAGACAGGCTCAACGCATGGATAACATCGACATCCTGATTCAAGCGCCGATCTTCAATGTTCAGCTGTTGTTGGACGGAGTATTAATTGGCGCGCTCTTCGCCCTTGCAGCCTATGGAATGGCGCTCGTCTGGGGCGTGATGAACATCATCAACATTGTCCAGGGAGAATTCGTCATCCTTGGCGGCTTCGTAGCCTGGAGTCTATTTCAAGTCGGCGTTCCACCACTTTTTGGAATACCGGCCGCGGCTATTGCCCTCTTTATCCTCGGGTATCTGCTCTACAAACTCGTCATTTTCCGGCTGGTTGATCGCGATCTCTTCATTTCGCTTTTGGCGACGTTCGGGATGTCGATCCTGCTTCAGCAGTTGATGAACGAGGTTTTTGGCGCTGACGTGCAGACCGTCGATACACAGCTGCAAAGCTGGTTCATTTTCGAAGGCATGGTGAGCGTACCGCAGATCAAGTTGCTGGCCTTTGTCCTGACACTGGTGATCGCTGTTTGCCTGGTTGTCTTCATGCGAAAATCGCGGATGGGCCAAGCGATACGCGCGACCGCCCAGAACGCCCGGGCGGCGCGGATCTTGGGCATTGATACTGACAAGGTCTATGCCACGACCTATGGCATCAACGCGGCGGTTTGCGGCGCAGCCGGTGCTCTGGTGGTCATGAGCCTGACCATCCACCCCTTCCAGGGCCTGGCTTACACAATTCGCTCCTTCACCATCGTCGTTGTTGCTGGACTCGGCAATATTGCCGGTGTTGTCGCGTCGGCCTTTGGTCTTGGTGTGGCCGAACAATATGCGGGCTTTGTACTCGGCGCAGAGTATCAGTTGGCTTTCGTCTACCTACTGCTGGTCGTGATCCTGATGTACCGCAGCTTCATGCTGGGGCGGCAAAGGAAGTATCTGAAATGAGTGGCATCATGAGCAAAAAGAGCGGCCTGGAGATTGGCGGATTCATTGCCATTCTGATTGCCGCCGTCGTCGCGCCCTTCCTTTTTCCGGGCTTACAAACCCAGTTGACGATGTTGTGGGTCATGATCCTGATCGCACTGACCTGGGACGTCGTTGGCGGCCAGATGGGGTACAATTCCTTTGGCAATGTCATTTTCTTTGGCTTGGGCATGTACACTACAGCGGTGGTCCAGGTCGGCCTCTTTTTCGACGTCGGAACCTATACCGATGCACAGGGCGCCGCCGGGTTTGCCTTAACAACTGGGCAGTACTTCTCCGGCCTGGCTCTGGGCTTGCTTATCTCCGCCTTGATTGGTGTTGTTTTCGCGGTGGTAATCGGCACTGGGCTCCTTGGTTTGCGCGGTCATTATTTCGCTATCGGCACCCTGGGATTGGGTATTGCTTTTGGGGAAATTTTCGCTGGCTGGGATTGGGTTGGCGCCGGCTCGGGCATGGTTCCACCGCTTTTCCCCTCTGGGATCGGCCTACAGCCGAAGGTTTTCTACTATTTCATGATGGTTCTTCTGACGGCTGTGACGTTCTTCAGCTTGAGGCGGCTTTATGCCGGTCGCTTCGGTTTGGCCATCAACGCAATTCGCGATGATGAAGACAAGGCCGAAGCAATGGGTCTGAGAACCACACGATACAAGACGATCGCCTGGGCCATATCCGCCCTGTTCCTCGCGATTGGTGGCGGATTGGCCGGAAATGTGTTGGGCTTCATTGATCCGCGCGACAGTGCTTTTGCGGGCGCAACCTTCGGCGTCTGGATGGTGCTGATGGCGATCCTGGGCGGCAAGGGACTGCTCTGGGGACCGGTGGTCGGTGCAATCGTGTTCCATGTCACGCAGGAGCTGTTCTGGACCTATCTTCTCGGCTGGCAGCGCGTGGCCCTCGGGTTGCTGATCGTTATCATTGTCGTCTTCTTCCCGCTCGGCATTCTCGGATGGTTGCGTGAACGCAAACCTGAGCTTTTCGGCTACCGGGTTGAAGACGAAGAAGCCGCAAGCGAGGGGAATGCATCATGACTACCATGCTGAACGTTGAAAGCGTATCCAAACGCTTCGGCGGCATCATCGCTAACAGCGATATCTCGATGCACGTCAATCAAGGCGAAATCGTCGGTCTGATCGGGCCTAACGGCTCAGGCAAGACAACACTCTACAACTCGATTGTCGGCTATCATCCTATCGACAGCGGCTCCGTCCAGTTCGAAGGGCAGGAAATTTCCAAGATGCTGGTGCCACAGATCGCTCGTTTGGGCCTTTTGCGCACCTTCCAACAAACCCGAATCTACGGCGCCATGACTTGCGTTGAAAATATGTTGATCTCCGTCCCTCACAAGGAGGAGGGAATTTTTGCCCTATTGCAGCGGCATCCCAAGGCGGACTTGGAGCGCTGTGACGAGCTGATGGAGTTTGTTGGGCTCTATAGCAAACGTCATCTGATGGCGGGCTCGCTTTCCTTCGGCCAGCAAAAACTCCTGGAATTCGCGATGGCCTTGATGAACGAGCCGAAGATGCTGCTGTTGGATGAACCGACCGCCGGCATCAACCCGACGCTCATCAACGGCCTGTTGGATCGCCTTCTCCGGGCGAACCAGGAATTCGGCATCACTCTGCTGGTTATCGAGCACAACATGCGGGTGATCATGAACATTGCAAAGCGTATCTACTGCCTGGCGCATGGTCAGCTTCTGGCAGAAGGCGGTCCAAACGAAATCCAGAATGACCCGCGCGTGATCGACGCCTACCTGGGAGCACATTAATGGCCAGCGAAACCGAAAGCGAAAAAAAGAAGCGGATCAGCGGCTATGGCACCGGCACCGTCGAATCGGTCATGTCGGTCGATCAGGTTGCCAAGGAAGCTCAAGCCTTATCGGAGCAACGTCCAGACGCTGCAACCCTGAGGGGCTACTGTAAAGGCGAGCCCTTTGTCACGATCGAAGGGTTGCGTGCCGGCTACGGCAAGATGGAGATCCTCCATGAGTTTGACTTGGTGGTCGGCAAGGGACAGTCCCTCTGCTTGATCGGCCCCAATGGCGCGGGAAAATCAACGATCCTGCACTCGATCTTCGGGTTTACCAATATATACGGAGGAAAGATTTTCGTTGGGGGTAACGACATCACCAGCCTCAGCCCCAAGGAAAAACTGCGTGATGCGGGCGTCGCCTATATTCTCCAGGACAATTCTGTGTTCCCGGACATGACCGTCGAAGAGAACCTTCTGATGGGTGGGTACCTCAAGAACCGGCCGGCTGAGGCCAAGCAATCTGCGGACCGGGTGTTCGAGAAGTACACGCGACTAGCGGATCGTCGCCATCAACGTGCCGGCACACTATCGGGGGGCGAGCGGCGTTTGCTTGAAATCTCGCGTGCCTTGATCATGAACCCGGAAGTCTTGTTAGTCGATGAGCCGTCGATCGGGCTGGAACCCCGCTTTATCGATATGGTGTTCGAGATTTTGGCCGACCTGCAGAATGTCGAAGGCAAAACCATTGTGATGGTCGAGCAGAATGCCAAGAAGGGCCTGGAGTTTGCTGATCTCGGGTATGTTTTGGTATCCGGCCAATTGGCGCTTGCAGGCACCGGTACTGAGCTTCTGGAGAATCCGGAAGTCGGGCGTTTGTTCCTGGGCGGTTGACGCCTTTGCGCGTCCTCTTGGCGGTTGCAGTGATAAGGGTAGCGTCTTAGCCTAGGTCTTTGCCGCACCACGACACTGGCCACCTGGAGAGCAACCCATGCAGATGACCGGCGAAGTCCTTATCCCCGCCTCGCGAGAGAAGGTCTGGGATGCACTGAATGATCCTGAAGTACTGCGCCAGTCCATCCCGGGCTGCCAGTCGTTGGATCGGAGTGAAGACGGCGGCTTCGACGCGAAGGTCAAAGCCAAGGTAGGGCCTGTATCAGCGACTTTCGGTGGTCACGTCGTGCTTGAGGACTTGGTGCCACCGGAAAGTTACACCTTGTCAGGCGAAGGTAAGGGCGGTGCCGCCGGTTTCGCAAAAGGCAACGCCAAGGTAAAGCTCACGACCAAAGAAAATGGCACCCTGCTGAGCTATGAGGTCGATGCCAAAGTCGGCGGTAAGCTTGCACAGATCGGCTCGCGCCTGATCGATGGAACCGCAAAGAAGCTCTCCGATGAGTTCTTTGCGACCTTTTCCCAAATCGTTTCCTCCGGCTCCGGTGGTCCGACAGACGGGCTGGAGCAAGCTATAGGTGCCCATGCACAGGGACAATCCGACGATGGGTCACCCACGCAAGCCCCCTCTCATACTCCCCCGCACACACCCTTGCATGCGGATCCCGATGAGGCGCTCGACAAGCAGGAAATTGAGGAGGCATTGGCGGAGGCTAAGCGCAAGCCGGGCCTTTCACCTTTGGTCTGGATTTCCGGATTGGTCGCCATCATCATTTTATTGATCGTAATGTTCGGACGCACCTGAGCGACAACCATGACGCTGCCGGCGCCATTCAATTGGTAAATTGGACAAGCTGCTCAATTAACGCTTGCAAGTTCTTGACCAAAGACCCGAGGGGGACACACACTCACCCATCGAACTGTCCGCATGAATGACGGGCCGAACAATTTCGCAGGACGTCCAAGGACGCCGCCTATGCTGCGCAAAAGGGAGGAAAATATGCCCAGCGTTTCCATGAAAGTGAATGGCAAGCAGGTTTCGGCGGAGGTCGAACCCCGCACCTTGCTGGTCAGCTTTTTGCGTGAAAATCTGCGCCTTACCGGCACACACGTCGGTTGCGATACCAGTCAATGCGGCTCTTGCGTCGTACATGTGAACGGTAAGTCGGTAAAAGCCTGCAGCATGCTGGCGATTCAGGCCAACGATACGGAAGTGACCACGATTGAAGGGCTTGCGGTGAACGGCGAATTGCATCCCATGCAGGCAGCCTTCCGGGAACACCACGGATTGCAGTGCGGCTTTTGCACACCTGGCATGGTGATGAGCGCGGTGGATCTGTTGCAGGAGAACCCGAAACCCAGCGAGACAGAAATTCGAGATTGGCTGGAGGGCAACATCTGTCGTTGCACCGGCTATCAGAACATCGTCAAGGCCATCCAGGCCGCAGCCGACGAGATGGGAGGGTGAGACAATGCCTGATTCAGGAGTAGGTTCTTCTGTCCGCCGTCGCGAAGATCAACGTTTTCTGACCGGTGTGGGCAAATATGTCGATGACATCAACCGAGCGGATCAGGTTTGGGCGGTCTTCGTGCGCTCGCCCCATGCTCATGCGGTCGTTAAGTCGATCGACAGCACCGCTGCCGTTGCCGCACCGGGTGTCGTTGCAATCTTCACCGGTGCCGATATGGCAGCCGATAGTGTCGGCTCCCTGCCCTGCGGCTGGACGGTCGTAGATCGCCATGGAAATCCGCACAAAGGCCCACCGCATTTCCCACTGGTTCGCGATAAAGTCCGCTATGTGGGCGACCACGTTGCCGTCGTGATCGCGGAGACCCGCCAGCAAGCGCAGGACGCGGCCGAACTGGTGGAGGTCGATTACGAGGATTTGGCGCCTGTCGTTAATCCCGCTGGTGCGCTCTCGAATGATGCGCCTCAGCTTCATGAGGAGGCCCCTGGCAACCTCTGCTTCGATTGGGAGTTGGGCGACCAAGCTGCCGTGGACGACGCCATTAGCAACGCGAGCCACGTCGCAACCTTGAAGTTGGTCAACAACCGGCTGATTCCCAATGCCATGGAGCCACGTTCGGCCCTCGCGGAATACGAACCGGGTACCGGTAATTACATCCTGCATTCGACCAGCCAGAACCCACATTTGCTCCGTTTAATCCTCTGCGCTTTTGTGCTGGGGCTGCCAGAGCATAAGGTTCGGGTTATTGCGCCGGACGTCGGCGGCGGTTTTGGTTCCAAAATTTACTGCTATGCCGAAGAGACGGTATGCACCTGGGCCGCCAAGAAAGTCGGGCGACCTATCAAATGGACCGCTGATCGCAGTGAAAGTTTCCTGGCGGACGCCCACGGACGTGATCATGTGACCGAAGTGAAGCTGGCGCTTGATGCAAACGGTAAATTCACGGCGCTCAAAGTCGATACGATCGCCAATATGGGCGCCTACCTGTCCAATTTCGCGTCCTGCGTTCCCACTTACCTTTATGCGACGCTTTTGGCCGGGCAATACACCACGCCGGTGATTTACGCCAACGTGAAGGCCGTGTTTACCAACACCGCACCGGTGGACGCCTATCGCGGGGCTGGTCGGCCGGAAGCCACCTATCTGCTGGAGCGGATTGTCGAGGTGGCTGCACGCGAGACAGGGATAGACCCTGCGGAGCTGAGAATGCGGAATTTCATTCCGCCCGACGCCTTCCCCTACGCCACGCCGGTTGCCTTGACGTACGATACCGGGAACTACGGAATCGCCATGGATAAGGCCCTGGAGATGATTGATTACAAAGGCTTTGCCGAGCGCAAACGTCAATCAGCAGCCAAGGGTAAGCTTCGCGGCATCGGTTTTTCCGCTTACATAGAGGCCTGCGGCATTGCACCTTCTGCAGTCGTCGGTTCCCTTGGGGCCGGTGTCGGTCTTTGGGAATCCGCCCAGGTGCGGTTTAACGCCACTGGATCCGTGTCGGTTTTCACCGGATCGCACAGCCACGGGCAAGGTCACGAAACCACATTCGCCCAGCTTACGGCCGAAAAGCTTGGCATACCTTACGAAAACATCGAGATCGTGCATGGTGATACCGGCTCCATCCCGATGGGTATGGGCACCTACGGCTCTCGGTCACTCGCAGTCGGGGGCTCGGCTATTATCCGTGCTTGCGACAAGGTCATCGAAAAAGGCCGCAAAATTGCCGCCCATTTGATGGAAGCCAGCGTGGAGGATGTCGAGTTCGACGGCGGCCAATACAAGGTCGCTGGCACGGATAAGTCCAAGACCATTGCTGAGATAGCCTTTACGGCCTACGTGCCGCACAACTACCCGGAGGATGTGGAGCCGGGCCTGGACGAGACGGCCTTTTACGACCCGCTCAACTTCACCTATCCGGCAGGAACCCACATCGCCGAGGTTGAAATCGATCCCGAGACCGGCGTGACCGAAATTGTCGATTGGGTAGCGGTCGATGATTTCGGCAAGGTGATAAATCCGATGATCGTCGAGGGACAGGTTCATGGTGGCGTTGCGCAAGGCGTTGGCCAGGCGCTGCTGGAAGGCTGTGTCTATGATCCGGAAACGGGGCAACTTCTGACCGGCTCGTACATGGATTACTGCATGCCGCGCGCCGACAATCTGCCGCTACTGAAGGTCGCCACGACGGAGACGGCCTGCACCCACAACCCGTTGGGCGTGAAGGGATGCGGTGAGGCCGGTGCCATTGCGGCTCCGGCAGCATTAATGAACGCTATAACGAATGCACTGGGCTGCGAGATCGATATGCCTGCAACGCCTGAGAAAGTGTGGCGTGCGGCACAGGCTCGCGGCGCCCAGGCGGCAGAGTAAGGGAGGACAGAAGGATGTATCAGTTCGATTATAAGCGACCCGCCTCCCTCGACGAGGCCGCCAAGGCCCTGGCGGGTGCAGGCGATGGCAAGATTCTGGCCGGTGGGATGACATTGATCCCGACCCTCAAGCAGCGCCTTGCCATGCCAAGCGATCTTATAGACCTCGGCGGAATTGCCGAGATCAAAGGCGTCTGCGAGGAAGATGGCGCCATCGTGATCGGCGCTATGACCACCCACGCGGAGGTTGCTGCCAATGACCTTGTGAAAAGTCGCTTGCCCGCGTTAGCGGCGTTGGCGGAGGGCATCGGTGACCCTCAGGTTCGCCATCGCGGCACCATCGGCGGGTCTGTCGCCAACAGCGATCCGGCTGCCGACTATCCCGCCGGTTTGCTGGGCTGCGGCGCGGTGATCCGAACCAACAAGCGCGAAATTGCGGCCGACGATTTCTTTACCGGCCTGTTTGAAACGGCGCTGGAGGAAAACGAAATTATTCGCTCCGTCGTGTTCCCGGTTCCTGAAAAAGCAGCTTACGTAAAGTTCGCTAACCCGGCCTCCCGCTATGCCATCGTTGGAGTTTTTGTCAGCCAGGGTGTTGTGGGAACCCGCGTCGCCGTGACCGGTGCAGGCCCATGTGCGTTCCGCGCAACGGAAATGGAAGCGGCACTTACCGCTAACTTCACGCCCGTTGCACTCAAGGGATTGACCGTATCGGCGGCTGATCTGAACAGCGACCTGCATGCCTCTGCCGAGTATCGCGCTCACTTGGTAAGCGTTATCGCAGCACGGGCTGTCGCCGCCGCTGCCGGTTGAACAAAGCCCCACCGTAAAGAAGAGCCGGGGTCTGCGTGGCCCCGGTTCTTTCTTTGCGGCCCCATACGCTGAAGGTTAGGCTTTTCCTACCATGAAGCGTCGCTGGAAAATCATCACCGGTTCTTTCGCTGTTCTGGCTCTGGTCCTGAGCGGACTGTGGTTGGCGCGTTTGACACTGGCAGAACGCCTTCTCGCCGAAGTTATGTCAGTCTGGCTAAAGGCCGATCATTTCAAGGTCAGCGAACTTGCCTTCGATCGCCTTGTTATCAGCAACCTCACGGCTCCTGGTCTGTCCTTTGCACGCTTGGAAGCGAAATTCAGCCTCGCCAGCTTGCTCGATAGCCGCCTGGAGAACCTCGCGCTCGAGGGCGTGCACTACCGCTATGCCAAGGACGACAGCGGCACCACGGCGGAATTATCGCACTTCCCGGCCATTCCAACGCTACCTGACCTTCCTCTTCTTCCTCCAATCCAGATAAGCAACGGCAGTATCACGCTCGAAACAACAATAGGTCCTGTAACTGTAACCGTATCTGGAAGCGGCGATGGTCAGGCATTCTCGCTTTCAGGCAACGCTGTTAGCAATCTCGGCATGCTGGAGATCGAAAGCCAAATCACGTTGGATGGTGGCCGCGTCACGGCGGCGTACCTGCATGCCAAAGGCGCGGATCTATCCTGGCAGGAAAAGGCGCTTGGACCGGTTGAACTCGCTGCCGAAATAAGTCCGGACCTAGGATTCAACGCGTCGCTAACGCTCGGTCCTCCAGAAGCCGCCGGGACCATCAGATTACGCGCCCCTGAGTTCGATGCGGAGCAACCTATCATCCTGGAAAGCGACCTCAACTTCGACGAGGATGAAGCAGTAACCACTTTCGTATCCAGCTTGCTTCCTTTCCAACTGAGGCGTCTGTCACTAAAGGGAACAGCTCATCTCCAACGCGTTCCATGGGGTCTGCCAATCCCGCAGAGCCGTGGCACTTGGCAAACATTGATGGTCGAAAGTGGCCTTACGTTGGATTTGGAATCCAGCAGCGAAATGCGGGACTTCCCCAGCATTCCAGGCGACTGGCAGAACAATCTCACGGTCGCGGTCGATCGAGAGCAAATCAGCTTCAACACCGACACCAACGAAGCAAACGGACTGTCTCGCCTGACACTGGCCGGCACAATCAAGGCGTTGTCCGACGTTCCACGTTTCAGTCTCGCCGGTTCACTGGAAAGCACGGAGGGCAGCGCGATCCAATCGTTCCTTGCTTCCTATCTCGGCCGGGAAATGGAACTGAAGGGCACATTTACTGCCGATGGGTTGCTACCGGCCGGTCCGCCTGCGGCCCAGCCCGACAGCGATCTCCTCTCGGCCTATAGAAACCTGGAGCCTCATCTTCGTTTCACCGGAACATTTAAAAATCTTGCCATAACGGAACTCGCCCGAGTTTCCGGCTATACCGACGTAATATTGTCCGCCGACCGGACGCTCCTTTTCTTAGATTTTTCACCTGATACATTACTTTCAATAACATCCATAACCGACTATATAAAAAGCGCAATAACTATACCATTCGAACAGAACAACCTCGCAGTGCCTTTGGAGCCCTTAACCCTCTCGGGCCCAATGAGCCTCAAGATTGCGCCAAACCTCACAGGCGAAAACCCGTTCGAGGTCATAAGCGATTTGGCCCTAAGTGACGCAGCGGGCCGACAGGTCTCGATCCGTGGCCGCGTTCAGGGAAACCTGGGTCCGGGCTGGCGCCCTCTCAGTCTGGAAAGTAGCGCCTTGGAGGTTGGCCTGTCTGGTTTGAAAGGCCTGCCAATCCCACTGCACACGATTACATACAATGGTGCCGCCAGTCATGCGTTAGGCGAAACAGCACTCAACGGATCGATCGGCCTCATTGGCGAAGATTTGCGCGGTGCTTTGCCACTCCATGCCGAGTTTCAGAATGAAACGATCTTTCTTCGGAGCAGAGAGCCTGGAAGTCTGACGAGCAGTGCGCCCATCACCCTTGCCGGTAAACGAATTATCTTAGAAAAGCCGTTAAACATCAACGATTTGAAACTATCGGTTAAAGAAGGAAGCATCAAGGACCTCACCCTGGACGTACAAGCACCCGCAGTGCGCCTCTCCGGAAGCGTTCCCGCGACGCAGGCAAGCAATCTATCGATGAAGCTATCCATGTCCGAAGGTGCATTGCTTTCCGATCTCAAAATCGGGGGGCTTCAGGTCCCTGACCAGGAACTGAAAATTAACGGCCTACAATTTGCCGGTGCACTTGATCTGGAAGCTCTACCGCGTCTCGCCGTTGGCAAGGGCGATGCGCGGTTGACCGCCGACGCCGTTACGCATCCGATCCTGGCTGGGCCCGCAAGGCTGAATGTCTCGTTTAAGCCGCGGCGCAGTGATAAAACGGACGTTTCCGGCGAAGTGTATTTCGCGGACCGTCTGGTAAAATTGGGGTTTTTGGGATCTTTTGCTGGCGATTATTCTCACCTTTCTCTCAGTTTGCCCAACACAACCGTGGTTTTCGAAAAGGGCGGTTTACAACCTCTCGCAATCAGCCCCCTTCTCGCCTCCCTCCGAGAGGTTGAGGGAACTGTGGCTTTGACAGGATCACTTGGTTGGGATGGCAGGAACCTGAAAGGCAAAGGGACGGCAACCCTCACCGATCTGGCGCTACGTTACGCCGATATGCCGCTGAAGGGACTAAACGGTACCCTGTCGTTTCGAGATATGATCAAAATCGCAACTGAAGGCGATCAGGAGGTCACACTGTCGCGCTTCGATCCCGGCTTGCCCCTCACCGACGTGCGTTTGATTTTCTCCATAGAACCGGCGGCAGAAACCAGCGAGCCGACGCTGCTAATCAAGGAAGCCAGAGCACAAAGTCTTCTCGGCCCCCTGCTTTTGACGGATGGCGCCTACTCCCTTGCAAGCGGAGACGGCCGCGCTTCCTTGAGTTTCACCCGCCTGGACCTGAGCGCACTTGCCGAACTCATTGATGTCGAAGGGCTGCAAGTTACCGGTATCCTCGCGGGCCAGGTTCCACTGGCCTTTACCAGCGGCACCGTGACCATTGCAAACGCCAACCTGGACGACACGCAAGTTGGCACGATCCGCTACAACAACGAAGCGACTCGACAAGCCTTGTCGGGCGGGGGCGAAAGCGTCTCTTTGATGCTCGATGCACTGGAAGACTTTCAATACAACGATCTCCAACTCCATCTTGATAAGCCAAACGATAAAGAGTTGGTTTTCTCTATAGGGCTAGAGGGAAGAAATCCAAATGTTCTAGATGGTTATCCCTTCAGGCTTAATTTTAACCTTACGACGGATCCAACGTCTTTGCTGGCTGCTTTGCGGCAGGGCACGTCGATTGGTGAACTTTTATTGAAACGTTCGGGGAGATATTCCCTCTCGCCACCGTAACAATAGAATGACAGCATATGTGGATGAAGCGGGCACAGGAAAACTGGCCTAAGACGCCAGGGGATGGATGACGGTGCGGATGCAAAAATTTGCTGCGAAGCCCAGCGACGCGATAGTGGCGCAAGAGAGCAACATACCGGCGATGAACGGGCTCCTGGCAGCCGGGTCGGTGCTGGCAGCTTTACTATTCCTTTCGGCCTGCACGCCGACCGTCAAGGTCGAGGCTCCAAAGGAACCCATCACCATCAATTTGAATGTCAAACTGGATGCTGAAGTCCGCGTGAAGCTTGAAGAGCAGGCGCGCGAAGATATTCAGAGCAATCCGGGAATCTTTTAAGGCGGCGAGGAAACCATGCGAAACGGCACATTCACCTCACGACGCAAGTTCTTGCTGTTCGGCGGCTTGGCTATCGCGGCCAGCACTTTGGGTCTGACCTACACCTTCAAAAAGGCTAAGGCCGACCAACTTGACGATTTGCGTAAATCAGGCGCTGTCGGCGAACGCTTTGACGGATTGCTCGTAGTGCGCGATTCAGGCAACGCCTCAGCCAAGAGCGTCGCTGCTCAAGTCAACGCTCAGCGCAAGGAAATTTACGCTAGTCGAGCCGCACAACAGGGCGTCACCGCCGAGGAAGTCGGCAAGGTCTATGCCGCGCAAATCCTTCAAAAAGC
The DNA here is from genome assembly GCF_014191775.1 of Limibacillus halophilus. Classification (NCBI taxonomy): domain Bacteria; kingdom Pseudomonadati; phylum Pseudomonadota; class Alphaproteobacteria; order Rhodospirillales; family Rhodovibrionaceae; genus Limibacillus; species Limibacillus halophilus. Next base: position 138,948 of record NZ_JACHXA010000004.1, on the reverse strand, counting down.
GCCCGCCGGCACGTGGTTCCAGCGCGCCGATGGAAGCTGGGTCCAAAAATAATTCGAACACTGCGGTGGTCCGGCGCGTTGTCAGGCGTACCCTTGCCCCTATAGTCTCCTTCTCATAGGCAACATTGGTCCTTCGAGAGGAAAGTATGGCGGATGATTCTGCGGCGCACTGCGCCTTACCCGCGAATGTCGATGAGACATTGGAACTGCTAAAACGCGGGCAATACATCGGCGAGCGCAGTCTAGCCACCGTTCTATTTCTGGCAATAAAGCTCGGCCGCCCACTTTTCCTGGAGGGCGAAGCCGGGGTCGGCAAGACCGAGATTGCCAAGGTCCTGGCAACCGCCTTGGGGCGGCCACTAATCCGCCTGCAGTGCTATGAGGGGTTGGATGTAAACTCTGCGGTTTATGAGTGGAACTATGCGCGCCAGATGATGGAGATTCGGCTGGCCGAAGCGGCGGGCGATCGGGATCGCGAACGTTTGGAGAGCGACATCTTCTCCAAGCGCTTTCTCATCGAGCGCCCCCTGCTCCAAGCTCTGCGGCCCGGCATCGGCGGCGCGCCGGTTCTGTTGATCGACGAATTGGACCGCACGGATGAGCCGTTCGAGGCTTTCCTGCTGGAACTCCTGTCCGATTTTCAGGTCAGCATTCCTGAACTCGGCACTATAAAGGCGGCGGAAGCGCCAATCACCATCATCACCTCTAATCGCACCCGGGAGATTCACGATGCCCTGAAGCGCCGTTGCCTCTATCATTGGGTCGATTATCCCAACGCGGCGCGGGAGCTTGAAATCCTCAAGATCAAGGCGCCCGGGGCGGCGGACGCCCTGTCTCGCCAGATCGTAGCCTTCATCCAGCGCTTGCGGCATGGAAATGACCTTTTCAAACTCCCAGGAGTGGCCGAAACCATTGATTGGGCCGATGCTTTAACCCAACTCGATAAAGTCGCTCTGGACCCGGAAACGATCGATAGCACGCTTGGCGTTCTTTTGAAGTACCAGGACGATATCCAGAAGATTCAAGGAAGCGAGGCCGCACGTCTTCTGGATGAGGTAAAGCAGGATATGGTCGGGCTTCCCGGCGTTTAAAAATGACCACCCAAAATGGACAGATCACAGCCGAAGAAGGCCGCCTGGCGGAAAACGTCCTCTACTTTGCCAGAACGCTTAGGGCTGCAGGGCTACCGGTCGGCCCTGGAAAGGTTCACGAAGCCCTGGAGGCCATAACCGCCGTCGGCATCGGCGAGCGCCGTGATTTCTATTGGACACTCCATAGCACCTTCGTAAATCGGCGCGATCAGCAGGAAGTTTTCGACCAGACCTTCCATCTTTTCTGGCGCAACCCAAAGATACTGGACAAGTTGAAGGGGTTGTTGTTGCCGGATGTGACGGCGGACGGTCTGCGCGACGCTGCCGAGCAGGAAATCAGCAGGCGCGTTGCTGATGCTTTCTCGCCGCCCCGTCAGACGCCGAAAGAGCCGCAGGAAAATGCGGAAGAAGAAATAGAAGTCGATGCCAGTTTCACCTATTCCGCTCGTGAACGACTCCAGGAAATGGATTTTGAGAAGATGTCGCTCGATGAATTGGAAGCGGCAAAACGCGCCATAAGAGCTTTGAAATTACCCTTGCAAGAAGTAAAGACGAGACGGTTCCGTGCAGCGCCGCATGGACGTCGAATAGACCTTCGGGCCTCGCTGCGGGCCAGTTTGCGTGGTGGGGGCGATCACATTCCTCTCAACTGGAAAGAGCCTCGCACACGCCGCCCCCCCTTGACCGTCCTTTGCGACATTTCCGGCTCCATGGCACGCTATTCAAGAATGGTTCTCCATTTCATGCACCACTTGAGCAACGACCGGGACCGTGTCCATTCCTTCGTGTTTGGAACGCGGCTTACCAACATCACGCGCCAGCTCCGCTACAAGGACATTGACGTAGCACTGGAAAAGGTGGGAGCCGAGGTTGAGGATTGGTCGGGCGGCACGCGAATCGGTGGGTGCCTGAAGGATTTCAACAGACAGTGGTCCAGGCGGGTACTTGGACAAGGGGCCGTCGTCTTGTTAATCACAGACGGATTGGACCGTGAAGGCGCCCGCGGCGTTGGCGAGGAGATGGAGCGCTTGCACAAGTCCTGCAGGCGCCTGATCTGGCTCAACCCCCTCTTGCGGTATGACGCCTATGCACCGAAATCACAGGGTGCCAGCGCGATGATCGGTCACGTTGATGAACTCCGCAGCGCCCATAGCATAAACAGTTTGGCCGATTTGGCCGCCGCACTTAGCGCCGACCCGCCGGCACGAGAGGAGGCCGCAAGCCAATGGATAGGAAAGTCAGCATGATCGAAGCAGATGTTCTCGCAACGGCCACGAACTGGCAAGACCAGGGACACAAGGTGGCCCTGGCGACCGTCGTGGCAACTTGGGGTTCCTCACCGCGCCCGGTTGGCAGCCAGTTGGCCGTAGATGAAACCGGCCGCATGGTCGGCTCGGTATCCGGCGGCTGCATCGAAGGCGCAGTCGTGCACGAAGCGCGTCAGATCATGGAAGGCGCACCGCCAAAGCTCCTGACCTTTGGTGTTACCGATGAGGACGCCTGGTCGGTTGGCTTGGCTTGTGGTGGCACGGTAAAGGTATTCGTGGAGTCCTTGGTATGAAGCGCCTCCTGCTCGACAAGCTCCTGGAGGCTAGACGAGGCAAGCTGGAAACGGTCTTGGTTACCAACATCGAATCCGGCCAGCAGTGTCTGGTAATCGACGGCAAGGCCGATGGCGACTTCAAGCCTGATGCCGAACTGTTCGCGGCAATTCGGAAGGCTTTACGCGATGACCGCAGCGGGCTGTACGAGGACCGCTGGTTCCTGCAAGTCTTCAATCCCCCATTGCGCCTGGTTCTGGTCGGTGCGGTTCATATCGCGCAAGCCCTGGCGCCCCTGGCGCAGATGACCGGGTACGATGTCGTTCTGATTGACCCACGCAAAGCTTGGGCAACCGAAGAACGGTTCCCGGGAATCAGGTGCGTAGACTCCTGGCCCGATGAGGCCATGTCAGATCTGGCATTGGACCGCCGCACGGCCGTTGTCACCCTGACACACGACCCTAAACTCGACGACCCTGCCTTGCTCGCCGCCATCAAATCGCCCGTCTTTTATATCGGCGCCCTGGGGTCGACACGAACCCATGCCAAGCGCCTGACCCGCCTACGTGCGGAGGGCGCGAGCGAAGAAGCGCTCGCACGTATCCAAGGGCCTGTAGGCCTATCAATCGGTGCAAAATCGCCGGCTGAAATAGCCGTTTCAGTGATGGCGCAGATAACCCAGGTCTTGCGCGCTGCCCCGCCTCTGACCCCGGGAGACACGGCCTGATGGACTTTTGCAAGGTCAATAGCCGCGATGCTGCCGGTTCATTGCTCGCCCATTCGATCCGCTTTGATAAATCAAACTTCAAGAAGGGTCGTAAGCTGAGTGAGGGAGACGTTACAGCCTTGCTCGCCGCAGGCATTGAAGAGGTCACCGTCGCTCGCATGGCGCGTGGAGACCTGCACGAAGACGAAGCCGCGGCGATGGTAGCCGCGGCTATTCGTGGTGCTAACCTGAATCAGACCGCAGCTTTTACCGGGCGCTGCAATCTTATTGCCCAGGCGCGCGGACTGGCAGTGATCGACAGAGGTCGGCTTGATGCCTTCAACTTGACCGATGAGTGCATCACCATTGCAACGGTGCCACCCTATGGCCTCGTCGAACCGCGCCAGATGGTGGCCACGGTTAAGATGATTCCCTTCGCCGCAAACGGGAAGATTATTGACCAAGCGATGCAAACGCTCGGCAATGAACCGCTGATCAGCGTCGCCCCGCTTCGAGCGCGGCAAATAGGACTGGTACAAACCGAACTGTCAGGTATGAAGGTCAGTTTACTAGACAAGACTGTTGCCGCCCTGAATCAGCGCCTAGCTCACCTCGACTGCCCCCCAGCTAAAGAACGCCGCTGCGCCCACGATCCTTCTGCAATTTCCAGCGCCTTGGAGGAACTCCAAGCGGAGGGGTGCGAACTGCTTCTCGTATCGGGAGCGTCGGCCATCGTCGACCGGCGCGACGTTGTTCCCCAAGGCATCGCGCAAGCCGGCGGAACGGTTCTTCACTTCGGCATGCCGGTAGACCCAGGCAATCTTCTGCTGCTTGCGGAGTGGGATGGCCTGCCGGTGCTGGGGTTGCCCGGTTGCGCCCGATCGCCCAAGGTCAACGGTTTCGATTGGGTTCTGGAACGCCTGCTCTGTGATCTACCCGTTGGATCTCGAGATATCATGCAAATGGGTGCCGGCGGCCTATTGATGGAGATAGCCCAACGACCCCTGCCGCGTTCTTTTGCCGTTGAAGGAACGCCTGATCCCGAACATGAGGGCCGTGCGCTGGCACCGCGGGCACCCAAAATTGCGGCGTTGCTGCTGGCCGCAGGACAGTCACGGCGCATGGGGCATGCCAACAAGCTCCTGGCGGACGTCAACGGCAAGCCTTTGGTTCGCCATGCAGTCGAAGCCCTAAAGGCCGCGCAGATAAGCGACCTTGTCGTCGTTACCGGTCATCAAGCACAAGAAGTTACAAGCGCACTCGCGGATATGGAGCTCGTTTTCGCCCATAATCCGGATTACGCCAGCGGGCTCGCTTCATCCCTAAAACGGGGATTGGCGAGCCTCCCCGGTCAGCCAGATGGTGTTATAATCATGCTCGGTGATATGCCACGCATTTCGACCGCCGTCATAAATAGCATCATCGCTGGTTTCAATCCGGTGGAAGGGCGCTCGATCTGCCTGCCGACGTGGCAGGGTAAACGCGGCAATCCAGTTCTGATATCCCGCCAGTTCTTTGCCGAACTGCAAACGCTCCATGGTGACGTCGGCGCACGACATCTGCTTAGCGATTATCCGGAGTTGGTAGCCGAGATCGCAATCGATGATCGCAGCATTTTGGAAGATATCGACACACCCGAAGCCCTCGCCGCTCTGCGCACAGATTCGTGAATTTTTGTATTTCCCACTTGAAGAGTCTTAATGCCTCCACTTAATCTCATTATTGAGTGTGATATTCACTATTTCACGCATTTTATGCGTAAAATATGGAGCGGCAAAAATGTCGAAGATCTATATTCTGCACGAGAATGATGAGTGGTTGCCGCCTTTCCGGTCGGCTCTGGAATCTGCGGGCCTGGATTTCGAGGAATGGCATCTTGATGAAGGCGTTCTATCATTCGATTCCCAACCGCCGGAAGGCATCTTCTATAGCCGTATGAGCGCCTCAGCTCATACGCGCGGGCACACCCACGCACCCTCCTACACCCAACATGTCCTGAACTGGCTAGAATTGAACGGGCGCAGGGTTGTCAACGGCAGCCGTGCTTTGTACCTGGAGGTCAGCAAGGTTGCACAGTATGCCGCGCTCCAAGCGGCGGGCGTCCGCACGCCACGCACGCGCATTGCCGTCGGCAAGGACGCGGTGCTACCAGCAGCTCGGGCCTTTGCGGAGCTACCGCTTATCCTGAAGCCCAACCGTGGCGGGAAAGGCCTGGGCGTTCAGTTATTCCAAGATTTGGAAAGCTTGGCCGCTTATCTTGAAAGTCCGGAGTATGAGGCGCCTGTCGATGGCACTTGGTTGATCCAGCAGTACATCCGGCCTGCGGAGCCCTACATCACGCGTGCGGAGTTCATCGGCGGACGTTTCCACTATGCCGTACGGGTCGATACCAGCCAGGGATTTGAGCTTTGCCCTGCGGACGCCTGCGCGGTCGGCGACGCCTTCTGCCCGGCGACCCCAGATCAGGAAGAAGCGCCGAAATTCCAGATTACTGATGATATTGATCCAGCGCTTATCTCGACGTTGGAAAAGGTCCTCGCGGACAACGGCGTTGAAGTTGCCGGTATCGAGTTCATCCGCGATATCGAAGGCAACATCTATACCTACGACATCAATACGAACACAAACTACAATAATGGAGCCGAGCGCTCGGCGAAGCTTGCCAAGACCGGCCCGCAGAAACTTGCCGAATTCCTGGGCGAAGAATTGCAGCGCCGGGCGGCACAGGCCATCGCCGCCGAATAACTTTCTTCGCCGATCCTTCGCACATGAAAAAGGGAGCTCCATGGCTCCCTTTTTTGCATTCTCGAACTGCGGGACCTAGTTTCTGAACTCAGGGCTCTCCTGATCGAGAATCCGCAGCAAGCCATCAAAGTGAATCCGGCTGTAGCGGTCACGCTCTTCATCGAACTGTGTCTTCGTATGGCGCGCGAGGTTCTCCCCCATTAACCGCAGCGGTTTGCCGGTCGAATAAGCCAACACCTGTAGCTCCGCGGTGCGCTCCAGATAGTAAAGATCATCAAAGGCCTGATGGATGGTCGGCCCAACAACCATTACCCCGTGATTGCCCAACATCAGGACCCGCTTGTTGCCTAGATTGGAGGCAAGCCGCGCGCCCTCCTCCATATCATGGACCAATCCGCCGTAGTCGTTGTCGTAGGCCACATCCTGATAGAACCTCAGGGAATTCTGGCTGATCGGCAGAATCTCGGAATTTTCAAGTGATGTCAGGGCTGTTGCATAAGGCATATGAGTGTGCAGCACACAGGCAGCCCTCGGGTGCGCCAGATGAACGGCTGCATGGATGCAAAAGGCCGACGTCTCGGCATAACCATTCCCTTCGATGACCTCGCCTTTGGCATTGACCAGGAGGAGATCGCTCGCACGCACTTGTGACCAATGAACACCATAAGGCGACAAGAGAAACCGATCATCCATATCCGGAATGGCATAGCTGAAATGATTGCAGACACCTTCGTGATAGCCATAGCGTGCGGCAAGCCTGTGGGCGGCTGCCAGGTCAACCCGCGCTTGTTGGATACTGTCCATAGTACTCGTTCCTCCTTCGGCCAAGCGCGACGAGCCTAAGCCTGCGCGAATGCACCCTGCAAGCCGGAATAGCGAAAAATTTTGACAATTTTTCTAGTTTTATTACCATTATATTTGATAATCATTCTTTTTCGCCTATATTTTTTGCTTATCCCCTATTTTTCTTAAAGGTTCAGCGATGAAATTTGCAAAAAATACCGAGGAGCTAGCCGAGGAAATGGCCAAACGCCGACCCGACGGACGGCCCGTTCTCAGCCCGACGGTCATGGCCATGGTCGACCGCAATTCTAAAAACCCCTTCGATCCCGTCAGCCCGGGCGGCATGGCGTTCGAGTTCACCCGCACCATGACGCAAAAGGCCAAAAGCCCGATCCCGGATGAGGTTGGCCTGCGCTTCCGTGAAGAGATGGCCGAGGACGGCTTTGAGATTACAGACAAAGGCTTGGTTTTCGATCCGGCCAAGGTCAAGGACGATCCCGAGGGCCCACGCGTTTCTGCGCCGGTCAATTTGCGGGACGGGCAGCCTCTGCGCGCTCCCGGCACGGCGGCATCCAACACAACCACCTCTGGCAATGGCGCGCTGCCAAACGGCGCCAAGCCAGGGTCCGGACCGGCTGCAAGCTCGGCAAAACCTGCGGGCACCACCAGCACGAACGAGACGGCGTCTGACGATGCGCCGCCGCGCGGCGGCCCTGGCAACACAGCGGCTGCAAAACCCGCAGCCCAAAGCGCTTTTAACAACGGCGGCACAAAGGAAAGCGCCTCCGGTAAGGAGACTTCCATCCAAATTAACCCAGAGAGGAATGCGCAGAAAAGCCAGCCGGGCTCTGGCGGCCAGCCGGGCTCCGGCAGTGAGCGGGATGATGTCGCCAGCCAGGCCTCCCCGAGAAAACCGGGGGCAGAGGATACTGGACGAAATCCGCATGACCCCAACGATAGAGAGCCTCAGCCAATCAGCAACCGCAAGGCACAGGACGGACCTGACAGTCCAGCGTCCGCACAAGCAAAGCCAGAGGCGCAAGTAGACCAGCCGCAAAGCGGAGGAACGCCGCGCCCGGACGATGGGTTCCGGAATCCCTTCCCGGAATCGCAGAGCCTGCAGACACCTTTAGCCCGCTTGCCCCAGAGCAGCGTCGTCACCCTGGGCGATCAAAAGGCAAGGGAAACAGCGCCCTCCAATCAAAACGACGGCCAAAACGTCACCCGTCAAACTACGGACAAAGGCCCCTCGAATCGAGAAAGCGGTGGGCAGGGGAAAAGCGAAACACCAGCAACCACCGCTCCCAAGACGCCGCCGCCGATTGCAACTGCACTCTTATCAACCGATCAGCAAAGCAAACGGCCAAAACCACCAAACACCGCACAGCCATCTGCTCTGAACAAACGATTTTTGGGCAATAGTGGTAAATTCGTCCAACAATTGCAGCAGGACATCGAAGAGGCAATCAGCGAAGCGCCCCCGCAAGAACGCAGGCAGAAACGCGAACGCCAAGAAAAGATTGCGGGTTTGATTGCCGAAGTCCTGGTCGACACTTCTGTTTTCATTGCTTCACGCGGTCGGGTTCCCGATGCCGTTGGCACGACAGAAGAACTGCTCAAAAGCGCTGGCGATCTTGCCGTTGTACTGCGCCGGGAACTTGGCGATAAGGAGGCCGCGAAGCTCCTAGAACGCTTCCTGGATCCCGACGCCGACGGCGTGATGGAGATAGACTTCTCGCAATCTCTGGAACAAAACCCTGAAACACAAGGTTTTCTCTTTGACCATCAAAGAGCGATTGAAGCGCAAATTATTGGCATCGACCCCACAACGCTGGAAACCTTGCCCGAGCCATCGCCCCTGCAGCAAACAATGTTGCGGCTGGAGGATGGAGGGACAACTACCGCAGACCTCCAAGGACGGGGCGGCCAGCGTACTGCACTTGCCAACACGCCCGCGTCTCAGCACCAGGCTCTACAAAGCGACAGCAAAATATCTTTTGAAAGACGGGGTAACAAAGTTTTCGCTACAGGAAAAATCAAGCATCGCTTGGATTACAACTTCAGCTCGAACAGCGATGATCTGATGACCGATCTTTACCGCGTGACCCTACGTGAACTGGGCTTGGGTGCGGATTTTGAAGTACGCTCTCGCGCTGAGCAGGATATGACCCTTGAGTTTGAGATAATAACCGACAAGAATGGCAAGCAAGGGTTGCGGCAGGTAACGAACCCTGAGTGGTCGGCGCTGCGACCGTCGCCATAGGAGAATACCCCTCAGCGAAGCTTGAGGATGAAGGGGGTAAGGGTGGATGGCGGAGGAGTTCGGTCAAAGCGGCGCGGCAAAGAAGAAGCGCCGCTCCGCGTCAGCGGTCTGGGTCAGGCGGGTGGCCTTGGCGCTGCTGATCCCGGTCCTGCTGCTGACCGCCCTCCTCTTACTACCTATTGTCCCCTTTACGCCCTATTGCGACGATATACGCTATAACCGCGAAACTGGAGATTACAGCTACCAACGCCCTGTCGATTGGGAGTTAAGCGAGGATTTTCTATCCGCGCTAGGCGAGTACCTAGTGGATCAGGACTATTACTATATAAGATTAGGGAACAGATTCTTTGTTCCCTTCTCGCTATATATTCAACTAAATGACCCACCTCTAATAAAATTTCATTTGGAAGATTTCTATATAGAACCCATTACATATTTTCTTAACCGGAATGATGAAATAACTTCGAATGTTATTTTCTTTCTTTTGAAAAAGAAACTCGATGATTCCGTTTATCCACAAGATATGACTCCTTTTGGAGGGCCAGAAAAAAAAATCTATTACACAGAATGCAAGTTCATGCCGCTTGTCACCAAACCGGGCGTATTCGATTAGCAAGAGCTGTAATCCCGGACAAAGCCGCCATCGCCAAGAGCCGGAAACAACAGCCCCACGTGACAAGAGGACAATTATTGTCGCCGCAAGCCTTGTCATACGCCACCACCTTCTGCAAGTCTGTCGCCAAACATAATCCGGTCGGTCAGGTACCGTCCCCAAAAGTGCTTTAGGAAGGAAGTTGAAGATGGATGTACGCGCCGCTGTTGCCCTGGAGGCTGGCAAACCGCTGGAAGTCATGACCGTGCAACTGGAAGGCCCACGGGCTGGTGAAGTCCTGGTGGAAATCAAGGCAACCGGCATCTGCCATACTGACGCTTTCACCCTGTCCGGCGCCGATCCGGAAGGGCTGTTTCCAGCGATCCTCGGACATGAAGGTGCAGGCGTCGTGGTTGAGGTGGGTGCAGGCGTCTCCTCGCTTAAGCCAGGCGATCACGTCATTCCTCTCTATACCCCGGAATGTAGGCAATGCGAGTACTGCCTCAATCCGAAAACGAACCTCTGCCAGGCCATCCGCGAAACACAGGGCAAGGGTCTGATGCCCGACGGCAGCAGTCGCTTCTCGATCGACGGTAAGCCGATCCTCCACTACATGGGAACCTCTACCTTCGCCAACTACACGGTCTTGCCGGAAATCGCGCTGGCCAAAATTCGACCCGATGCTCCTTTCGATAAGGTTTGCTACATCGGTTGCGGCGTCACCACTGGTGTCGGCGCAGTTGTCAACACCGCGAAAGTTGAACCCGGATCAAACGTCGTTGTCTTCGGCCTTGGCGGTATCGGACTGAACGTTCTTCAGGGTGCACGCATGGTGGGTGCAAACAAGATCATCGGCGTCGATCTAAACAACGAGCGCAAAGCGCTGGGTGAAAAGTTCGGCATGACTCATTTCGTCAATCCCAAGGAGGTCGAGGGTGACCTTGTCCCCTACCTCGTGTCGCTGACCGGTGGTGGGGCGGACTACTCCTTCGAGTGCATCGGAAACGTGAACACGATGCGTCAGGCTCTGGAATGCTGCCATAAAGGCTGGGGCGTTTCCGTCATCATCGGTGTCGCCGGCGCTGGTCAGGAAATTTCGACACGCCCCTTCCAGCTGGTTACTGGTCGGTCCTGGCGCGGTACGGCATTCGGCGGCGCGCGCGGCCGTACGGACGTGCCGAAGATCGTGGATTGGTACATGGACGGCAAGATCGCCATCGATGAGATGATCACCCACATCATGCCGCTGGAGGATATCAACAAGGGCTTCGATTTGATGCACGCCGGAAAATCAATTCGGAGCGTTGTTCTTTATTAATGTATTACTGGAATTAAATCCGTTATGGTATTGAAACAAATATCGGAAGCGAAATGCTTTGGAGGCGCGCAAAGCATCTTCGAACATCACTCCGAGCGCTGTAACGGCGCGATGCGCTTCTCGCTTTTCCAACCGCCCCAGGCCGTCAGAGGTGAAAGGCGTCCGTTGGTCACGTTCCTGTCGGGTCTGACGTGTACGGAGGAAAACTTTACCGTGAAAGCCGGCGCGCAACGAGTAGCGGCCGAATTGGGCTTGAATATCCTGGCGCCGGATACGTCTCCGCGCAATCAAGGCATCCCCGGTGAAGACGAAAGCTACGATTTTGGCTCAGGTGCGGGATTTTATCTTGATGCCACCCAGGCACCCTGGTCGGGTGCATATCGGATGTACAGCTACATATCGGTAGAGCTCCCGCAGGTCCTCGCGAAGAACTTTGAATCCATCGACCTCTCCCGCCAGGGAATCATGGGACATTCCATGGGTGGTCACGGCGCGCTTACGATTGGATTGAGAAACCCGGAAACTTACCTATCGATTTCTGCGTTTTCTCCGATCGTCGCTCCCAGTCAGGTGCCATGGGGGCAAAAAGCCTTCACGGGCTACCTCGGCGAAGACCGGCAAAGCTGGGCCGACTACGATGCTACTGCGCTTGTCCTTAGCGGGCATAGAAGTGGCGGTATCCTGATCGACCAAGGCGATGCCGACCAATTCCTGGCGGAGCAATTGCGACCGGAACTCTTTGCCAGTGCTTGCCAAACCGCAGGCCAGGAACTCGAGCTACGGATGCAAGCGGGCTACGACCACAGCTACTATTTCATCGCTACATTCATCGAAGACCATCTGCGCCACCACGCTACAGCGCTACTGTAATTCCGGATGGAATCTAAAAGCGGCCCCGAATCGGGGCCGCTTGCGGATGCTGGAGGTATTGTCAGTGCCGATTTGAATGTCAGTCGGCCGCCGTTTTAGCTTCCATTTTGGGCGCCTCAGCCTCGGGCTTTGAATCCTTTGACGGCGTATCTAACAGACCGATGTCGCCCGCAATCACGCCGCCTTTTTCAATTTGCAACTCACCATAGCGAATCTCGCCGCGCACTTCCCCGCCGGCCGTCACTTTCAACAATCCTTTGACCGTGAGTTTGCCATTGACCCGGCCAGCAACGCTCGCTTCGTCGAGTTCAACCTGCCCTTTGAACAGTCCACCTTGTGCGACTTCCATCACGCGGCCCGTCATTGATGCTTCGACTTCTCCCTGCACAACCAATGTATCACAAGCCCCAATTTCACCCTTAACTCGAATCGCCGGTCCGACGATCAAACGACCCGTTCCCTCCGGCTGGCTTGCAGAAGTCGATGAAACTGTTGAGCGTGATGTGGGCTGGATCGATTGCGGCAAGGTCGCTTCCTCTTTTGGTTTGGGACTGGGCGCGGGCGCCCGGGCGCTGGTTTGCGGAGCCTGTGGATTATCAGCCTTTGGGTCGTGCAACAAGGGAGCGCGCGCCGGACCTTGCCGATCGCGCAGGAATTTCAAAGGATCCTGTGCCATAATGCCTCCTGCATCTGAGTGTATTTCCCGAACCATGCAGCCTCAAGCTTACTCTAGACTTCCCGGGGGCTGGAAAGAGGCAATTTTAAGGCGGCCGTGAGAAATACTGCTATCTATACAATCAGGTATTTCTTCGTGTCGCGGCAATACCTGACTGATAAAACAATCCGTTAGCATCGGAACATTCCGTCACATCCTGGAAATCCTTTCCACTTTGTAGGTGAGAATCTCTACCCGCAAGGGTTAGGATAGCGTTCTGTCCATCACGTCACGCTAAATCTCAATCCAGGAGCCCTTCAGTGCCGGACGACCGACCTATCGACCTTTCTCCCAAGGTGTCCGACGAAATTCGCACAACCACTTGCTATATGTGCGCTTGTCGTTGCGGTATCCGCGTCCACCTCAAAGATGGCGGTATTCGTTACATCGAAGGCAACCCCGATCATCCGATCAACAAGGGGGTCTTATGTGCCAAGGGCTCCGCCGGGATCATGCACCAGGAAAGCCCGGCCAAGCTGCGCAAACCCTTAAAGCGCGTGGGTCCACGCGGCTCTGGGGAGTTCGAGGAGATCGAGTGGGACGAGGCACTGGGGATCGCAACCGGTTGGTTGTCCGCGATCCGCAATGAAGACCCCCGTAAGCTTGCCTTTTTCACCGGACGCGATCAGAGCCAGAGCCTGACGGCCTGGTGGGCTTCGCAATTCGGTACGCCAAATTTTGCGGCTCACGGTGGCTTCTGCTCGGTCAACATGGCAGCAGGTGGTCTCTATTCCATCGGCGGCAGCTTTTGGGAGTTTGGCGAACCGGACTGGGAGCACAGTCGGTTTTTCATGATGTTTGGCGTGGCTGAAGATCACGACTCCAATCCTATCAAGATCGGCCTAAGTAAGTTGCGTGCAAACGGTGCGAAGTTCGTCTCGGTGAATCCCGTGCGGACAGGATATTCCGCCATCGCTGACGAATGGTTGCCAATTACGCCGGGAAGTGATGGCCTCTTTGCCCTCTCCCTGGTTCATGAACTCCTGAGCGCAGGAAAAATCGACAAAGAATTCCTCAAATCCTACACGAACGCTCCTTGGTTGGTCATCGATGCTCCCGGCAGTAGTTCCCACGGCTTGTTCGCTCGCGACGCCGACGGAAAGCCCCTGGTATGGGATCAGAAACAGGCGGCCGCGTTACCATGGGACAGTGACGGAGTCGTGCCCGATTTAAGGGAAACCGTGACGTTACCTGATGGCCGGCAGGCAAAGCCTGTATTCTATCTCTTGGCTGAGAAGTATCTGACCGCGGAGTACGCCCCGGAAGCTGTGGCCGAGCGAACCGGCTTGCCTGCCGATACGATCCGTCGTATTGCCGCGGAGATCGCCGAAGCCGCGTTCAGCCAAACCGTGGTGATCGAGCAGCCCTGGACCGATTGGCGTGGCGTCCGTCATGAACGCATGGTCGGCAGACCCGTGGCCCTGCATGCCATGCGTGGTATTTCGGCCCATTCGAACGGTTTTCATACCTGCCGCGCCTTGCATCTATTGCAAATGCTGCTGGGAGCCATCGATAGCCCCGGCAGCTTCCGTTACAAGCCGCCGTTCCCGCAGTCCGCGCCACCGCCGGTCAAACCAGCTGGCAAGCCAGGCCAGGTGAACCCGCGACAGCCCCTGCCCGGTCCGCCGCTTGGCTTCGTGCAGGGCCCCGAAGATCTGCTCGTGGGACCGGACGGAAAGCCGCAGCGCATCGATAAGGCGTTCTCATGGGAGAATCCTCTGTCTGCCCACGGGTTGATGCATATGGTCATCACCAACGCGTGGAAGGGTGATCCCTACCCGGTTGATACCTTGTTCCTCTACATGGCCAACATGGCCTGGAACTCAGCCATGAACACCGGCGGCACCGTCTCGATGTTGACCGACAAGGATCCCGAAACCGGTGAATATCGCATTCCACACGTGATCTACTCCGACGCCTTCTATTCTGAAACGGTGCCCTACGCTGACCTTGTACTGCCGGATACGACTTATCTGGAACGATGGGACTGCATTTCCTTGCTGGACCGCCCGATCGGCAGTGCCGAGGCCGCAGCCGACGCAATTCGCCAGCCCGTTTTGACGCCCGACCGTGATGTCCGCCCCTTCCAGGATGTGCTGATCCATCTCGGCTATCGACTTGGCTTGCCCGGGATGACAAACGAAGACGGCTCGGAAAAATTTCCGGAGGGGTACAAACAGTACATTACCCAGCATCAACGCAAACCAGGTATCGGTCCGCTTGCGGGATGGCGCGGCGAGAACGGTGATGCACAGGGTGTCGGCGCGCCCAACCCTAACCAACTCGATCGCTACATAGAGAACGGATGCTTCTGGCGGCACGATATCCCCGAGGAAGGGCATTACTTTAAATTCGCCAACCAGGCTTACCTCGATTGGGCGAAGTCCATGGGTTTCATGACGGAAGCCGCGCCTGTGGTCCTGCAGCTCTACGTCGAGCCCTTGCAAAAGTTCCGGCTTGCAGCAGACGGTCATGGCGATGTTCTGCCCCCCGAACGCGAGCGTGAACGTCTGCGCCGTTACTTCGATCCGCTACCCTTCTGGTACCCCCCGCTGGAGGATGAAACCCGGACAGCCGATGACTTTCCACTCCATGCCGTGAGTCAACGGCCGATGGCGATGTATCATTCCTGGGGATCGCAGAATGCCTGGTTGCGCCAGATTCATGGCCACAACGTGCTCTTCGTCCCGGAATCCTTAGCCCAGGAGCTTGAGCTGAAGGCAGATGATTGGGTTTGGGTTGAAAGCCGGCACGGAAAGATCAAAGCCCCAACAAAGATAATGCAAGGCGTGAACGCCAAGACGGTTTGGACCTGGAACGCCATTGGAAAGCGTGCTGGTGCCTGGAACCTCGACAAGGATGCGCCGGAAAGCACCCGCGGCTTTCTGCTGAATCACCTGATCGATGAACTACTCCCCGAACAGGGCAGCGGCTATCGCTACGCCGCGTCCGACCCGGTTACAGGACAGGCCGCTTGGTATGACTTACGAGTACGTATAAAGAAAGCTGAAAAACCAGGGTTCGAGGAAACCGCACTCAAGCGCAAAGCCTTCAAGCGACCTCCCGGGATGCCCAGAGCTCCCGAAACGGTGGCATATGGCAAAAAGGGAGGAAAACGATGACCAGTCTCCCGACAAATCCCGGGCCGAAGAAACTTGGCCTAGTCATCGACTTGGACATCTGCGTCGGATGCCACGCTTGCGTGGTCAATTGCAAGGAATGGAACACAGGTGGCTATCCGGGACCGCTCACCGACGTTTCGGCCTATGGTGCCGATCCTGCTGGCGCTTGGCTGAACCGCGTACACAGCTTCGAAGCAGGCGAAGGCTGCGACGGGCGCACCGTGCATTTCCCAAAATCTTGTCTGCACTGCGAAGAACCCGCCTGTGTGACGGTCTGTCCGACTGGCGCTTCCTACAAACGGTCGGAAGATGGAATTGTCTTGGTCGAAGAAGACAAGTGCATCGGGTGCGGCCTTTGCGCCTGGGCTTGCCCTTACGGCGCCAGAGAGATGGACCCGGGCGAACAGGTGATGCGCAAATGTACGCTTTGCATTGACCGAATTTACAACGAGAACATCGCAGAAGAAGAGCGCCAACCGGCTTGCGTACGCACCTGCCCCGCCAGCGCCCGGCATTTCGGCGATCTCGGCGATCCCGAATCAGAGGTTTCTCGAATGGTCGCTGACAGAGACGGGTACGATCTGATGCCGGAAATGGGCTACAAACCAACCAACAAGTACCTGCCACCGCGCGAACGCAAACGGCCGAACACATCCACGCCCACGGCACAGCCCCTGGAGCCCATCGCAAGCGGCGGTTTACTCGGTTGGCTAGACCGCGTTCTGAGCGATTGAGGGACAAGCATGCATCCTGCACCTTCCATAATAGTCTTTACTGTTTTTTCCGGCAGCGGTTACGGATTGCTGTTCCTGATAGGCGTTCTTGGCGCAGCGGGCATGCTGCCGGCCGATAGCGCTTTTGGATTAATATCCATGATCATAAGCCTTGGCATGATCACCACGGGCCTTCTGTCATCGACGCTGCATCTTGGGCACCCGGAGCGCGCTTGGCGTGCGCTTAGCCAATGGCGAAGCTCTTGGCTTTCACGCGAAGGGGTGGCATCGCTGGTGACCTTCGCTCCTGCGTTGGCGTTGGCAATCGGGTGGGTGTTCTTCAACGAGGTGTGGACCTTGGCCGCGGTATTGTCAGCACTTGGCGCAGCTGTGACCGTTGGCTGCACCGCCATGATCTACGCGTCCCTGAAGCCTATTGCGCAATGGCACAGCGCCTGGACTCTACCGGCCTTTGTCGGCATGGCGTTAGCCGGCGGCGCGTTGCTTTTCTCCCTCATCACGGTTTTCTATGCGCCGCAAGGTAACTGGCCTATGGGACTCTCGGCGCTATTGCTATCCGTGGGCTGGACCATCAAAGCGGGCTATTGGGCGATTGCCTCCAACCGGCGCAGTCAGGCAACACCCGAGAGCGCCACTGGGTTAGGGCAGTTTGGGAAGGTGCGCCTGTTAGAGGCGCCTCACTCCGAAGAGAATTATCTGCTCAAGGAAATGGCTTTCGCGATCGGCCGCAAGCACGCCATGAAACTGAGGCGTCTGGCGATTGCCTGTGGCTTCGTCGCACCTCTGGTCCTGTTGTTGGCCGCCGATCTACTCGTTGTGCTCCCGGCCGCGCCAATCGTGATCGTTGCCGTGTTAATGGGACTTGTTGGCATCTTGATGGAGCGCTGGCTATTCTTTGCCGAAGCCAAGCATACCGTGACGCTCTATTACGGAGCACCAAACGCCTGAGGGAGCACGAGAGGGAAATGGACACTCCAGTCCCCAAGCTTGTTCTCATCGCCACGCCAATCGGCAATCTTGAGGATGTCTCGCTCCGCAGCTTGGCGCAGCTTAACGAGTTGCCAGCCCTTGCCTGCGAGGATACCCGACACACTGCGCGATTGTTGGACCGTCATGGAATCACAAAGCGCAAACGTCTGCTCGCTTGCCACGAACA
Organism: Limibacillus halophilus; assembly: GCF_014191775.1. Taxonomy (NCBI): domain Bacteria; kingdom Pseudomonadati; phylum Pseudomonadota; class Alphaproteobacteria; order Rhodospirillales; family Rhodovibrionaceae; genus Limibacillus; species Limibacillus halophilus. The sequence continues at coordinate 121,312 of NZ_JACHXA010000004.1, read as the reverse complement.
CAACGAGGCAAAAGCGGCAATGCAGATTGTGCGATTGCTGCAATCCGGCGTCTCGGTAGGTCTTTGCAGCGATGCGGGTACGCCCGGCCTTTCGGACCCGGGCTACCGTGTGGTGGAAACTGTTTTGGCCGCGGGATTTGAAGTGACCGCCCTGCCCGGCCCTAACGCCGCCGTCATGGCTCTGACAATATCGGGCCTCCCGACCTCATCTTTTGTCTTCAAGGGTTTTGCGCCGAAGAAAGCAGGCCAGCGGCAGCGTTTCATCGAGGAAGAAGCATTGGGATTCCATACGCTCGTCTTTTACGAATCCCCACACCGCATTGCGGGATTTCTCGCCGATGCTCTCCATGTGCTCGGGGACAGACGTGCTGCGGTTTGTCTTGAGCTCACCAAGCTCTATGAGCGCGTACGCCGCGGCAAGCTTTCAGACCTTGTTCAAGCCTTTGACGCTGAGGAGACCAAAGGCGAAGCCGTCATCGTTATCGAAGGGCTCGATCGCAAGGAAGAGAAGCTACAGGCGCGTGCCGAACGCAAGGCGGCCAAGCGTGCGCGCTATGGCCTGCCCCCGGAACCGTCGGTGACCGATGAGGTTGCCGATGACTGAGGAACGCTTGCCGACGCACTTGTGGGTCGGCGCGAAAATTCGCTACTGCGATCAGCAGGCGATTTCGGCAATGGTGCGCCACAAGGGAGAGCGACAGAGCGGTGCTGTTATCCTGAAGCTCGATCTATTGGATGGTCGTTGCAAGGTTCTCACTCAAGCTCGCGATCTCGATGGCAATTTGGGGTGGATGGCTGCGTTTCGCGACGGCATCGTCAGCAATGCCGAAGGCGAGGAGTACCTGGCACGCAGCATCAAACGCGATCCGGATGTCTGGATTGTCGAAATCGAGCACCGAGACGGCTGGCACCCCTTTGAGGGTAAGGAAATCTAGGTTCAGCCGTTCGCGCGTTCAGGTACGTAGGTTCGCTCTTCCAGCGGTGTCGCCGCAACAGCATCCTGCAAAGCCTCGATGAAGTGACGCTCGGCGCGATTCAGGTGGGCGCGCGGATTGTAAACCATATAGATGTCGATTACCGGCGGATCCTCGTAGGGAGGCAAACGCCAGAGCAATCCCGCCTCTTGGTCCCGCGTCATGACATGCAGCGGCAAGGGTCCAATCCCAAGCCCGCCAATGATCATGCGGCGCACCTCTTCCAGGTTTGAGGACGTTCCGATGATGGGACCCTGCAAGTCATGACGCTCGCGCAGCAAAGCTACGGGGCGCAGGGCATCTGAAAGCTGGTCGGTCTTAAAGGAAACGTTCGGTTCGCCTCGCAAATCTGTTAACTGCAGATCGCTTCTGCCGAAAAAGCGATGTCGGGGGCCGCAGAAGAATCCAAAGAACTCACGGTATAAATGGAGATAAGGAAGGCGCGGATCCTTGTCGTGTACCAAACAAATGCCAAGGCTTGCCCGCTTCTGCAAAACAGATTCGACAACCACCGCACTGGTATCGATTTCAAGCGCGTAGGTTACTTTCGGGTGCTCTTGGTGGAATCTCGACAAGACCTCATCAAAAGTCGGACAGACCACATGGCTGGCTAGGGAAATCGTTATGTGCCCTGATATCTCGTCATGTACGTCGCGCAACAGAACCGCAAGGCGCGACACACTGCCATAAATTTCCACGCACTCCCGATAAAGCAGATCACCCGCTGGCGTTACCCGGAAAATGCTGGGCCCGCGTTCGATCAGTTGTCGAGCGAGCTGAGTTTCGAGACGCTTGAGGGCGCTACTGACGGACGGTTGCTTCAATAGCAGGCGTTCCGCCGCTCGGGTGATGCTTCCTTCCTGAACGATAACCATAAAGGTTCGTAGCAAATTCCAGTCCAACTGGCGGCTGAGGCGTTCCTTGCGTCGTTCTTCAATCTGGTTCACCCGACACCCCTATTATAGTTTCTATCTATGTCTAATATTCTGCTTATCTATTTGCTTTATATTATGAAGCCGGACGTAATCAAGGGACTTGGCAAGCGTCCGGGAGGATTCTTGTCGTTGTGAAACTGACGGGATGACGCCATGGCCTCGGATCGCAGGCCCAACTTGAACCCTATAATCTTGCTAACCCCGGCGATGGTATCCGTGGCCTTCTTGCTGGTGGTTCCGGTGGCGTTCGTCGTCGTTTACTCCTTTTGGCTAAGAACCTCCGTGGGTGGCGAGCAGCCAGGTTTTTACCTGGATAACTGGGTGGAGGTTCTGACGGACAGCTTTTACCGCGACATCCTTTTCAGCACTTTGCGCATTGCCGGGATTACGACGATCCTGTGCGCGTTGCTTGGATATCCGGCAGCTTTCTTCGTTGCTAACACGCGATTTCGTAACAAGGCGCTTTTGCTGCTGTTGCTAATGCTCCCCTTCTGGATCAGCTACATCATCCGCACGATGTCTTGGATCAACATCCTGGGTGTCAGCGGCGCGTTCAACTACCTGCTTGAGGCTCTTTCTTTAACCGATGAACCGCTGCAAATGCTCTACAACGAGGTCACGGTAATCCTCGGGTTACTTCATTTCCTGCTGCCGTTCATGATCCTCAACATATACGTCAGCCTGGATGGTATGGACCGCGATCTGGTCCCGGCGGCCCGCAGCCTAGGAACAACGCCCTGGCAGGCATTTTTGGAAGTTACCTTACCGCTGTCCATGCCTGGATTGGCGGCCGGCGGCCTGCTTTGTTTCGTGCTGGGGTCCGGCACCTATATTACACCGCTGGTACTCGGCGGTCCGACCGATGCCATGTTCGCCAACCTGATTTACGAGGCCATCATAACGCAGTTGAACTGGCCTCTTGGATCGGCGCTGTCCATCGTGCTGCTTTTGATTCTGGGATCGGTGGTGCTGCTCTACAACCGCTATCTTGGCCTAAACCAGTTGTACAAGAGCTTCTCATGAGGACCGGCGATGCAAAATAAAGGCTGGATAGCGCTCAAATCGTACACCGTGCTGGTGTACCTCTTCATGTTCGCTCCGGTGACGGTCGTCGTGCTGCTGTCCTTCAACAGCAGCCAGTTCGGCGGCTTTCCGATCGAAGGATTGAGTCTACGTTGGTTCGAGGCGCTCTGGAACAATGCGGCGATCGTTCGTGCCTTTCAGACATCGTTACTTCTGGGCAGCTTGACGGCTTTGATTTCAACCGCCATGGGCATTCTCGCATCGTTGGCGCTGGTGCGTTACGATTTTCCGGGGAAGTCATTTCTCAACACTCTGCTGATTGCACCCGTTCTGGTACCGGAGGTCGTGCTGGCCGTGGCACTGCTGCTGTTCCTGCGCTGGCTGTCGCTGCCCAAGAACTTCCTGATGCTGCTGATGGGACATGTCATCTTCACCCTGCCCTTCGTCATTCTTGTCGTGCAGGCCCGCCTGGTGGCCATCAAGCGCGTTTATGAGGAAGCTGCCCTGAGCCTGGGCGCCAATAAAGTACAGGCTTTTATGCAAGTAACCCTCCCCTTACTGATGCCGGCAGTGGCCGCGGGGATGCTATTTGCCTTTACCGTTTCCTTCGACGACATCACCGGCACGTTGTTCTGGAAACCCGCGGGTGTGGAAACGGTCCCGACCCAGATTTTCTCGATGCTGCGAAATTCAATCAGCCCCGAAATCAACGCCCTGGGAACCGTCATGATCCTTGTGACCGTGGCTCTTCCTTTGCTTGGCGCCGGCTTGGCGCGGCGCCTTTCACGAACACCATCAAACTAAAAGCCCATGAACAGGAGGATAACCACCATGGACAACACGAAACGCTATCAACGGCTTCTAGAACGTTATCGCAGCGGCGACCTCAGCCGGCGCGAACTCATGTCGCTCATTGGTGCGGCCGGATTGGCTTACGGCCTGACCGGCGGTCCGATGGGTGCACTTGGCAAGCAGGCGCTAGCGGCCAAACCTGATTCCGTGCGCTTCGACGGTTGGGGCGGTGTCGTATCCGAGGCATTCCGAAAGTACGCATTCGATCCTTACCAAAAAGCCACGGGCATCGAAGTCATCGATGGCACCTTTTCCAGCGGTGACGAGTATCTGAGCCGCGTCAAAGCGGGACAGCCCGGTGAGTTCAATCTCTTCCACGCCTCGGGTGTGTTCGATTACGCGCGCTACGCCGGTCTTGGATACGATGTGGTTTTGAACGAGGCCAACATTCCGAATCTCGAACTCGCCATGACTGCCCTGAAGGAGCCTTTCAGAAAGGTCACCAACGGCAATCTCTCTTGCGCGCCCTACGATTACGGCACCACCGGTCTAGCCTACAATACGAAGTACATCTCCAAGGAGGAGATGGAAGAAAAAGGCGCCAAGATTCTCATTGATGCGAAGTACAAAGGTAAAATCGGCGGTTGGGGCGACTGGCGGACGCGTGTCTGGTACGGCGCACTGGCAACCGATCAAAATCCAAATGACATCAAGGACATGGACGCCGTTTGGGACGCCATCCGGGCACATCGGGACAATGCATTGAAATACTGGGGTTCCGGGGCAGAACTGATGAGCCTTTTGGCCGAAGAAGAGATCTACGTGACCGAAGGCTGGTCCGGTCGAATTGCCGCCCTACAACAACAGGGCCATCCGATCGCCTACCATGACCCGAAGAATGGTTTCGGTTGGCAGGAGTGTCTGATGGTTCTGAAGGGCAGCCCCTTGGAGGCCTGCGAAGAACTTTTGAACTTCATGCTGGAGCCTGAAGTAGCCATTGCAGTTGCCGAGGGCCAGAGCTACCCGCCGTCGCTCGACCCGACGAAAGTTGATCTGGGCGACAAGATTCCTTTGCTTCCGGCCTACGACGCGACCGGAACGCTAAGTCAGCTTACCTTTGCCGATCCTGCTTACTGGAACGGTAACGAGGCTGAGTGGTCGAAGACCTTCGGCCGCGTTCAAAAGGGATACTAGAGAAGCTAAGGGAGGGGGCCGCGATCGTGGTCCCCTTCCACCCGCTACGACACGCCCCTTTTAATGAGGATTGACAGCACCGTGACCGCATCTCAGCACGCAGTCGAAATTAAGGCCCTGGTGAAACGCTACGGCGAATTCGTCGCGACCCGTGATATCGACCTCACGGTTGAAGATGGCGCGTTCGTCACCTTGCTTGGCCCCTCGGGCTGCGGGAAGACGACGACCTTGAAGGTTATCGCCGGTCTGGAGCAGGCCAGCGAGGGTGAAATCACGATCAAAGGCAAACGGGTCAACGATGTACCAATCCATAAGAGGAATCTCGGCCTCGTCTTCCAGAACTACGCCCTTTTCCCTCACAAGTCCGTCCAAGATAACGTGGCGTTTGGGCTTAAATACCGAAGTGTCAGCAAAGCAGAAGCAGCGGAGCGAGTAAAAAAGGCACTTGATCTTGTGCGCCTGCCGCATGTCGGTGATCGCTATCCGGCGCAGCTTTCCGGCGGGCAGCAGCAACGCATTGCATTAGCACGCGCCATCGTCATTCAGCCCGACGTCTTGCTGCTCGACGAACCGCTATCGGCTCTGGATGCCAATCTGCGCGAGGAGATGCGTGTCGAACTCAAGCGTATTCAGCGGGAACTCGGCGTAGCCACCGTTTTCGTCACACACGACCAGTCGGAAGCGCTCGCCATGTCGGATAAGGTCGTGGTCATGAACCAAGGCCGCATCGAGCAGATCGGTTCTCCCGAGGATGTTTACAACGCCCCCTGCAACGAGTTTGTCGCCACCTTCCTTGGAAACTCGAACATTTTAGATGCCGAGGTCTCGGAGAAGAACGGCCAAGAGCTATTGCTTGTCGTGGACGGCGGCATGAAACTCACAGCGTTGGACCGCAACGCGCGTTTTGCCTCCGGCGATCGGCTTCGTCTCGTACTCCGTGCCGAGAGACTGAAACTTACCGCTCAAACCGGCGAATTCGACAAGGCATCTAGTCTGGACGCAACCGTCAACGCCGTCGATTACCAAGGATTGGCGGCACGGTACTTCCTGCAGGCTGGACCTCACACGCTACAGGCAATAAACCCTATCGAAGGACGTCCCTTCGCCGAAGGCGCAGCCGTTAAGCTGACCGTCAGACCCGACGATTGTGTCCTGTTACCCGCCACGGCTTGAAACAGTTTCTAGTTCTGGAGTTGCACCAAGAATGAATAGCACATCAAGCGGCCCCGACACCCGCAAGCCGTCCCACCTCTTCTATCAGAGCCGTCTGCGACGCCCGCTCGTTGCCCGCGCCGAGGGAATCTACCTGTGGGATCAGAGCGGAAAGCGATACATTGACGGCACCTCCGGCCCCATGTGCGTCAACATCGGATACGGCAACCCGCGCGTGAACGAGGCAATCAAGCGGCAATTGGATCAGACCAGCTTCGCCTATCGGCTTCATTTCGAGAACGAAGCGGCCGAAGAATTGGCGCGTGAGTTAACCGCACAAATGCCAGGCGATCTTGATCGCGCTTTTTTTGTGTCAGGCGGCTCCGAGGCGGTGGAATCCTGCATCAAGTTCGCCCGGCAGTACGCCTTGGCAACCGGCCAGGACCAGCGACGGAAAGTTATCTCCCGGTTCCCCTCCTATCACGGCGGAACGCTGGGAGCCTTGGCGGTCACAGGCTACGAGCCTTTAACGGCTCCTTTTGCGCCGATGATGGAATCCATGCCAAAAATCCCGGCGCCGACGACTTACCTCGATCGTGACAATCTGAGCCCAGAGCAACGCGGCCTGAAGTATGCCGATCTTCTGGCCGATGCCATAGAGCGAGAAGGCCCGGAAAGTGTTCTGGCATTCCTGATGGAGCCCGTTGGCGGCGCTTCAACAGGCGCCCTCGTCGCTCCGGATAGCTACTACGGCCGCGTTGCCGAGATCTGTAAGCAGTACGGTGTTCTTCTGATCTATGACGAAGTGATGAGCGGTGCCGGCCGCACCGGTCGATATTTGGCAGCCGACCATTGGGGCATCACACCAGATATCGTCGCACTGTCGAAAGGTCTTGGAGCGGGTTATGCGCCGTTGGGCGCGATGATCGCACGCACACCCCATGTCGAGGCCGTTCTCGACGCTGGCGGTTTCATGCACGGCTACACCTATGCAGGCAATCCCTTGGCTTGTGCTGCCGGTCGTGCCGTCCTGCATGAACTGCTGGACCATAACTTGATGGAGAACGCGACGCTGCGTGGTGAACAGATACAGGCCGGGCTCCGGCGTCTGGCTGAGCGATTCCCTTTCATCGGCGATGTACGCGGCAAAGGGCTCTTGGTGGCCTTCGAGCTTGTTTCGGACCGCGCGACAATGGCCGTTTTACCTAAGGAATTGAACGCCTATCAGCGTTGCGTCGATCTGGCCCATGAGAAGGGACTGATCATCTATTCCCGGCGCACCCGGGGTGGGATAGAAGGCGACCATCTGCTTGTATGCCCTCCCTTGATCGTAACTGCAGCGGAAGTCGAAGAAATTTTGAGTATTATCGCAGACACATTGGCAACCTTTGCCCAAGAGTCCGGATTGCCGGACCTCGGTGTGCAAGCCGCTTGAACCAATACCAAGGGAGCCATCGCAACTCATGGCACAAAGCAAAGTCATAATCTCCTGCGCCGTTACCGGCTCGATCCATACACCGAGCATGAGCGAATATCTGCCGCTGACGCCGGATGAAATTGCAACTCAGGCAATCGAAGCGGCCGAGGCCGGCGCGGCGATCTTGCATCTGCATGCGCGCGAACCCGCAGACGGTAAGCCGACGGCTGATCCGAACGTTTTTATGCAGTTCTTGCCCCGAATCAAACAGGCGACCGACGCAGTGGTAAATATTTCCACGGGCGGTGGTCAGCATATGACCGTCGCCGAACGCTTGATGGCAGCAGAAAAGACGGCGCCGGAAATGGCCTCCTTGAACATGGGATCAATGAACTTTGGCCTCTTTCCTGCACTCGAACGCTTTACCGACTTCAAGTATCCCTGGGAGCGGGATTTCCTGCAGAACTCGGAAGATTTTGTTTTTAAAAATACTTTCAAAGATATAGCATATATTCTTAATACTTTAGGTAAGAAAAATGGAACGCGATTTGAGTTTGAATGCTATGATGTCGGGCATCTCTACAGCCTGCGTCACTTCGCAGATCGCGGTCTGATTGAACCTCCCTTCTTCATTCAATTTGTTCTGGGCGTTCTGGGCGGTATCGGGCCGGATCCGGAAAACCTAGTTCACATGAAGCGGATGGCCGACAAGCTCTTCGGCGATACTTATGTTTTCTCGGTACTGGGCGCCGGACGGCATCAGATGCCACTGGTGACACAAGCCGCGGTTCTCGGCGGGAACGTCCGGGTTGGATTGGAGGATTCCCTCTACCTAGGTAAGGGTGTCCTGGCAAAGAGCAACGCAGAACAGGTTGCGCGTGTCCGAACCATACTGGAGAGCCTGTCCTTGGAGGTCGCCTCGCCAGATGAGGCACGCGCTATCCTGAAACTTAAAGGTGGTGACACGGTCCGCTTCTAACCCGTTGTTATTCCCTAATACTCACAAGGCTGCTCCACCATGAAAATCGTCTATAGCGACGGCCATAGAATCCATTATCCAAAGAACTTCCTGGTGAGCGGGAGCCAGCAGCAGAATCCCGAAGTTCCAGAGCGCGCCGATGCCTTGATTTCATCGGTAAAGGACGCAGGCCATATCATTGTAACCCCAAGATCTTTTGGTGCAGCACCGCGAGGCGCGGTGCATTCGCCTGAATACCTCGAGTTTCTTGAAAACATCTACACCCGCTGGCAACGGATTCCCGATGCATCGCCGGAAGTAATACCAAACATCCATCCACAAGCCCGAGGTGCCAGTCTTGGCGTCGCTGGGTATCCCGCTTCCGCCGTTGGCCAGGCTGGCTACCACATGGCAGATACGGCCTGCCCCATCGGGGAAGGCACCTGGGAAGCGGCGTGCTTGTCCGCCGACATCGCGACACAGGCAGCGCAGTTGATCCTGGATGGTGCGCCAGAAGCCTACGCACTTTGCCGTCCACCGGGACATCATGCCTTCGCCGACATGGCCGGAGGCTTTTGCTACCTGAACAACTCCGCCATAGCCGCCCAATATCTCCGTGAACGCCTTGGGACTGTCGCCGTCCTGGATGTCGATCTGCATCACGGTAACGGCACGCAAGCCATCTTCTATGACCGAGATGACGTTCTGACGATCTCGTTGCACGCTGATCCGGTCCGTTTTTATCCCTTCTTTTGGGGCTTTGCCGATGAGCGCGGTACCGGTCGCGGTCTGGGTTATAACTTTAACCTTCCACTCCCAAGGGGAACAACGGGCGATAACTTCCTAAAATCATTACAAAAAGCTACACAAAGAATCAGTGCTTTCGGCCCCAGCGCACTGGTCGTAGCATTGGGCCTCGACGCCCACGAAGCCGACCCGCTTGCAGGCCTTGCTCTGACAACCGACGATTTTGGCAAAGTCGCACGAGCCATCGCGGCGCTCGGATTGCCCACTGTTTTAGTGCAGGAAGGCGGCTATTTGACCGCCGCCCTTGGCGATAACCTCAAGACCTTCCTTGAAGGCTTCGCAGCAGGCCGCGATCGCGCATCCTAGGGAATCAGAAGCTGCCGCACCGTTGCGCCTTCGGCAAGCCTATCGAATGCACCGTTCAATTCGTTGAATCCGACCTTCTCGCTCATCAGGCGGTCAATCGGCAGGCGCCCCTTGCGGAACAATCCGATGTAGCGAGGAATATCCCTGACCGGAACACAAGACCCTATATAGCTCCCCTTTAGCGTGCGTTCCTCTCCAACCAAAGAAACCTGCTGGAGCTGCATCATTTTTGAAGGATGTGCCAAACCGGCGGTCACGGTTGTACCGCCGCGTCGGGTGATCTTATAAGCGAGTTCCAACGCCGGAACGGACCCTGCCATTTCCAGCGCGAAGTCCACGCCTCCCCCGGTCGCTTCCTTGACGGCCTCGACTATGTCCTCCTGATTTGCCAGAAAGGCGTCTGTGGCGCCAAGCTGCCGGGCAAGATCGAGCTTGGAAGCAACGAGATCTAGTGCCACTACCTGATCCGCGCCAACCAAGACCGACCCAAGCAGGGCATTGAATCCGACGCCGCCCAGACCAATCACGGCCACCTTGCTTCCCGGCGTCACACCTGCCGTATTGAGCGCCGCGCCAACTCCTGTCAGGACCGCACAGCCAAACAACGCCGCCTGCTCCAATGGCAAATCCGGGTCGACCTTTACCAGTGAGCGCCGCGACATCACGGCGTACTCGGCAAAAGCGGAGACACCCATATGATGGTTGACCGGCTCGCCATTCAGCTTCAGGCGTCGCTGCCCCGAAAGCAGCACCCCTTCTCCGTTCACCTTTGCGGCAGGTTCGCAAAGCGCCGGACGCCCTTCGGCGCAAGGCAGACAATGACCGCAGGAAGGCACAAAGACCATCACGACGTGATCGCCTTTCCTGAGATCGTCCACACCTTTACCGACATCGGCGACAATGCCGGCTGCTTCATGTCCAAGAGCCATGGGAGTCGGTCGGGGACGAGCGCCATCCATCACCGAAAGGTCGGAATGGCAAAGTCCCGCGGCCTTGATCTGGACCAGAACCTCGCCTTCACCGGGTCCATCCAAATCAAGCTCCTCGATTACCAGGGGACGTGATTGGCTGTAGGGGCGCGCTAACCCCATCTGGTGAAGGACGGCGGCTTTGATCTTCATCTGTCGGATCTCCGGAGTGAATTGGTCTGAAGGATTCGCAGTCCCAGATTACCCTCTCTATGACGCAAATCTCAAAGACAAACCCAATTCGCGCAATCGGCTCGTCATGTCTGCGCACATTGGATATCCTTGAACTGAGATTTAGCCGACGAGACAGGAAAGATTTAAGGAAGATGCCGCTAACACTTTACGAATTGGCCGGTGCGGACCCGGACCTCCGCTTTAGTCCCTATTGCTGGCGCATTCGCATGGCCCTGGTGCATAAGGGCCTGGAGTTTGAGACCGTACCCTGGCTTTTTACCGAGAAACACCGCCTGGAACCGTCAGGACAGGGCCGCGTTCCAGTGCTTGTCGACGGGGATACCTGGATTCATGATTCCTGGACTATCGCCCGCTACTTGGAGGAAACCTATCCCGATTCCCCCAACTTGTTCGGATGCGATATCGGCCGGGGCATAACCCACTTCTTCAAGTTTTGGTCCGAAACCGTTTTGTACCCCGCAGTGGCGCGATTGATCGTTTCCGATATCCACGACTGTCTGGATGAAAAGGATAAGGGGTATTTCAGGCAATCCAGAGAGCAAAGATATGGGAAACGACTGGAAGAAGTCACCGCTGACCGCGACGCCAGGCTACCCGCTTTCCATGACCTTCTGACCCCGCTTCGCAAGACGTTGCATGAACAAAGCTTTCTCTGCGGCGAATCGCCCGGTTTTGGCGATTACATCGTATTTAGCGCTTTTCAGTGGGCGCGCTGTTGCTCGACGTTCGAACTGCTGTCTCCCGAGGATGAAGTTGCTGAATGGCGTGAAAGGATCTCGGGCCTTTTCGGCGGCATGGCGGGCAAGGCGACCCGCGTCGCGACATCCAACTGAGCATCGTGTATCCCGGTTTGCCAGGCTGTATAACGAATCCGTGCCTTTTGCCGCGCGGCCAGCTGCGTTATATCTCCGGCCATTCGCGGCGCTAGAGAGGTTTCATGCAACGCTTCGCCAACCCGGCCCGGTTTCGACGTCTCGCCGACAGGTTCCAGCCTTGGATCGTGGGAGCTACCGTTTTGACACTGGCTCTGGGACTCTATCTATCCCTGTTTGTCGCGCCGCCGGACTACCAGCAAGGCGAGACGGTGCGGATCATGTTTGTCCACGTGCCGTCGGCATGGATGGCCCTTTTTATCTACCTGGTGGTCGCCGTATCAAGTTTCGTCGGTCTTGTGTGGCGGCACCCACTGGCGCATCTAGCAGCGAAAGCAGCCTCTCCGATCGGAGCCTGTTTTACTTTCCTCGCACTTGTTACCGGTTCTCTGTGGGGTAAACCCATGTGGGGTACCTGGTGGGTTTGGGACGGCCGTTTGACCTCGGTCCTGGTACTGTTCTTCCTCTACCTAGGCCACCTGGCTCTTTTGAGCGCATTTGAGAACTCGGAACGCGGCCAGCGATCGGCGGCAATCCTGGCCCTTGTCGGGGTCGTGAATCTGCCGGTAATCAAGTTTTCGGTGGAATGGTGGAACACGCTTCACCAACCGGCAAGCGTCCTACGCCTCGACGGCCCTACGATCGATCCATCGATGCTTTGGCCCTTGCTCGTCATGGCGCTCGGTTTCAAGCTGTACTTCCTACTTGTACTGCTGATTCGTATGAAGAACGGTCTTCTAGATGCCCGAACCCGAAGTCTCCGGCTCATGGCGATAGAAGAGGCCAGCCGAGGCCATCGACCTTAATCCCGCCGGTCTTCCCGGATCAGATCACTTGCCTTCTCTGCGATGACCATTGACGGTGAATTCGTGTTGCCGGAGGTAATGGTCGGCATAATCGAAGCATCGGCTATCCGCAGTCCCGCAATTCCCCGCACGCGCAAACGTTCATCGACGACCGCGGCGTCATCCTGTCCCATCCGGCAGGTGCCGACTGGATGAAAGATCGTTGTGCCGATCTCACCGGCCGCGCGTGCCAGCGCCTCATCCCCCTCCACAGCCGGACCGGGCAAATACTCCTCAGGCTCAAAGGCCTGTAGGGCCTTGGCGTCCGCAATCCTGCGAGTCAATCGGATCGCGTCTGCGGCAACTTGGCGGTCGCGCTCATGACTCAGGTAGTTGGGGCGGATCGACGGCTTCTCACGATAATCAGGACTTTTCAGGTGAATGGACCCACGGCTTTCGGGCCTCAAATTGCACACCGAGGCCGTAAATGCAGGAAACTCGTGCAGAGGGTCGCCAAATTTATCCAGTGAAAGCGGTTGCACATGGAATTCGAGGTTTGGCGTTTCGTAGCTTGGATCGCTCTTGGCAAAGGCGCCAAGTTGGCTGGGCGCCATCGTCAAGGGCCCGCGCCGGAACAGGAAATATTCCAAGCCCATCCCGATACGCCCGAATAAGCTGTTGGCGCGCTGGTTCAAAGTTACCGTGTTCCTAACCTTGTAGACGCAGCGAATTTGTAGATGGTCCTGCAGGTTCTCGCCGACTCCCGGTAGGTCCAACACAACAGGGATTCCTAGGTCCCGAAGCCTCTGCGCCTGACCAATCCCCGAAAGCTCAAGAATGTTTGGACTGCCGACCGCGCCCGCGCAGAGAATGACCTCCTGTGATGCCCTGACGCTTACCGGCGCACCCTTCAGCTCGAAGTTCAACCCGGTGGCCCGTTTTCCTTCAAACAGCAGATTTTGTGCCTGGGCATGTGTCATGACCGTCAGGTTTTCACGGTTCGCTGCCGGGCGCAGGAAGCCCTTGCTTGCGGACCACCGTACACCGCGTTTCTGGTTCACCTGAAAGTAACCGCAACCCTCGTTGTTGCCGCGGTTGAAATCGTCAGTCTTGGGAATGCCTATCTCCGCTGCCGCCTCCCGAAAGGCATCAAGGATTTCCCACGTGAGCCGCATCTCTTCAACCCGCCACTCACCGCCCTGCCCGTGATTGTCGTCTGCGCCTCTGGACTGGTCCTCCCCACGCTTGAACAGCGGCAGAATCTCATTCCAACCCCAGCCTTCGTTACCCATCTGCCGCCATAGGTCATAGTCTCGAGCCTGGCCGCGCAGATAGAGCATGCCGTTGATGGATGAACAGCCACCGAGCACCCGGCCCCGTGGATAGTTTAGCGACCGACCGCCAAGCCCCGCTTCGGGTTCGGTCTTAAAACACCAGTCAGTACGTGGATTGTTCTGCGTATAGAGATAACCGATCGGGACATGAATCCAGAAATAGTTGTCACGCCCACCGGCTTCGAGCAACAACACAGAGTTCTTTGGATCCTTGGAGAGTCTATTCGCAAGAACACAGCCGGCCGAGCCGGCCCCCACGATCACATAATCAAAGACCCCTAAATCCTTGCGCTCGGCCTGCGTCATCGACTGCCTCTACTTTCGCATTTATTGTCTGGCATTATCATAAATTCAATCGAGTATGCGGCAAGAGCAGTTCAGGGGCCAAATTATGAAGACCGACGTGAAAGCGTTTTTTGATAACGCCACCAACACTGTTAGCTATATCGCTAGTGATCCGGAAACAAAGAAAGCCATCGTGATTGATCCTCTGCTTGATTTCGATCCGGCATCCTGTCGCACATCACATGAATCAGCAGACAAGATCATCGCCCACATCAACCAACAAGCTCTTTCCGTGTCCTTGATTCTGGAAACACATGTGCACGCCGATCATTTATCGGCGGGGCAGTATCTTAAAGAACGGCTTGGTGCACCTGTCGGCATCGGTTTCAACATCAAAGCCGTCCAGGCTGCATTCGCTGAGGTCTTCAACCTTGGGCCCGAGGTCGCCAAGGATGGATCTCAGTTTGACCGCTTGTTTCAAGATGACGAATCGTTTCAACTCGGCACCCTGCCCGCAAAGGCACTGCACGTGCCCGGACACACACCCTCATGCATGGCTTATTTGATTGGGGATGCGATTTTCGTCGGAGATACTCTGTTCATGCCAGATTTCGGCACCGCACGCTGTGACTTTCCAGGTGGCGATGCCGGACTGCTTTATCGATCCATTCAGCGGATCCTGGCCTTGCCTGCCCAAACGCGAATTTTCGTCGGACACGATTACAAGGCACCCGGCCGCGATGTCTTCGCATGGGAAACCACCGTGGCGAAGCAACGTGAGGGCAATGTTCATCTGCGCGACGGCGTCACCGAGCAGGACTTCGTCCGTACAAGGACAGAGCGCGATGCCAACCTTGCTGTGCCTCGCCTTCTTCTCCCCGCCGTTCAAGTCAATATGCGTGCCGGCGCGCTGCCAGACCCGGAAAGTAACGGCATTTCTTATCTGAAACTACCGGCGAACACTTTCTGATGGCCACAGCGCTGACAGATCCGGAAGTCCGCCAGTTCGTGGAAAAATCGGAAGATTTTTTTCCCCAAGACGGATCGAACCTAAGCATTGACCAACAGCGGACGCTTTACGATAGGCTCTGTGCTGCTTTTGGCGCGCCGCTACCAGACCGTCTAACGGTGCACGACCTCACACTGGCAGATCGCCCGGCACGGCATTATCAGCCGGATGTCGTTAGAACGACGGCTCATCTTCTGTTCTTTCACGGCGGTGGATTTGTTGTGGGGGGCATCAAAAGCCATGACAGTATCTGCGCGGAACTTGCCGTGGCAGCAAGCATGAACGTGTTCGCGCTGGATTACCGACTTGCACCCGAACATCGCCACCCTGCCGCCTTCGAGGATGCCCTCGGCGCGTATCTATCCCTACGGCAAGAGAACCCGGTTATCGTCGCCGGCGACAGCGCAGGCGGAAATCTGGCGGCCGCTGTTGCTCTTGCGGCCAGGGACTGTGAGCTGCCTGCAACCGGGCAACTGCTCATTTATCCCACACTGGGCGGTGAGGCCCTTGCAGCCAGCAACCGCGAGGAAGCCGCGGCACCGCTTCTCACATCGCAGGATATGCAGTTTTACCAAAAGGTGCGGAGTGACGAGCCACCGCCGTATGACGACAAATTTTTCGCACCCCTCGCGGAAACCGATTATGGAGGGTTACCGCGCGCGGTGCTCTTTGCAGCCGAAATTGACCCCCTGCGCGACGAAGCAGTCCTGTATGCGGAACGTCTACAGGATGCCGGAGTCCCGACCAAACTCCATCGGGAAACGCAGCTCGTTCACGGGTATCTGCGCGCACGCGGCATGAGCTGGCGCGCCGCCGATAGTTTCAAGCGAATGGTGGAAGCGCTGCGCTGGTTGAGCGAGGAAAGTCCGCTTTAGTTCCCGGCCGATTCCATGGTCCGGTCCTCAAGCACACGTTCCAACCATCCAACTTCCATCTCCGGCACCGACGATAACAGCAGTTCCGTGTACTCATGGTGGGGCGGCTTGAAGATATCTTCCTTCGGACCGTGCTCGACCACCTCGCCCTGGTACATGACCACCACCTCGTCGGCGATGGCTTTAACCGTTGCAAGGTCGTGGGTAATAAACATGTACCCTAAATGGAACTCGGATTGCAGCCGATCCAAGAGCCTCAAAATCCCCTCCGCAACCAATTGGTCCAAAGCGGAGGTTACCTCGTCACAGATAATCAACTCAGGCTCGGCCGCTAACGCACGGGCAATGCAGACCCGTTGCTTCTGACCACCGGACAGCTCGCCAGGCAAGCGATCAATGTACTCACCCGGCTCTAGCTCAATCATGGAAAGAAGCTCGCGAAGGCGCTCGTCTTTCTTGCGGCCTTTCAGACCGAGATAGAACTCCAGTGGCCGACCAATGATATCGCGTATCCGATGCTTCGGATTAACGGCGGTGTCGGCGCTTTGATAGATCATCTGGACATGGCGCAGTTGGTCTTTACTGCGCTGCTTGTAACGCGGCGGCAGGGCCGTTCCCTTGAAGAGGATACGTCCCTCATCCGGCGGCAAGAGCCCTGTAATTACCCGCGCCGTCGTAGATTTCCCGCTGCCCGACTCACCGACCACGGCGACCGTTTGCCCACGGTGTACTTCAAAACTTACATTCCGGAGGACCTGCACCGGCCCATAGGAGGCCGAGATATTTTCCACCTTGACGATTGGCACCTTGCCTTCCGATTCCGCAGGGTTCTCCTTGCGGAAGGTACGCACTGCCCATAGCGATTTTGTATAATCTTCCTGTGGATCATCAAGCATCTCGCCGGTGGCGTTTTCTTCCACCAGTTCGCCATAACGCAGGACCATGATCCGGTCGGCCATCTGAGCCACCACAGCAAGGTCGTGGGTAATATAAATAGCCGCCGTGTTAAACTGACGGACGACATCCTTGATTGCGGCCAACACCTCGATCTGGGTCGTGACATCAAGAGCAGTCGTCGGCTCATCAAAAATAATCAAGTCTGGGCGCGAGGCCATCGCCATGGCCGTCATCGCGCGCTGTAACTGCCCACCCGATACCTGATGGGGATAGCGGAAACCAATGCTCTCCGGCTCGGGAAGCCGCAAACGATGATAAAGATCGATGGCCTCTTCCTCCGCCTCCGGCTTGGTGCGGATTCCGTGTTGGACCGGCGCTTCAGCGTACTGGTCGATCAAGCGATGGGCCGGGTTGAACGCGGCCGCGGCGGACTGCGCGACATAGGCAATGCGCGATCCCCGATACCGTCTTTTTTCCTCCCGCGTAATTTTTGCCAGATCGACGCCATCGAAGAGGATCTCGCCACCGGAGATTCGACAGCCGTCGCGGGCGAAGCCCATAGCCGCCAGACCGATGGTCGATTTTCCTGCGCCTGATTCGCCAATCAAACCGAGGACCTCACCGCGGTGCAAAGTCAGATCAATGCCCTTAACGATTTCGTGCCAGATATCATCGGACCGCCCCTCGATGCGAAGGCCACGGATGCGCAGTAGCACCTCCTTTTTTCCACCGCTACCGGCTGCCTTTGTCTCGCTCATCGGCATCAATCCTTCAGTCCGCTGGTTTTATGGAGGAACCAATCGACAACAAAATTCACACCAACCGTCAAAAGGCCAATCGCACCCGCTGGAATCAAAGGCGTCGGGTCGCCAAAGGAGATAAGCGTTGCGGTCTCGCGCACCATCGACCCCCAATCCGCCGTCGGCGGCTGAATGCCCAAGCCGAGGAACGACAGGGCCGAGATTGTGAGAAAGACGAAACAGAAGCGCAGACCAAATTCCGCGACCAACGGCGCCATGGCGTTTGGCAACAACTCGCGGCGAATAATCCAAACCAAGCCTTCGCCACGCAATCGTGCGGCTTCAACATATTCCATAACCGTAATGTTGACGCCGACGGCGCGCGCCAAACGAAATACGCGCGTCGAATCAAGGACGGCAATGACAATGATCAGAACCGGGATCGCCGTGCCAAACACCGTCAGCAGCATCAATGCAGAGATCAGTGTCGGGATCGCCATAATTGCATCGACGATGCGTGAAAATACCAAGTCGAACCAACCGCCAAGAGCTGCGGCCAACATGCCGGTCAAGCCACCGATCAGAAAGGTCAAAACAGTTGCGGCAAGCGCAATTCCGACCGTATTCCTGGCACCGTAGATTACCCGTGACAGCATATCTCTGCCCAGGTTGTCGGTCCCGAGAACAAAGTCTCCTTCCCATTGCATGAACTGCGACCCGACGATTTCACGCTCACCATAAGGCGCTATGACGGGCGCGAAAATCGCCACGAAGCCGTAACTAAGAATAATCAGGAGGCCAAACTTGGCGGACAGCGGGGCTTTGATGATCTCTTTTAAAATGGTGCTGAACATTCCCCAGGCCTCCTTATCTCGGGTGCA
Organism: Limibacillus halophilus; assembly: GCF_014191775.1. Lineage (NCBI taxonomy): Bacteria > Pseudomonadati > Pseudomonadota > Alphaproteobacteria > Rhodospirillales > Rhodovibrionaceae > Limibacillus > Limibacillus halophilus. Next base: position 102,913 of record NZ_JACHXA010000004.1, on the reverse strand, counting down.
GAAGGCGTGGATTGGTTACGATGGCCAGGATATCCGCCGTTAAGTTCAGCAGGATATATACCGCGGCAAAAATCATGCTGCCCGCCTGGACCATGGGCATGTCACGCTTGGAAACGGCGTCTACCAACAATTGCCCCAGACCGGGGTAAACGAAAACAACCTCGACCACCACGACGCCAACGATGAGATAAGCCAGGTTCAATGCCACCACGTTGATGATCGGCGCCAAGGCGTTGGGCAAGGCATGCTTGAAAATGACGCGACTGCGCTTGATCCCCTTCAGGTGTGCCATCTCGATGTAACTGCTGGCCAACAGGTTGATGATGGAAGCACGTGTCATGCGCATCATGTGCGCCGTTACGACCAAAGTAAGGGTGATGGCCGGCAGCAGGGTGCGGTACACCTTCTCGGCCAGGCTAAGGCCCGGACTTGAGACGTTCGAGATACCCGGAAAAATACCCCACTTACTCGCAAAGAAGTAAATCAACAGGTATGCCACGAAGAACTCCGGGAAAGAGATCGACGATAGCGTCAGAACGTTGATTGCTCTGTCAAAAAGAGAGTTTCGATAGAGCGCTGCCAACATGCCGAGAATCAGGGAAAGCGGAACCGCCATAATTGCCGCAAACCCGGCTAGGAACAGCGTGTTTCCAATACGAGAGCCAATCAATTCGGAAATCTCTCGCCCGGTCGACAGTGTTTTGCCCATATCGCCGGTCAGCATACCCCCCAGCCAACTGAGGTAGCGCTCGTGAGGTGGTTTATCCAACCCCATCTCTTGACGGCACACTTGCAAGGTATCCGGCGTCGCCCCCTGCCCCATGAGTTCCTGACAGGTATCACCCGGCAGGAGTTCAACCACGAATGCAATGGCTGCGGATACGATGAAGAGGATCAGGAGGCCCAGCGCCAAGCGCTGGGCCACCAGTTTGATCAACGCATTCATCTGAATACCCTACGATGAATGCTTATGCGAACCACCAACGTTCGGCGTACTTCGAGCCATCCATCTCGAAGTTACCGGCCATCTTGTTGTATCCGAGCTTGTCGGATACAGCGAAGACATAGTTCGCAAACATCGGGACGATGACACTGCCTTCGTCACGCAGAATCTTCTGCATCTCGAAGTACATCTCGCCACGCTTCTTGTCGTCGATTTCAGCACGCGCCTTGATCAGCAGATCGTTGAAGCGATCATGTTTCCAGAAGCTATCGTTCCAAGGTGCTTCGGCGGCATAAGCGGTGCTGAACATGAAGTCGACCGTCGGACGCCCACCCCAATAAGACGCGCAGAAGGGCTTGTTCATCCAAACGTTGGACCAGTATCCGTCGTTGGGTTCGCGAATAACTTCGATATCGATGCCGGCCGGCGCGGCATGCTCTTTGAAGAGCACGGCGGCATCGACGGCTCCCGCATAGGCGGCGTCGGCAGCGCTGAGCTGAACCTTGATGTTCGAAAGTCCGGCCTGCTTCAAATAGAACTTTGCCTTGTCGATATCATAGGTACGAGGCTCAAGATCGGCTGCATGGAACTTCAGTGACGGGGAGATCGGGTGATCGTTACCCGCGATGCCGTGGCCCAGCAGAATCTTATCGACGATCTCTTGACGATTGATGGCATGTTTCAACGCCATCCGTACATTGTTGTCATCGTAAGGCGCAGTATCGGCACGCATTGGGAACACATAGTGCCTGAACCCAACCGTTTCTTCGATCTTCACGCCAGGCGTTCGGCCTAGCAAATGAACGGTCTGAAGATCGACGCGGTCGATAGCATCCACCTCACCGGATGTGAGTGCGTTGGTGCGAGCCGTTACGTCAATGATCGCCAGCATCTCGATCTCATCGAAATAGGCCGCATCTGACTTGTGATAGTTCGGGTTGCGCGTGAAAGACGCGCGCACGCCAGGCTCGAACTCTTTGAGGACATAGGGCCCAAGGCCGTTACCGGACGTAGCGTCGGCGACGCCATCCTTCGACGGCAGCATGGCGATGTGGTAATCGCTCATAACAAAGGGGAAGTCGGCATTACCAGCAGCAAGTTCGACAACCACCTGGTTCTTGCCGTCGGCCTTGATTGAAGTAATCTGCTCAAGCAGCGACTTTGCCGGCGACTTACTGTCTTCCCCGCGGTGGTGGGCAATGGACGCGACCATATCATCGGCATCGAAGGTCTTGCCGTCGTGGAACTCCATTCCCTTGCGAATATTGAAGACCCATTTCTGAGCGTCATCCGAGGCTTCCCAGGACTCGATCGCCTCTGGAACGAGGCTGCCATCCGCCTTCATCTCACCGACGTGGTTATGGATGGTGTAGTCCATCCCCAAATCCCAACCGTCGAGGTAGAGTGCCGGATCCAACTGGTTGGTTGTCGAGCCATGCGCCACACCATAGCGGAAACGCCCGCCACGCTTTGGAGCCGCAAGCGCTTTCCCGGCCATCGAGGTAGCAACTGTCGCGCTCACACCTAGTGCGGTGGCACCCTGTAAAAACTCGCGCCGACCGATGCGTCCCTGCGCAAGTTGCTGCGTTAGCTTTTCAAGATATTTCACTGATGACACTCCCTGACATTTTTATTGGTCAAAATGCTTTGCCAGCACACTGCCGGACGCAATTCGCCTTTTTGAGAGTGCGAGTTTAAATCAGCTTTCGATCGAATAAAAGTAGGTGCAGGACGAAAATTGAACAATCAATCAAAAAAAATGCCGCCAAATTAGAATTTTTATAACTGTGTAGCGATTTTAGAGTAGCCGATCACTGGCGCCGGTCGGATTCATCAATTTCGCGTGATCCAGACCTGATCGACAAACGTCACCATGCGCGCCTGGAACCCACTCGCTTCGATTTCCTGCACCTTCGGCTCGTTGATATCGACCGCAAGGACGCGGTCTCCATCGAAAATCGCGAGAATGGCGTGTGCTCGACCGTATTTGTCATAACCAATGGCCAAGCCGACTTCTGAAGGTGGCACTCCCGCGGCCAAAGCTAGCGAGAGACCCAAGATTGCTTGGTCTTCACAGTCGCCCGCCATTGCGGCTAGCGTTTCCTCCGGTGTTTGCCAAACATCACCGTCGCCATCTTCTCGATACGCCACCTTTTGCAGTCGGCGATGAATACCTTCTGCCAACGCCCCAAGGGTGACGGCTTTCTTTCTCTCGACGAGATGCCCCCATCTGCTCCACGAGCGCGTGTGCTGCGACCGAGCGAGCGCTACGCGTCCTCTCCCGACCGATTTCAGGTCCGTTCTTACCCGGCTCCATTTCGGCACCATATCCGTCGACAAGCTGACGAGATTCCCTAGCGCAGCATGTCGAAAGGATGCCGCGCCGGCGATCGAGTTGGAAGCAGCCATGGTATCGACCGTCATAGCCAAAAGGAATATTACCGCCAGGCAGAAAGACGGAATTCTCAGAAATTGTTTCGTGAAGGGGTGAAATATCGGGTCGGAATTCATCTGCTTTTCCTTCGTACTGAAGACGCCGCATTTGGCGTAAGCAGATGAACCTTAGTAATACGATGTTAAATCGCCGTTAATAGTTAGATTTGTAATACACTTATACTATAACTATAGACTTATTTTATTAAATTTTTATATGTTACTCATAAAAAAGGCGCCGAAATGGCGCCTATTTTGTTTTGTCGTGGGTAGCTATATGGATTTACCGTTCCCGCAATGCGTCCTCTCTCCAATTCACGATTGGATTGCTGAGGTACTCTAAGACCGACTTCCGGCCGGTTAGGATATCCACCTGAGCCGTCATTCCCGGTATTATTGGCAAGACCTCGCCGTCTTTCTCGAGGTAGTTCTTGTTGGTGCGTACATAGACTTTAAAGAAACTTCTACCTTCCTGATCGACAATCGTGTCGGCACTGATTCGCTCTACGGTGCCAACCAATCCGCCATAGACGGAAAAATCATACGCCGTCATTTTGACGGCCGCATTTTGTTCGGGGTGAAGGAACGCGATATCCTTCGGCGTGATTTCCGCCTCGACCAACAGAGTATCGTCGAGCGGAACAATCTCCATGATCGTCTCACCAGGACGAACAACGCCACCCAACGTAGTCTTATAGAGCTGCTTGATGGTGCCACGAACGGGTGCACGTACCTCGGTCCGCTGTACCCGGTCCTGCTCAGCATTGATCTGAGACGCAATAGACTTCAAATCGACACGCTGCTCATTGAGTTGGGCCAAGGCATCGCTCCTGAAGCCCAAAACGGCTTCTACCACCCGTTCTCGCGCTTCTTTGGCATTGCTCTCGGCCCGTTCGATGGAGCGCTCAACGGTCGTCGCTTCTCCTGACAGGGAGGCGACTTCTTTCTCGAGCCTCAGCACATCGACTTGGGAGACGATTCCCCGGCTGGCAAGAGGGCGCAGCATGGATAGTTCACGACGGGCCGGCGAAAGGGTCGCCGTAACGGCATCATGCCTGGCCTTCAACTCAATGATCTCGCGATCCACCGAGTCAGCTGCTGTTTGCAGCACTTGCAAGCCGGCGTTCAACTGATCCTGACGGGCGTTGAAGAGACGCAGTTCCTGGGCAACCATCTCCGGTGCCTCGGCAATTACCTCTTTGGGAAAAGTGGGTGCTTCCTTACCCGACACCTCAGCCTCCAGCCGCGCCGTGGAAGCAAGTAGGCTGTAGTATCGCGTGTAGGCATTGGCAAAGGCGCTCTGCGCTATCTCGTTACGTATCGTCACCAACAGATCGCCGGGTGACACGATATCGCCTTCCGACACGTGTAGTCCGTCGATAATGCCGCCTTCGAGATTTTGGATCACTTGGGTGCGGCTCGAAGGAATAACCGTCGCAGTACCCCGCGTGACCTCTTCGAGAACGGCCCTATCCGCCCAAACAAAGAATGTAACCAGTGCTGCAACCGTCAGCAGACTCAGGATGTAGGCAAAGCGGCTTCCCGAGCGGGCGGCGCGCTCCTCCATCAAGGCTAGGTCGATCAATTCGTCGGCTTCATGCCCGCGTGTCATGCTTTGGCTTCCCTACTCCGCCGCCTTCACTTTTCCCTGGTTCAGGTCTTGTAAAACCTTTTCTTTCGGTCCGTCCGCCACGATACGACCCGCGTCGATGACGATCAGTCTGTCCACCAGTGAAAGCAACGAAGTGCGATGGGTTATGATGATAAGTGTCTTGTCCTTGGTGTACTCGGTCAACCGCTCACGCAACCGAGCCTCCGAACCTTGATCCATTTGGCTCGTCGGTTCATCGAGTATGAGAATCGACGGATCGAGCACCAGTGCCCTCGCTAGCGCAATCGTTTGCCGTTGTCCGCCGGACAAGGAGGCGCCGCGCTCGCCCACCGGGGTTTCGTAACCGTCAGGGAACTGCCGCACAAACTCGGAGACACCGGAGACATCCGCCGCCCGGTGGATCGCTTCCTCATCTGCAAGCGGTGCGCCAATCCCAATGTTTTCTCTGATCGATCCGGAGAAGAGAAAATTCTCCTGCCCGACATAGCCGACATAGCGCCGCAAGTCCGCGGGGTTGTACTGCGCCAGATCGATGCCGTTGAGCGAGATGCTGCCCTCTTCGGGGTCATAAAGGCCGACCATCATCCGAGCAACCGTACTCTTGCCTGAACCGATGCGCCCCAATATTGCGACCTTCTCGCCCGGGCGGATGCGGCAACTCACGCCATTGAGCGCCTGACGCTTGGCGTCGGGATAACTGAAGACGACCTGGCGCATGTCCAACCCGCCTTCTTCCAGGATCGATGAAAGGCGCCCGGCGCCGTAATCTTCAAATTCCAATTTCATGAAGGCATTCAGCCGCTTCAAGGAAGACAGTGACTGCTGAAGCCGCAACAGCATGTTCGACATCATGCCAAGCGGGGCCAGCGACCGACCGGTCAGAATGGTAGCGGCGACCAGAGCACCGACGGAGACTTGATTGTCTTTGATCAGATAGACGCCCCAGACGATGATGACAACCGTCGCCATCTGCACCGAAAACTGCGTAAAGGCCGTTGAAACAGTGTAGTAGAAACGTAGTTGCCGCGAGGTCTCGGAGCTTCGTTCGATGGCACGATCCCAACGATCCATGAACAGGCTTTCGGCGCCGCTCGACTTAATGGTCTCCAACCCGGCCGTCACCTCGACAATGACGCCGTGCTGCGTGCCGGCGTCCTGCAGGTTCCGCTCCGTCAACCTGCGCATCGGGATCCGGAGTAAAAGCGAGAACAACAGAACCAAAGGAAGTGCCGCCAGAGGCACGAAAGCCAAGGGACCCGAGATCAGATATATAACCAGAATGAACAACAGCACGAATGGCAGATCGACCAGCACGCTGATCGTGCTGGAAGAGAAGAACTCGCGAATGTTCTCGTATTCCCGCAAGGAGTTGGCGAAAGTTCCGACCTGTCCGAGGCGCTCTTTCAGCCGCAGCGATAAGAGCTGGCCCATTAGACGGGATCCAATCACGCTATCGGCCGTGCGCCCTGCGTGATCGATGAAATAACTGCGCAAATTGCGGAACAGGAAATCGAATGACAACGCCAGAATGACGCCTATTGCAAGCGCCCATAAGCTCGCAATAGCTTGGTTTGGCACGACCCGATCATAAACGTTCATAACGAAAAGCGGGATCGACAGTGCGAAGCAATTGATTAGGAAAGAGACGATAATGACGTGGCCGTAAACCGGCCAGAATGATCTGAGCGTTTGCCAGAACCAGCCACGGCGGCTGGCCGATGCCGCCAGTTCAAAACGGTTACCCGCCTCGCCTGCTCCACCAACCACCAGAAAGCGGCCGGTGAACGACTTGGCAAGTTCGTCACATTCGACAACCTCGGCCATTCGCGATTCTGGATTCCAAATTTGAACCCGTGTGCGGGTAATGAAACGCAGGAGAACCGAAGCCTTGCCGTCTTGCTGTTCGAGCAAACAGGGAAAGTGCCTAGGCGCTATCGCTTGAAGCTTGCGGGCCCGCGAGATACTCGCAGGCAACCCAATAGCCTTGAGGCTGCGGCCCAAGCTCTCCAAATCGTTGCGCTCACCCATATGATGACGCAATTGCAAGGGCGAAACCGGCCGACCGGCAAGCTTGGAAAGAGCGATGCCGGCACTCATGACCGGACTATCGGCGCTTTGGCCGGCTACATTCCTATCAGCATCTGCCCCAATAGCTTTCAATACGTCGGCCTGATCCATACGGAATGTTCCATCTCTCTCACATCAAGTTACAGCGTAACGTGTCATTTTGCAGTCGAGGCGCCTGCTTAATTCGCCGCATCATCACCGTCAGCCGTCAGCTCTTTCAGCAAGCGGCCTCCCTCATCGGCCAGGCCGCTCGCGAGAGTTCCGATTTCATCCAGGGCATCCCCCAGTTCCGGCTGCTCTATCCAAGAGTGACCAATTCCAAAAGCGAGAAGACCGCCAAAAATCACGGCAAGCTCGGTGGCCAACACCAACTTCTGGAATCCCAGTCGTCCAGCTCGCACGCTTCCGCCCCTTATCTCCAAATCTCACTTTCCAAGCCCAAGATAGTAAATCTTAGGCATCGTATGATTCAATTTATTTAAATATTTTTCTTTCTAAAGATGATTAGAAACACTTGATAAATGATTAATAATCAACTGTAATATACATTCAAATACGAAAATATGCACAGGGAGATGTGCAGATGACGTGTAAGTCAGTGTTGATTGCAGGAAGCATATTCCTTTGGGGATGCTCTGGGCCTGCTAACAATGATAGAGAAGCAGTTACCGCCCCTGCACCCGTGAAGGAGCCTTTGGTTCTGGAGCAGGGTAAGCAAACTGAGGAAAAGGTAACCTTGAAAGACATCGCTAACGATGCCGAATGGCGTCGCAAGTCCTATGAGCGTATGAAGCAAGTCAACTAACGCTCTACGCTTTGTAACCAAGAAAAAGGCTCCAACATTGGAGCCTTTTCTTTTTCTTCTTGTACGATCTCTACGGCACAGTCTTTCCTGACACCCCTCACCCCTGATAGCGAAAAAGGCCGGCTCCCCTATTGGGAAAACCGGCCTTCTCGACTTGAACCCTTGGCTGACCTGCCGAGGGCGAGGAAAGAACCTTATACCAGCGAATTCGCGCTGACGTTGTCCGCCAGATCCGCCGCTGCATTGCCCGTGCTGTTGAAGAGGCTTGCGCCATCGAGGATGGCCACCTGCACAGCCGGCCCGCCGTCGGCGCTGACGCTGACCACGTAGTCATTGATTGCGTCACCGTTGACGTCGGCACTGCCGTCGAAGCTGACAAAGCCCGCCGGATCGGTGAAGAGCTCGGAGACATCAAGGAAGTCGCCGGTGCCGGCCGGGTCGCTGACATCGAAGCCGTAGATCGTATCGACCCCATCGCCGACGCCGATGACCACCGTGTCGGAGGCATTGTCATTGGTCGAGGCATCGACACCGAGAGTGATCTCGTCGTCGCCACCCTGGCCAACAAAGGTATCCGCACCCGCAAAACCGGTGATGAGATCAGCCAGGCTGCCGCCCACCAGATGGTCTTCACCACTCGTTCCGTTGATTTGGGCAATCCCATCGCCGTTTCCATCAACGGTGATGGTCAAGGGCGAGGTTGCACTGTCGCCATCCCGGTCGGTGCTGACCACGTCGAATTGGAACGTCTGGTCACTGGCGGCATCGGACTCGATGATGCCCAAGCCCACGACCTTCAGGTTCGTGCTGCCGGAGGAGCCGATGATCAGAATCTGATCGATGCCATCAGGATAGTTTGCTGGGTCAAGGCCGACGATATCGAGCGCCACGTCACCGCCGAGCGGTGAACCCGCCGTTGCGGTGCCCTCATCCAGCACGACGCCGTCTTTCAGTACTTTAATGATCAGGTCTTCACCGGCGCTCCACTGCGAAACAACAATCGTGGAAATATCGGCGATGGTTACCGGAATTGGCGTCGTATCACCGATAACCGTGGTGTCGCCAAGACTTGCCGGATCGGCGAACTTGATACTGAGCGCCTCATTGGTGTTCACGTTGTTGTTGAACACGCCAACACCCTGCCCAGAAACGTTCGCGCCGTCACTATCAGCAATGAAGGCTGCACCGCCATTATTCGTAATGTCCTTGTCGCCCTCGAAGATCAGGCCGAAATCACCAACAATGTTCTCGTACGCGGGCGCATGCGGACCGGAGTTCGGTAGATTGGTCAATGACAGCAAGGTTTCGACCGGCGGCAGGATATTCACCACCTCGAAACTGTATGTGCCATCGCTGAACACCGTCAGTTCGAATTCGGAGCCGTTATCGCCCGTAATGGTGGTCGAGTAGGATCCGTCCAGATTCTCCGAGACCGCACTGGCCGTGAAGCCGGTCGGCAGACCCGTCACCGTGAGACCACCTACGGCACCGTCGTCTGCACCGAACTGCAGTCCCATATCACCGTTGTAGGTTCCCGGCGCATTGTCCGCCAACAGGAAGTCGGCGCTCGGGATCGGCATGTCGTCTTCGATGGTCACCGTCAGGGTGCCAGTCGCACTGCCGCCGTTGCCATCGGAAACCAGCACGCCGACGTTGAAGTCGAGGTCGTCTTCGATCGCACCATTTGCGTGATCCACCGGACCGTCAATCGCCACCGTATATGCGCCGGTATTGTCGATCGTGATAGTGATCGTCGTGCCGCCACCGGTGCCGGTCAAAGTCTGCGTGCCAACGCCGCTCCAGTTTATATCCACGCCATCGACCGTCAGGAACCCGTCTGCCGGCGCGCTGTTGAAGACGACCGTCAAGGCATCGCCATCCGGGTCGCTAACGGTAAAGGAACCGTTGGCCGTGATTGAGTCGGTGGTATCGTCCGTGCCGACCGTGTCCGGAATACCGCCGGGCAATCCCTCTTCCGAGACGACTGCGGTCGCCGTTGCGGAAATGGACGGGCCGTCGTTCACACCGTTGATGACGATGGTCACCGTCGCCGTGTCCGTGCCGCCGTTGCCGTCGCTGATTGTGTAGGTGAAGCTCTCGCTCGTCGACTCACCCACGCCCAGGCTCTCGTAACCGCCGTTCGGGTCAAAGCTGTAGGTGCCGTTGGCGTTTACCGTCAGCAGGCCATTGCCCAGCGCAATCTGCGTGCCGACGTTGCCGCCGTCACCGTCAACCGCGATCACCGTCAGCGTGTCGCCGTCCGGATCGCTGTCAACGCCGTCACCGGTCTCGTCGGTCACGATGTTGCCACCCACCGGCGTATCCTCATCGGTGGAGTAGTCGTTGTCGATGGCGTCGGGAGCGTCGTTCACGCCGTTGATGACGATGGTCACCGTCGCCGTGTCCGTGCCGCCGTTGCCGTCGCTGATCGTGTAGGTGAAGCTCTCGCTGGTCGACTCACCCACGCCCAGGCTCTCGTAGCCGCCGTTCGGGTCAAAGCTGTAGGTGCCGTTGGCGTTTACCGTCAGCAGGCCATTGCCCAACGCGATCTGCGTGCCGACGTTGCCGCCGTCACCATCAACCGCGATCACCGTCAAAGTGTCGTTCTCGGGATCGCTATCGACGCCGTCACCGGTCTCGTCGGTCACGATGTTGCCACCCACCGGCGTATCCTCATCGGTCGAATAGTCGTTGTCGATGGCGTCGGGAGCGTCGTTCACGCCGTTGATGACGATGGTCACCGTCGCCGTGTCCGTGCCGCCGTTGCCGTCGCTGATCGTGTAGGTGAAGCTCTCGCTGGTCGACTCACCCACGCCCAGGCTCTCGTAGCCGCCGTTCGGGTCAAAGCTGTAGGTGCCGTTGGCGTTTACCGTCAGCAGGCCATTGCCCAACGCGATCTGCGTGCCGACGTTGCCGCCGTCACCGTCAACCGCGATCACCGTCAGCGTGTCGCCGTCCGGATCGCTGTCAACGCCGTCACCGGTCTCGTCGGTCACGATGTTGCCGTTGATGGGATTGTCTTCGTCCGCCACGTAGTCGTTATCGATAGCATCGGGCGGCAAGTTGACCGGCAGCTCTTCCTCAGGCAGCGGAAGCTGGTCGTCGATGGGCAAAGGCGGAACGCCCTGGTCCTCATGCTCCGGGCCCAACAAATTCAACGGATTCTCACCCGCCAACAGCGTCGTTCCGGGGGTTTCGAATTCACCGCCGCCGCCCTGTGGGTTATCACTCGGCTGCGGCGTCGTCAGATCCGTCGGCGCGGCCGGTCCGGCAGCAGGCTGAATTGCCAGCGCCGCGATAAGATCGCCAGACAGCGGGCTACCGTCCGCGAGAAGCGTGAAAGGCGTAAACTCGCTGCCGGGAGTTGGCGCGAAATAATTCTCCAATACGATCTGGCCGCCATCGGCAAACACCAAAATCAGGTTATCGCCATCAATCTGAATCGTTGCGGAAGCCGGGTCGAAGTTGAAGACGAAAGCCTGGTTTGGTTCGACGAGAAGACTGATGGTCTCACCAGCCGCCGGTTGCTCGATCGTCTGCGCCGTTTCAAGCCGGGCACCGACTTCTGCGGGAACCAGTTCCGTGCCATCAGCAAGAATGATTGAACCGACGCCTAAAGGCGCGTCGACCACATAGTCCTCGACAATGATCATACCGCCATTGGCAAAAGTAATCACAAGGTCGTTGCCTTCGATCGAAAAAGTCGCTTGATCGATATTGAAATTGAACTGCAACGGTTGATCCGAGAGTTCAACCCGAATGACCTCTCCAGCAGCTGGCGGCGTCAATATGAGGGCCGTTTCACTCTGAGCGATCTGTGTCAACTTTTCCGACATCTTCTTATCTCCCGTTTCGGGCGCGCTGCGCACACCTCTCCCACAGTCTTAATTTGTATTCGACGACACTTTGACGTGGAATCGGAAGGCGGACAATACTTTGTTTACTAAATGCGACATAATATATTATGCTTGTTTAAATGAATTTTATCGATCGGACTGATATGGCTAACTCCGTGACAGTGCCCCCCAAAGCAACTCCCCCGGACAGGGGCGGGTTTCCTCACGCAGCACCGCAGCGTGCCCCGGTCCGCTCCTTAACGACGCGCACGCGGACGTTACAATTCAGGAAAAAGCGAACCTCCATTCGTCTGGAAGAAGTTTTTTGGGAGTACCTCGAAGAGGTGGCAAGGATTGAGAAGCGGCAACTTGGTCCGCTCATTGGCCGTATGAGCAGGGATTATGTGAGCGGCAATCTGACGGCTTACCTCAGAGGCGTTTGCATGCTCGACTGTCTGGCCCGCCTTGCATTCGGCAGTATGGAAGGAAGTTCGCTCAAGAAAGCCAGCAAGAAAGATGAGCCGTCATCCGAGGTTCTTGACGTATTTCACCTGACCCCCTGCCCCGGCGTTCTTCTTTCGGCGCAGGCAACGATTCTAGACTGCAACGCATCTGTTCTGAATTGGCTAGGACGTGAACGAAGGACGTTGGTCGGCGCGGATTTGGGGTCATTGCTACGGCTGCAAATGGGCCAATCCTTCGCCCGCTTCTGGGATGGCTTGGTGACCGGCCAGACGGAACTTTCAGTCCGCCAGGCGCTTGTGCTTCTGCCAGGCAAATTAACCGCAACGGAAATCAGTTTCATCCGCTTGCAGCGTCGGGCGGAAACGCCGCCGAATTACATTGCCTGGTTTGCACCACCAAAAGCTGCCGCGCGTGTCCCAGCGCTCGGCGCCTGATCCGCAACTGAGAACATTAACTAAGGTGAAACAAGGAAACAGGTGTGAGAACGCTATCTCAGCCAGTTGTGCCGTGTTGAGCGAGAAGGGACAGATCCATCCCATCTTCGTAATAGAGTGTAATTCCGTTGTCGAAACGGACAAAATTGTAGCCATCTACATCGAAACCGGCGCTCGTCGTATGCGCTTCAGCCAAGCCTGTCGCCGAAATGGACGCGCTGGCGGTGATGGTAAGATGCGCTCCCGCGGTTTCCGCCACAACGATCTCACCTTGGGCGTCAGCAATTAGGTCGCCAAGGTCCAGCACCCAAGTGTCGGCAGGCGCCGGAGCATTCGCATCCGGCGCCTCGCCTCCAAACAAATCCAGGGAATTGCTCGCCTGGTCAGCCAATAGGACCCGCCTTTCGACTACTCAACTAAGATAGTGTCTTCAAACGAAGGTGGCGTTTCATCGGTCGTCGCTGGCGCGGCAACATCGACCGACCTGAGCAAACCACCCGTCAGCGCGAGGATACGATACTGCTGGAAACACTCAACCGTTTGTGAATCCACCAACTCGCTGCTGACCACGAAGACTTCGTTTTCCGCATCCAGCACATCAAGGAGCGTTCGATTGCCGACGCGGAACTGTTCACGGTAGGCATCACGGGTTGCCCGCGACGAGCCAACGGCGTCAGTCAACAGTCCGGTGCGGCGTTGCGATGCACGCAGCGCGTTCCACGATTGCCGGGTTTCTTCCTCAGCCTGCAGCAACGCGACGCTGCGTTCGAACTTCGATTGTCCAAGACGCGCCACCGCTTCACGTTTACCAGCAACGTCGCGACCGCCGCTGTAAAGATTCCAGCGCATCATCAGCATGACGCGATTATCCCACTCCCAGGTCTCCGCACCGTCTTGGTCGTCGCGGTAGGTTGAACTCGCCTCAACCGACAACCGCGGATAAAGCGGAGACTCAGAAAGGTCGACACGGGCGTCGTTGGCCTCCACGTCGGCATCCAAAGCCCTCAATGTCGGGTTCTGGGCAATTAATTGAGCCAACGTTTCGGCTTCACCCGGGGGTATGCTGCCGGTCGGACAGCCCGGGGCGTCAAGCGCAGGTGGCAGCTCACCGACGAGCGCCGTATAGGAGGCGCGAGCATCCTGAAGGCTGTTCTCCGTATCCTCGACGACGGAACGGGCGCGCAACAAACGCGCTTCCGTCTGGTCGATGTCGGCACGATTGCCTACGCCGCCACTGCCCCGCTGGCGCAAGGAATCGAGGATTGCCTCGTGAATCCGAGCGTTCTCCTCGGCCAAAGCCAACAAGTTCTGTGCACGGACGACGTTGAGGTAGGATTCAGTCACATCCAGCGCCAAAAATTCCGAAGTCTCATAGACCCTGCGGCTGGCCGCCTTGAACCGTGCTTTATCGCGAGCGACTAGGCTGTCGGTCTCGAAGCCATCGAACAAACGCTGCTGGAGAATAATGCCGTATTCCTCCGGCTGCATCGTGCTGTAGTCGTCTGTTCCGGAACTCCGGGTGATCGAATCGTTGATCGACGCGACACCTATGCCCGCGGTCGCATCAACCTGTGGCAGATAGAATGAACGGGATTGACGCAACTCGTAATTGACTGCCTCCCGGTTGCTGTCTGCTGCTTTAATGCGTGGATTAAAACCCAATGCCTGAGCAATCGCCTCACTCAGCGTTGCACTCTGCGCGCCGGTTGCTCCCATACCCACGAGCAACGCTACGGCTGCGGCAGATACTCTGTAAAATTGCTTTTTCACGTCTCATTCCCCTTGTTAGGTTGCCAGAACCTTACAAAACGATACATAGCGCTGATTTTTGTATCAAGCGATTAACGAAGACCTACGACTAGCGATAATTCCGTCTATGTCCCGGCATACGAAGGATATTTCCGAACAAATTTTGCGTTTTAACGACGCACACCGGTGCTTAGCATTGATGCCGGTATCTTCATGTTTCTACAGGAAAATTATGACAAATACATCACGCGCGACTGGTCATCTTGTCCAGAACAGCTGTTAAATGATTTCGCCATTTTTCAAGGTTTTTCATCATCTATTGGGTAACAGCTAACAGCCCGCATCAATTCAATTATTAGAATTGTTGCTTTTTTGCCACAGCACAAGAACGCAAATATCTGCAGTCTGTGATTGGATGAAAGGTTATTTCGCCCCTGCGATAATCATCACTTTCGATTTATGCCATGTACTTTGACTTGCAGTCCTAGATACCACCCCCTACGCTGTTTTTCTGTAAGCAGAGTTGTGACCCGTCATTAAGCAAAAAAAGAACGGGCTGGCTCTTAACGCACGCATTTCGGGAGGAAAGCATGACAAAGGTCTCCGAAAAGAAGGTTAAGGTTTCAGAAGAAAAGGCTCAAACGCCAGATCGTCGTAAGTTTCTAAAGGGCGCTGGCGTTGCCGGTGCAGCCGCTGCCGCCAGCATCGCATTTCCGCAGGTTTCACGGGCTCAGACCGTAACGTTGCGCATGCAAGGTGCCTGGGGTGCGGCGGATATTTTCAATGAAATGGCGCAAGAATACGTCAAGCGCGTCGAGGATATGGCCGGTGGTCGCCTCAAGATCGAATACCTTGTATCCGGTGCGGTTGTGGCCGCGTTCCAGGTCCAAGACGCCGTTCATAATGGTGTTCTGGATGGCGGGCACCAAGTTACCGCTTACTGGTACGGCAAGCATAAAGCAGCATCCCTCTTTGGAACCGGTCCTGTGTTCGGCGCCAGCGCCTCGCAAATTCTGGCCTGGATTCACAAGGGCGGCGGTAAAGAGCTATACAGAGAGCTGGTGCAGGATATCCTCGGCTTGAACCTTGTTGGGTTCTTCTGCATGCCGATGCCGACTCAGCCGCTTGGTTGGTTTAAGAAGGAAATCAAGAGCGCAGACGATCTCCAAGGCCTCAAGTATCGTACCGTTGGCTTGGCTACGGACATCATGCAGGGTATGGGCCTGCAGGTGACTCAGTTGCCGGGCGGCGAAATCGTGCCAGCCCTGGAGCGTGGCGTTATCGAAGCCTTTGAGTACAACAACCCGACGTCCGATAGCCGGTTTGGCGCTCAGGACGTTTCGAAGACCTACATGATGGGTTCTTACCACCAAGCTGCAGAATTCTTCGAAATCATCTTCAACAAGGCACGCTTTGAATCTCTGCCGGAAGAGCACCAGAAGATTCTTGAGTATTCGGCTGAAGCAGCCAACACCTCAAACTATGCAACGGCCATGGATAACTACTCGAACGATCTGCAGAAGCTGATCAACGAGGCTGGTGTCAAGGTGCACCGCACGCCGGATTCCGTGATGGCGGCACAGCTAGCGTCTTGGGATAAGGTTCTTGAAGAATTGAACAAGGACGCTTTCTTCAAGAAAGTTGTGGACTCCCAGCGCGAATGGTCACATCGGGTCGCCTTCTACGATCTGATCAACTCAGCAGACTATAAGCTGGCCTTCAAACATTACTTCCCGGGTGAGATTAACTTCTGATCCTGGAGTAATGAGCTAAATCGCATAACGCTGATAGGGCGGCGCTCCGGTGCCGCCCTTAAGCACCCGTGAATGCTCGTATTCTGGATTGTCGTTGGAACGCTCCAAAGCTTAGCCAGAAGCGGCGCATTACGAACACCACCCGACAACGCGAACGGATGGGAACGCATGCGTGATTTCCTTTTCTCAATCGACAAATTCAGCGCCTGGACAGGCAAGGCATTCGCTTGGTGTGTCTTGGTAATGACCTTGGGCGTAAGCTACGAGATTATTGTTCGGAAGCTCTTCCGAGCCCCAACGGCCTGGGCATTTGATCTGAGTTACATCATGTACGGGGCGCTGTTTTTGATGGCGGGCGCCTACACGTTGTCTCGGAACGGCCACGTTCGCGGCGATGTTATTTTCAGACTCCTGAAGCCCAGAGTTCAGGCCATCATCGAGATAACGCTTTATTTCGTACTGTTTTTCCCTGGCATTATCGCGATGATCATCGTCGGCGCACAGTACGCCGCACAATCCTGGGGTTTCAACATGGGTACAGGCGAGGTGTCGATTAACAGCCCTGCCGGTGTCCCTATCGCACAGTTCAAATCAATCATCCCGATCGCGGCTGTCCTGCTGTTTATGCAAGGTATCGCGGAGGTCCTACGCTGCATCATTTGCATCAAGGACGGCGCGTGGCCCGATCGGCTTCATGATGTGGAGGAAATGGAAACCATGCTGCTGCACCAGCATGAAGACGTGGTTCTTGTCAGCACAGGCGGCCCAGAGATAACCGGTGACGCCGCATCGGGAGGTAAGCCGCAATGACCGACCCCCAAGTCGCGGTAATGATGTTGGCCATGTTCATCCTGGTCATTTTGCTCGGGTTTCCCATTTGTTTTACACTCATGGGTATGGGCGTCCTATTCGGTGTTTATGCCTTTTACGATCCCTCCTACATGTCATCCATACTCGATCCTGGCGTCGTGGGACGCCTCTCTTTCCTCATCACCTCGAAAACCTATGAGGTCATGTCGAGTGACGTTCTAACGGCGATACCGTTGTTCTTGTTTATGGGATATGTGGTCGAGCGGGCCAACATCGTTGCCCGCCTCTTCTATTCCATCCAGGTCGCCGCCCGTTCGATGCCCGGCTCCATGGCCGTCGCGGCCTTGGCGACCTGTGCGCTCTTTGCAACGGCGACCGGCATCATCGGTGCTGTTGTAACGCTGATGGGTTTGCTGGCATTTCCGGCCATGCTCAAGGCCAAGTACGATACCTCTTTTGCGGCGGGCGTGATCTGCGCCGGTGGTTGCCTAGGCATCTTGATCCCACCCTCGATCATGCTGATCGTTTATGCGGCTGCATCAGGCGTCTCCATCGTCCAGCTATACGCTGGTGCCATCTTCCCAGGGTTTCTGCTTGCAGGCATGTACATGATCTATGTCGTGACGCGTGCCTGGTTGAACCCCAAGCTTGCGCCTCGCCTCTCCGATGAAGAAGTCGAAGGCGTGGATAAGAAGCAGATTCTCTGGTTGATGCTCACCTCCTTCGTGCCTCTGGCACTTCTGATCCTTTCGGTTCTCGGTGCGATCCTCTTTGGATGGGCGTCGCCGTCGGAGGCGGCGGCGGCTGGTGCCTTGGGCGGCCTGGTCCTTGCCTTTGCTTATCGGGCGCTGACTTGGGAAAGACTGAGGGAGTCGGTATACCTGACAGTGAGAACGTCCGCGATGGTGTGCTGGATGTTCGTCGGTTCCTGGCTGTTCTCTTCCGTGTTCTCGGTTCTTGGCGGCGACAAACTCATCCAGGAGTTCGTGATCGGGCTGGATCTGTCTCCGATCTTCTTTCTAATTATTGCCCAGATCATCATCTTCCTGCTTGGTTGGCCGCTCGAGTGGTCGGAGATCATTATTATTTTCGTGCCGATCTTCCTGCCCCTGGTCCACTATTTTGAGATCGATCCACTGTTTTTCGGGATACTGGTCGCGCTTAACCTTCAAACGTCGTTCTTGACCCCGCCCATGGCGATGTCCGCTTACTACCTGAAAGGTGTCGCGCCGCCGCACGTGGAGCTGGTCCATATATTCAAGGGTGTGATGCCCTATCTCGCTTTGGTGCTGATTTGTATGGTTCTGCTTTATGTTTTCCCAGGCATCGCGCTTTGGCTGCCCAACACTGTCTACTCGACGGGCGGAGGCTGATCGCACAATGACTGAGAATAGCAGTGCTACGAGCAAGACAATCGGTTCAAGCGCCAAAAGTTCGGCGAAAGAGGCCCTGCTGGGTCTAAGTGCCGGTGACGCTGCTGCGCAACTTCGCGACGGCAGTCTCAAAGCTACCGAACTGGCGGAAGCCTATCTTGCCCGCATCCAAGCCGTCGATCCGGATGTACAGGCTTGGGCACACCTCGATGTAGGCTTCGTGTTGCGGCAAGCCGAGGCTGCGGATAAGCGCAAGCAACATGGACTACCCCTCGGACCGCTGCATGGACTGCCTGTGGCACTGAAGGACAATATCGATACCAGGGATTTACCAACCGAGAACGGAACTGTCTTGCAATCTGGACGGCGCCCGTTTGAAGACGCAACCCTGGTTTCCGTTCTTAAAGCAGCCGGTGCCATCGTTCTAGGTAAGACCGTATCCACAGAGCTTGCGGTGTTTGGGCCGGGCAAAACCCGGAACCCGCACAACGCGGACCACACGCCGGGCGGCTCTTCAAGCGGGTCGGCAGCGGCAGTGGCCGCCTACATGGCACCACTGGCAATTGGCACGCAAACCAACGGTTCGGTCGTACGTCCAGCGTCGTACTGCGGCGTTTACGGCTACAAACCTTCCTTCGGTCTGATTTCCCGTAAGGGCGTGCTGCCCGGTTCGGGACATTTCGACACCGTTGGTGTATTTGGCAGAAGCGTCGAGGATTGCGCACTACTCGGGCAGACTTTGATGCAATTTGATGCCGCGGATCCAGCCATGACGGCCCAAGCGCCGCCGCCTCTGCTGCGCGTAGCGAGTGAAGCGCCGCCCGTAACGCCACGCCTAGCTTTCGTGCCGTCCCCTTTCTGGGATCGAGCCGAGGACTACACCAAGGAGGCTTTCGAAGAACTGGCTGCCTTGTTGGGCGATACCAGCGTCCAGGTGGAACTGGGTGACGCTTACGGTGAAGCGGATCTCCACCATCGCCGGATCATGGTCGCCGACCTTGCCAAGAACCTAAACCCCTTCTACGAGAAAGGCCGGGACCAACTTACCCAAACGCTTCGCGATATGATCGAGGAAGGGCATAAGGTAACGGCTTTGGATTACAATCGAGGCCTGGATCGCCGCAAAGCTTTACGAAATGGCCTGGATGAGTTGTTCGAGAATTTTGACGCCATCCTGACGCCGGCAACACCAGGGCAGGCTCCGAATGGGTTAGGTAAAACCGGCGATCCAATCTTCTCTACGCTTTGGACGTTCTGCGGCCTCCCCTGCATCACGCTCCCGTTGCTACAGGGCCCCGACGGGCTACCGCTCGGTGTGCAACTGGTTGCAAGTAGGGGCGATGACGCTCGATTGCTGCGCGTCGCGCGCTGGCTCGCAAAGACCGTGGATGCCGCGGTAACAGACAATGAGAAGCCTGAATAGAGTGCAGGACACTGTTGGGCTGATGAAGGATACTTGACCATGCAAGAGTTAATGAAGTTCATCGAGATGCACTTTTATCTCATCATCGGTGGGACGACTTTCGCGATCTTTTTGCTTTCTCGTCTACGCCAGTCCGAGGATGTGATCTATGCATTCATTGCCTACATGGTTTTCGCCAGCTTTCTCGTCTACATCATCTATACCGTTCCCTTCTTCGATCTGTCCGTCGTGGTCGTTGGTGTCTTGATCCTGACCGCCGTGGATTTCATACAAACGCTGCGCGAGGGGAACTCTACGAAAGTCGATGAGGATCCGGGGCCGGATAGAGCGACCTGACGGTACAAACCTTCACCTAAAATCTGGCCCGTGCGCCCAACCAACCAAACTGTGGCGCACGCCGTGAGTGACTGGCGTCACCCTGTGCGACAAAAAGGACGCGAAAACGATTGCGGTTCCACGTTCGCGTGGCGCTCTCCATTTCCTTCCGTTCCCAAAGAACTCCAGATTGCCGCCACGATATTCTGTTTTCTCCGACAGTTGGACCGTGATTGATAGCTTTCGGCTTGCTGCAAGCCCAGAAAGCGCCCGGTCGCAATGCCAATCAAAGGCTCCGCGCCGAATGGCTTCATAGCGGGCAACTTGCAGTCGTTCTTCAAATCCCAGCAACTCAAATGCAAAATGTTCGCGGTTAGCGTCGGCCAACAGCGTGGCCATCCGTTTATCCGTCCACTCCCATGCAGGACTCTCCGGCACCCAAGCGATCGTGCTGCGGCGAACGAGCGGCGCGTAACCCGCCTTTGTGGCCGCCGGTTCCGGACGATCGAGATCGACCAAGTCCCTCAACCGCAAACACTCCGCTTCGGTAAAAACACCGGCGAAGCAAGCGACATAGCTAGGCGGTGTCGAAGGTGCCCTAACCGATGCCTTGCGAAGCGTTACACCCACCATGAGGCAATCCACTTACAGCCTGTAAGAACAATCTTTGTGGAAATGACGCAACAAACGCTTTCCGCAGGATAATACCCTGCCGCCAAACCCCGAAAGGGCATCGCGTTTGTATCCTACGCCGGCAACGAGACCGGCACCACCTTAACAGCACTCAGCAGTTCATTAACGGCGTCGGCTTCACAAAGCTGGGTTCCAGGTGTCAGCAAGGCCGCACTGCCCGCCGCCACCCCCCAACGAAATGCTTCCTTGAGGCTGTCTCCCCGAGACAGCCGACTAAGAAAACCGCCCAGAAAACTATCGCCCGCGCCCACGGCGCTAACGGTCTTGATCGTCAAGCCCTGCGCCCGAAAGCTTCCCTCCGGACTGGTTACGTAGGCACCCCTGTCTCCCAGGGTGAGGGTGAGTACCCTGCAGCTACCGTCGGCGGCGAGGCCGCGTGCGGCTTCAAGCTGGTCACTTTCCCGCTCCAGACTACGACCGGTCAACTCGCGCAGCTCACGCAAGTTGACTTTTAAGATGTCGATGCCACCCGCGGCCACCGCGCGCCGAAGCGCCGGTCCGTGGGTATCGAGGACAAAGCGCGCACCAAGAGTGTTCGAAAGCGCGCAGAGCCTCGCAAAGAAACCTTCCCCCAATCCAAGTGCGATACTGCCACTTGCGACGACAAACGCCGGCACCGGCTCGCAATTTTCGATGACGGACAGCAATGCGGCCCCCTCCTCCTCGCTCACATTGGGGCCGGGGAACAAAAATCGATACTGCCGCTGGCTACTCTGCTCGAAAATCGTGAAGCTCTCGCGCGTTTCACCTGTGATCGAAACCGCTTCTCCATCCAGCGATTCCCCCATGAGGAGGTCGTGGAGGATGGCGCCGGTAGCCCCGCCTGCTGTGTAGACAGCCGTCGCAGGCGCCCCCAGCCGCTGACAGACACGCGCGACATTGATGCCGCCGCCGCCAGGTTCACGGCACAAGGGCTCGCATCGCAGTTTGCTATGTGGTCGCAGGGTCTCCACTTCGGAAGACAGGTCGACAGTGGGGTTCACCGTAACCGTAAGAATCGCGGTCATATAGGTCTTTCAAGGATAGCTGCAAACACCCTATCAGACCTTCCGCGCCTCCAGTGTGCAACCAAAGCTTTGCGCCGTATCGAACAGCCATTCCCAAAAACTTAAGGCGTAAGTGCGTAGAACCAATAATTCGAACAATGCCTCATCGTTTCCAGGCCTGTGCACCATGACGCCAATATGGTGCACGACCGTCTGAGCGAAGGCACCTGGCCCAAACTGGGTCGGATCCAAATCGATGGCAAAGCCTCTAGCCAGAACGTCTCGGGCCGCCGGGCCGGAAATCCGCAGAGTGGTGCGGCTGTGCCCAAGGTCGGTAACCGCCCCCAGGTCGCTATCGATCCGTGCCGATAGCTTGTCCATCAGCCGTGCTTCACGCGGTGCGGACACCCAATAGCGACCGGGGCCAACCTGGAACAAGGTTGTCATCTCTTTCATGGTGGCAACGCCACCGCTCTTTGGCGGCGCAATGGAGAGCGTTTCTTCCAGGGCAGCGGCGACAGCGGCGCGCTGTGTTGTCCAGGCTGTGACCTGCACGAGGTCCCTAGTCAAATCCTCCTGCAAGGTCACACCCTGCAAGTGCTCTGGACCATAATGCCCCGGAGCTGGATACCCGCTCTGCAAAGCCGAACGCACCTCAGGCATTTGTCCTCTCCCCTTCTGGATCATAGAAAACGGATGAGACGACCTTCACCTTCGTCACACGTCCCCTAACCGGGTCATGAGCTTCTATGATCTCGCCCTGTCGCTGATCTCCACGAGCCAGGAAACCCAGCCCGATGTAACGGCTTTTGTGCGGGCTGTATGTGACCGACGTCACATGACCCTCACCGTGCCCTTCCTTAACGGCCGCTGCGCCGAAGAGCAGCGCACCACCGCCAATTCTGTCAGCTTCCTCGACAACCTCCAGCCCGACCAATTTGGGTCGGTTCGGGTCGACAAGTCCTTCGCGCTGCGCCAAAACCTTTCCAATATAGGGTTTCTTACTGCTGGCCATACGGCCAAGGCCAATATCGTCCAAGGTTGTACGTCCATCGATCTCGGAGTGGGTCACGTGGCCTTTCTCAATCCGAAGTGCGCCCATAGCTTCGAGACCATAGAGCAGCACGCCATGCGGCTTACCCGCCCGAACCAAGCGGTCAAGCAGCTCTTCTCCATACCCCGAAGGCGTAAAGACTTCATAGGCCAACTCACCGGAGAAGCTCAGTCTGAAGATACGCACAGGGATATCGCCGACCCGACCAGTTCCGACACTCATCGGACCAAAAGCCTCGTTCGACAAATCGATATCCTCAACGGCGTCTTCCAGCAACGCCCTGCTCTTGGGCCCCGCCACGGCCATTCCAGCCCATTGATCCGTTACAGAAGTCACCTGCACACGAAGATCCTGCCATTGTGTCTGCAGCAGGAACTCCAACTCGGACAGGACCTTTGCAGCGGCAGCCGTCGTGGTCGTCATGAAGTAATGATCCTCACTCAACCGTGACGTCGTCCCATCATCGTAGACGATGCCGTCCGGCCGCAGCATGGCGCCATAACGCGCCCGACCCACCGGTAACTTGGCAAAGCCGTTGACGTAAACCCGATTCAAGAACTCACCGGCATCAGGCCCTTGAACATCGATTTTACCTAGTGTCGATACATCGACGATTCCAACGCGCTTACGGACCTCAGCTGCTTCTCGGCGATATGCCGCGTTCAGGTCTTCGCCTTCTTGGGGATAGTACCAAGGACGTATCCACAGTCCCGCCTCAACAAAGACCGCGCCGTTAGCACGATGCCACTCTTCCATCGCCGTGCGGCGGATAGGACGGAAGTGCCGCCCGGTTTCCTGACCGGCTAAGGCACCGATCGTGACAGGTGTAAATGGTGGTCGGAATGTCGTTGTTCCGACCTCGGGAATGGCTTCGGCACGTAGCCCGGCCATGATCGCCAAGGCATTGACGTTCGCCAGCTTGCCTTGGTCGGTTGCCATGCCCAACGTCGTATAGCGCTTCAAATGTTCGACCGATACATAGCCTTCACGATGAGCCAATTCGACATCGGAAGTGGAAACGTCATGCTGCAGGTCGAGGAAAGCCTTTGTCGCTTTCCCCTTGGCAGGACTGACCTGCCAGATCGGCAACAAGGGCTGTGTCCAAATTTCACCCAGGGATGGATCAAGGGTCTGAACCTCTATCCGCCCCTCCTGACCGCAAGCCTTGGCGGCAGTTTGCCCTGCGGAGATACCCCTTGCCACAGCGCCACTGCTAGAAAGATCCCCGGTTACTGCGCCCGCGACCTGATACCCGGCAGGCGCACTGTCAGCGATAAAGGTCGCCAGCGCCTCGTCGAAAGCCGGTCGCGTGCCGCGTTGACTAACCAAATGCACCGTTGGGTTCCAGCCGCCCGCCAAACAAAGCAAATCGCAGGCTACAGCACCGGTTGCCCCGCCTGCCTGACCGCTAGCTGGATCATAGGCGCCGACGACAACGCTTTTGACGTGTTGGCCGCCGTTCGCTTCGATAACGGCCTGTCCAGGGCGCAAGTCGATGCCACGTTCCGCTGCTCCATGATAGAGATCGGGACCAATGTCTTGACGTGGGTCAACGATGGTAACATTTGCGCCTGCGTCGGCTAAATCGAAGGCGGCCGCATAACCGCTATCATTATTGGTGAACACCACGGCATTGCGTCCGGGCAATACGCCGTAACGATTGACATAAGTCCGTGCGGCAGATGCCAACATGATGCCAGGAAGGTCATTGCGCGAGAACACGATTGGCCGCTCCAGCGCACCGGTCGCGATGATCGCTTGGCGGCAGCGCAAGGTCCAGAAACGCTCGCGCGGCTGCAAGGCATCGGGTACCGCGAGATGATCCGCGGCCCGCTCCAACAGCCCAAAAGTCAGATTGTCATAGGCACCAAAAGCGCAGGTTCTGGGCATGATTCGCACGTTATTCATCGCAGTCAGCGCTGCGACTTGCTCGGCCAACCAAACATCGCCGGCACTGCCAACCGCATCGGCAAGCAATGATCCGCCCAACTCCCGGTCCTGCTCGACCAAGATAACCCGGGCACCGCTGCTTCCCGCCAACAACGCAGCCGCGATTCCGGCCGGCCCAGCGCCCACGATCAGAATGTCGCAGAACAGATGGCCTTTCTCATAGCGGTCCGGGTCGGCTTCGCGGCCCGGCTTGCCCATTCCCGCAGCCTTGCGGATGAAGTGCTCATAAAACATCCATGCCTTACGGGTCGGCCCCATGAAGGTCTTGTAATAGAAGCCCGCGCCAAATACCGGTGACAGCAAACCATTGACGGCCATCAAGTCGAGCTTCAGCGACGGCCAGTTGTTCTGACTTCGCGCCGATAGGCCATCATACAATTCTGCGGTTGTTGCCCGCACGTTAGGTTCGTGACGGCCGCTTTCACGTAAAGCGACCAGGGCATTAGGCTCTTCAACTCCCGCACCATAGATTCCACGCGGACGATGATACTTGAAGCTACGGGCGACCAGGTGGACGCCGTTAGCCAGCAAGGCCGAGGCCAAGCTATCGCCTTCGTAGCCCACATAGGCTTTGCCATCGAATGAAAACGATAGTGGCTGGGAGCGATCGATTCTCCCGCCTTGAGATATGCGATAAGGCTGCGAGGTCACTGCGCGCCCTCCTCTACTTCACGGGCTGCGGCAACGGAGAATATCTCGTGAGTCATTGTATCGCGCTCGACTTTCAGCCACTCCCGGCACCCTTGTACGTGGTGCCAGTACTCCAGGTGGCGGCCACGCGGATTCTTGCGGATAAACACCGCTTGGTACCAAGCCTCGAAATCTTCATTGTCGATGGCGGGCATTTTCACGCCGGCATCACCGCCATAAGCAAATTCCGAGTGATCGCGTTCGCCGCAATGGGGACACTTTAGTCGCAGCATGCTGGTCCCTCCTTAGTGCGCGCCGGGCGTGGGGCCCGCGCCTTTTTCATCGATCTGATACCCGCGTCGGAAACGATCAAGCGTGAAACGGGCATTGGTTTCGTATGGCTCGTCCTTGGCGATTGTATGGGCGAAGGCAAAGCCCGAAGCAGGCGTCGCCTTGAACCCGCCATAGCACCAGCCGCAATTCAGGTACAGGCCGTCAACAGGCGCTTTGCAGATGATCGGACTGCCATCCATGGACATATCCATGACACCTGCCCAGTGCCGGAGCACCCGCAGCCGTGACAGGGCAGGAATAAGTGCTTTGGCGACGGTCAGAACTTCATCGACTATCGGCAGATTGCCGCGCTGAGCGTAGGAATTGTATCCATCCAGATCGCCACCCAACACCAAACCGCCCTTATCAGACTGGCTGATATAGAAATGCGCTGTGCCATAAGCGATCACGTAGTCAATCATCGGTTTGATCGGCTCAGTCACGAAAGCCTGCAGAAGATGGCTTTCAATCGGCAGTTCCAGACCAGCCTTTTGGCCTAGCAGGGTGGTACTGCCAGCAACAGCGAGTGCGACTTTCTTTGCCCGAATGTTGCCCCGAGTCGTTTCCACGCCAACGATTCGGCCGCCGTCCCACAGATATCCCAGAACCTCACACTGCTGGATAATGTCGACGCCTCTGGAATCGGCGGCTCTCGCAAAGCCCCAGTTGACAGCGTCGTGCCGAGCAGTGCCTGCACGCCCCTGCCATAAGCCTCCGTACACCGGAAAGCGGGCGTTGGGCGAGCAATCCAAGTACGGAAGCAGTTTTTGTACCTGCTCACGCGTCAACAGCTCCGCATCAATCCCATTCATTCTCATCGAGTTGGCGCGGAAGGCGGAGGCATCCATCTGCGCCTGGGAGGTTGCCAGCGCCACGTAGCCGCGCGGACTGAACATGACATTGTAGTTCAGGTCCTGGCTGAGCCCGTGCCACAGCTTTAAAGAGTGTTCATAGAATTGGGTGTTGCCGTCGATCATGTAGTTCGAACGGACAATTGTGGTGTTCCGGCCCGCGTTGCCCCCTCCAAGATAGCCCTTCTCAAGAACAGCCACCTTGTTGATGCCGTGCTCTTTGGCAAGATAGTAAGCAGTAGCCAGCCCATGCCCGCCGCCGCCGACGATCACCACATCGTATTCTTCCTTGGGGTCGGGATCACGCCAGGCGCGCTCCCAATGCTGATTGCCGCGGAGTGCATTGCTCACAAGGCTGAAAACCGAATAACGCTGCATGACGCCTGTCGCTCCCCCTCCAACCCTACTCAGTTGAGAGCATGTCAGAGAAACAATGGAACAAATGTTTTATTCGTGATAGCTTCTAGATCATACGCTTTATCATAGCAAGAGATTTATATGATGCAATTAGTCGAGATACTCGACCTTCTGGCCGCGCGACAATCGGCCCTCAGCCCTCAGTTGCAGCGGGCCGCACGCGCCGTTCTGGATCAGCCAGAAGAGGTTGCGATCACTTCGATGCGCGGCTTTGCCCAGAAGTTTGGTATCACACCCGGAAGCATGCTCAGGTTAGCCCGCGAGCTCGGCTTTGATAACTATGAACAGTTCCGTCATGGCTTCCAGGAAGCTGTCAGATCCGGCCCCGATACCTTCGCAACCCGCGCCGAATGGCTGCAGCAGGTTGGCAGCCAAGGCGACGGCGGGCCGGTCCTTGCAGAGATGGCTAAGGCTCAACTTGCCAACATAGAAAGCGCGTTCCGCCAAATCGACCCGCAGGTCATCGGTGACGCCGCAGCCAGCATCATATCCGCGCGCCGAAGTTACATCATGGGCCTTGGGGCTTTGAATGGTCTTTCAGGCTATTTTCACTTCGTCGGGCGATTGGCGCTTGAAAACCTCACACTCGTCCAAAGTACCGGAAGTGTGATGGATGAGTTGCTGCGCATCGGTGACGGCGATGTGCTGCTCACCCTCTCCGTTCAACCCTATGCAGAGGAAACGCTAAAAGCGGTTGCCTTCGCCAAGCGCCAGGGCGCCAGATGCGTGATCGTCACCGATAGCCGGGCGGCCCCTGTAGCACAGTTTGCCGACCATCTGCTGCTGGCGCCGACGGCGAGCCCTCAGTTTTTTCCCTCCATGACCTCGGCGCTGGCATTGCTGGAAAGCCTCCTCGCCTTGATCGTCTCCAAGGGTGACAGGGAGGTCGTCGAGGCAATCGCACGGATCGATGCACTTCGCAACGCCGAAGGGATTTACTGGAAGCCCAGGCGTAAACGATGACAGGTGACGACGAGAAACGGTAAGGTTGGTTTTACTTTTCGGACCCTTGCCGTCAGGTAGCTCCACTTGAACCTTCGTCGCATCTATCACCCCAGCGCATTTGATCCTTCCCGACCGCCGGATAGCCACTGGCGAGCGACCGCAACACCGTTGTCGGTCGATCTCCCTTCACTCGAGGGCGATCACAGCGTCGATTTCGCGGTTATCGGCGGCGGATTCACTGGCCTGTGGGCGGCCTATCGCCTGGCAGAAACCTATGAAGCGAAGGTAATGTTGCTTGATGCTGGTGAGCCCGCTTGGGGTGCGTCGGGCCGCAACGGCGGATTTTGCTGCCTCGGATCAACGCGGCTTTCCTATCCACAACTGGAAAAGCGTTACGGCGAAACGGAGATGCGCCGTTTCTATGCGGCGCAGGTCGAGTCGGTAGAGAACGTCCGTGGATTCCTGGACTCACGGAATGTTCAAGCAGATCGCCATAGTGCGGGTGAACTGGCTTTGGCCCACAAACCTGGGCGCATGAGCGAATTACGTGAAGAAGCCCGGTATATGACCCACACCTTCGGAATGAAGATGCAGGTCTTCTCCCGTGACGAGATGGCGGAGATTGGCGTTGCGGGGCCCGAGTTCCATGGCGGGCTTTTCATTGGCTGCGGCTTTGCACTGCATCCCCTCGCCTACGCACGAGCCCTTGCTACGGCCGCGTTGGCTGCGGGCGCCGCCATTCACCAGAATAGTCCCGTAATCGGCTGGAGCCAGCAAGCGAGCCAGCACGTGTTGACCCTGCCAAAAGGCCGAATCCTCGCCAAACAGGTAATTCTCGCAACCAACGGCTACGGAAGCGAGAACATGCCAAGCGGTATGGCAGGGCGGTCAATGCCGGTTATGTCGAACATCCTGGTGACCCGCCCTCTTACGCCCGAAGAGCAAAAGGCTCAGGGGTGGACCAGTGATCTCATGGCTTATGACAGTCGACGCCTGCTGCATTACTTTCGCTTGTTGCCGGATGGGCGGTTTCTTTTTGGCGGGCGTGGCGGGATCGACGCATCTCCAGCAGGCTCCGAAGCGATGAATCGCCGCCTGCGCCGCGACTTCGAGCGTATGTTCCCAGCATGGGCCGGTGTCCCGACAGAGAGGTTCTGGTTCGGCTTCGTCTGCTTAACCTATGACCTTGTGCCTTACGTCGGCGCAGTTCCCGGCCTGGACAAAGCCTGGACCGGCTTCGGTTTCCATGGAAACGGCGTTGCCATGAGCAGTTGGACCGGGAAGGCGCTCGCGGATTTGGCCGCAGGCGCGATTACCCAGGACAAGCTGCCTGCCGTCGTTCGTGGCCCACTACGGCGATTTCCCCTCCCAGCTTTGCGCAAACTCTACCTACGCGCCGCCTATCTGGGTTACGGACTGGAGGATCGTTGGCTTTAGACCTAGCCGACCTGTGGCAAACCGAGGATGGCGCGTGCTTCAACGGCCGAGGCAGGCCCACGTCCCGCCGCGCGGCAAAGGTCTGCGACACGCCCGACCAACTCTGCATTCGACTTGGCTAACCGGTCTTTATCCCAACGGATATTGTCTTCCAACCCTGTGCGAAGATGTCCACCGAGCTCCAACGCCCACTCGTTGACCAGCAACTGGTGCCGCCCGATGGCTGCAGCCGTCCAGGTCGCATCGGGGATCAGCGCCCTCAGTTCGGCCAACAGGAACTCCAGCGTTTGCCGCCGTACCGGCAAAGCATTCTGAATTCCCATTACGAATTGAACATGGGGCGGCGTGGCCAAAGTCCCCGCATCAACCATCTGAGCGGCTTTATAGAGCATTGAAAGATCGAAAATCTCTATCTCCGGCTTGATTTTGCGTTCCAGCATCTCGGCCGCCAAGGTGTCGATCAGCGCCGGCGGATTTTCATAAATCATGTTTGGAAAATTGACCGACCCGGTTGCCAGCGACGCCATGTCGGGACCCCAGACCAAAGCGGCCCCGCGCTCGGCATGGCTACGCCCCCGGCCACCCGTCGAAAACTGGATGATGATGTCAGGACAGTGCCGTCGGATTCCCTCCGCGACCTGCGCAAAGCGTCTCGCATCCGAAGACGGGTTCTCGTCATCGTCGCGGACATGTATATGTACCAGCGCCGCGCCGACCTCATAGGCCTCGTGCGTGCTCTCGATCTGCTCGGCAGGTGTTACCGGTATGGCCGGCGTATCCTTTTTGCGCGGCACGGATCCGGTGATGGCGACTGCAATGATGGCTGGGTTCACGGGCTTGGTATCGTTCATGACAAATCAATTCTCTCCAAATGAAACATGCTCCGCAGACCAGGAGCCGGGCCATACCTCGGCATCACCGCCCTTGCGCAGTTCCCGGATTAGACCGACCGGCACATCCTTGGCGATGAGAAGAGGGCCGTCGTCCTCGGCATCGGCACGCCCCGCAATCTCCGCAAAGCGTCCATCGAAGCCAAGCGGCTCCTCGCAGGGCAGGAAAACGGCTGCCCCGGAAAAATTGGGGCGGGATCCGTCCGGTGCGACCGAGCCAATCGAACCAACCGCACAGACCGCTGTTTGTAACTCGACGGCACGAGCCTTGGCACAACCGAAAACCCGGCTGTAACCGGATTCCTTTTCGGTCATAGAGGGTACCAAAAGCAAATCCAAATCCGGCTCGCGCTTTGCGATCGCGCTGGCTAAAGCGGGTAGCTCCACATCCAAACAAATGAGCGTGGCGATGCGTAAGCCGCGCCACTGAGTAAAGGTAACCTCCGCACCAACGTTCAAATTCCATGCATCCGGATTCTTTTCGCTAGGCGTCAAGCAGAGTTTGTCTTGAAAGGTCATCCTTCCGTCTGGAAGGAACAAAAAAGCGCGATTTACGAACGGCGGCCCATCCTTCCGCGCACCCGCGGCACGCGCCGGGAAGCTTCCCGCCAATACCGCAATATCGTGCTTCGCGGCCAAGGCTTTCAGGTGATCCAACGCAAGCTCACCCTCATCGGCCATCCAGGCAATCTCCTCGGTTGGCGCAAGATCGTTCGGTGCATAGCTCAACCACTGCTCACTCACGTACTCGGGTAAAACGAGAATATCCGCACCGGAGCCGGCGGCCTCGGCCATCTTTGCGTCGAGCCCTGCGATCCAGGCATTCATTCCGTTCAGTGGTCGGGCCAGGTTGATGGCCCAAAGCGCCACTGTGGCAAAGTCCGCCCGATGTTCTTGCTTTGGCATTCCGCTTAAGATCCTTCCATGCCCTGCTGTCGAAGCCGACAAACCCCGAAACAGGAAAACCGTCAAAGTCCGTATAGCCGGTCTTGATACAACAGCGCGGATATCCCGTCATCTGCATTGGAACGGTTCGAAGCTACTTTTCAATCCGCCTAGTGACAGCGCCGCAGAAAACCGACTAAGTTTGCTGAATGGACGTTTAATCAAGATTTATCACATTGGTAGTTCCACCTCCATGAGCAGCCCCTTTCCACATGACCCCATACCGCACACGCCTGTCACGGCAACGCCGGATCCGGTCAAGCTGACAACGTCACAGCAGCGGCGCGGCCTTATCGCCTTGATGGCCAGCATCCTTGCCGCTGGCTTGACCTTTGGCACCGGTATCCCACTGATAGCTTTAATTCTGGAAAAGCAGGGTGTTTCTGGCACCGTTATCGGGTTGAATTCGGCGACTCCCATTCTGGCGACATTGTTCGTTGCCTGGGTTCTGCCGCGCTCCATGCGACATCTGCGCACGTTCCCCATCCTGATGGCCGGGTTTGCTTTGATCATCGTCAGTTATCTGGCAATGCCTGCTCTACCCTATCTTGCCGCCTGGTTCCCCTTACGGTTTCTGACCGGCCTTGGAATGGCAGTTCACTGGGTGGTCAGCGAAACTTGGCTCAATGCCGTGGTGAAGGAGGAGCGCCGCAGCTTGATGACGGGTATCTACGCAACAATGCTGGGGTTGGGATTCGCCGGCGGACCACTGTTGCTTACTTTCATAGGCACCGACGGTTGGACCCCGTTCCTGTTTCTTGCTGGAAGTATAACCTTCGCCGCCATCCCGCTTATTTGGGCCAGGGACTGCATTCCGACGATTGAAGTCAGCCACGAAAGCAGTGGATGGCAGATATTGTTGGCCGCCCCCACTCTGTTCGCCGCCGTGTTCTGTTCCGGCCTGATGGATTCAGCAATCCTGTCGTTCTTGCCGATTTACGGCATCCGAAACGGCCTGGACCAGGACACCTCGATACTTCTGCTATCCGTGGCCATCGCCGGTACGGTCGCGCTTCAAATTCCACTGGGTTTCATTGCCGATAAAGTCAACCGGCGTATGCTGTTGATGGCCTGCGGCGCAGTTGGATTGCTAGGATCTCTCGCCCTTCCCTGGATGCTGTCCACACCTTGGCTCCTTTGGCCGGTTGTCTTTATTTGGGGTGGCGTCTTTGTCGGCCTTTACACCCTATCCCTTGCCATGCTCGGACAGCGTTTCAAAGGTGGGGCGTTGCCCGCCGCCAATGGCCTCTTCGTCATGCTTTATGCGATGGGTAGCTTGAGTGGCCCGCCCTTGTCCGGCACCATGATGGACGTGGTTGGGCCGGGCGGATTACCAACCGTTCTGGCGACGTCGGCCGGTTTATTCCTGATCCTCGGCATAGCCCGCAGCTTTTCGTCGTCCAGCGCTCGCTAAGGGCCGATGGGCAGCGCACGAGTCGCCCAGACTTTTGGCGGCGGCAAGGGCTGTTTGTAATCCGGAAAATGACACGTGACCCACTCCGCCATTGGAGCCAGCGCCGGTTCGCTTTCCAACTTGCTGGCAAGCAGACGGAGCACCCTGGGAACATGCTTCAGGTACACATCCTTGCCATCGCGCCACAGTAAACGCACGAAGATACCGGCGACCTTGGCATGACGCTGGGCGCCCAGCGCCGCATACCAGGCGTCAAATGCCGCGCTGTCCGGTTCGACAGATGTCTGGTTGAGATATCGCCGTTTTAGAAGCGCTGCCATCTGGGTATCAATGTCCCTGCGGGCATCCTCCAAGAGCGATACCAGATCATAGGCGAGCGGTCCCTGCAAAGCATCCTGAAAATCCAAGAGCCCGCATGCAGCGACCCCCGACCGTTCGGGCAATAGCATCAGATTGTCGACGTGGAAGTCTCGCAAAACCAATCCCTGTCCAGTTGGTGGCAGGGCTGTAAAGATCTCCCGCCAGCTTTGAAGATAGGAATCACGTTGGGTCGTTGTCGGCGCGCGGCCGGTTACGGCGGGGAAATACCAGTCGCAGAACAGCGCCGCCTC
Organism: Limibacillus halophilus; assembly: GCF_014191775.1. Taxonomy (NCBI): domain Bacteria; kingdom Pseudomonadati; phylum Pseudomonadota; class Alphaproteobacteria; order Rhodospirillales; family Rhodovibrionaceae; genus Limibacillus; species Limibacillus halophilus. The sequence goes on along the minus strand of NZ_JACHXA010000004.1, from coordinate 69,738 downwards.
TCTCAGAAGAACGCGCGTATCGTATTGGGGCAGGTGCAACTCACCCGAGCGAGAATTACCGTGCAATGAAGACAGGCAATCGACGGCCAACTCATAGAGTGCGGTCTCCTGTTCCGGATCGCGGGCAAGAATTCGGGTAAAGGTGTCCTCACCAAAATCTTCCAACAGCAAGAACCCGCTGTCGTTATCGACCGCCAGGATGCGTGGAGCGCTGGCTCCACAGTCGAGCAGATGGCGCGCAACCTTGACGAAGGGGCGAACATCCTCCTGCGGCGGTGGCGCATCCATCAAAAGACATCGCTCGCCTCGCCCGCGATCCAGGCGCACGTAACGCCTGAAGGACGCATCCCCCGGCAGGGGATCACGCTTTGCACCACCCCAGCCTGCAAGCGTCAGGAAACCCTCAAGATTACGCTGCCTTTCATCCTGCTTGACCGTCATCTGCGCTATTTCTTCTTCGGCTTTATGGCTTCCCAGTCGCCATCCGTCATCTCGGAAAGAAAGTTGAACTGTCCTGCACCCTGCAACCACTCGCCGCCATCGATGGTAACGACTTCACCATTTACATAGCCTGATTGGTCGGAGATCAGGTAGCAGGCCAGATTGGTTAACTCCTCATGCCGTCCGGCGCGGCGCAATGGGTTCTTCTGCTCAAAGCGTTCCGCCAACTCCGGGCGCGGTACCAAGCGCTCCCAAGCGCCCTTGGTCGGGAACGGGCCCGGCGCTATGGCATTCAACCGGATCCCGTGGGGGCCCCATTCCACAGCCAAACTCCGCGTCATCGCCAGGACCCCGGCTTTGGCCATGGCCGAGGGCAACACATAAGCCGACCCGGTCCAGGCGTAACTGGTAACGATCGAGAGCACATTCCCCGCATGCTCACCCGCTAGCCAGCGCTTCCCGCAAGCCAGGGTTACGTAGGATGTTCCGTGGAGAACAATACCGAGAACCGCATCCACAGCGCGCGAGCTGAGTTCATGGCTGCGAGAGATAAAATTCCCGGCAGCGTTGTTAACCAAGACATCAAGGGGACCATCGCTCCAGATGGCTTCAACCATATCATGGACCGCCTGCGCGTCACGGATGTCACAGCCTTTCCAGGTCATCTCCGGCGCATCATCCCGCGCATTTACTTCCTCGCAGGTCTGCGCCAGCACATCCTGGCGACGGCCACATATAACAACGGCAGCACCTAAACGACGGAAATGCTCCGCCATGCTTCGCCCTAACCCGGTACCGCCTCCCGTGACCAGCACCTTTTTCCCGGCCAACAGGTCATCCTTGTACATTGTCATTCTCCTCAAGACAGGCGCGGGTCAATGGCTACGCATCTTGGTCCATCGGATTACCCTGGGTCCAGCACAAAGCCCTCATCACCTCTCTCAGACTTAACAGCATTTTGTTTATGTGTTTTTACCTGTTTTATTGTTTTTTTTACATTTTAATGATGAACGCTAGAATTTTCACAGTATGTCGCTAGCGTTCTTGAAGGAGGCAATTGATGCAAGACTTCTCAGCGGCTTTTGGCGAGGCTTTTCGCTTACTTTCAGTGCTTGATCCCGCGCTCCTGGAGATCGTGGCCCTGTCATTGCGCGTTAGTCTTAGCGCCGTTGCCCTGGCAGCCCTGATTGGCTTCCCTCTGGGTGCCGTGATTGCCGTTCTGCGTTTTCCGGGCCATGGCATCGCCGTCCTATTGCTCAATGCAATGATGGGATTGCCCCCCGTCGTCGTCGGATTGCTCGTCTACCTCGCCCTATCCAATGCAGGACCATTGGGTGCCTTGCAACTCCTCTACACGCCCACCGCCATGATCATCGCTCAGATGCTCCTGGTAACACCGATCGTGGCTGCGATCACGCGTCAGACCGTCGATGACTTGCGGGGTGAATATGATGAGCAGCTTCGAGTCTTCGGTATCGGCAAGCTTCAAATGGCAGCTACGCTGATCTGGGATGGGCGATACTCCCTCTTGACCGCTTTATTGGCGGGATTTGGGCGCGCTATCGCTGAAGTCGGTGCCGTTATTATCGTCGGCGGCAACATCAACCATGTCACGCGCGTCATGACCACGGCAATCGCCCTCGAAACCTCAAAAGGTAATCTCGCCCTTGCCTTGGGGTTAGGCATGGTGCTCCTGCTATTGGCGCTTTGCGTCAATGCCCTGGTAATGGCCTTGCGCGCGACGGCTCAGCGCGCCGCATTCGCGTGATCCTGCCATGCCCTTTGATCCACCAGGAACCGGCGGAAAAGATGCAGCGCGCGTCATGCCGCTCACCTGTAGCGCTCTGCATGTAATCAGGGGCGGTAGAGCCATCCTAAGTGACCTCTCTTTCAACCTCGAAGGTCGTGGGTTAACAGCTCTGCTCGGCCCCAATGGCGCCGGCAAATCGATGCTCCTGCGCGTGATGGCCAGCTTGGTCGCACCCGACAGCGGTCAAGTTACCTGGAATGGTAGAACACCGGACAGGTCGCGACGGCCGCGCTTGGGGTTTGTGTTCCAAAAGCCGATATTGCTGCGCCGCTCTGCGGCCGCGAACATCGATTATGTCTTAGCGGCGCTTTCTCTGCCGCGGGCGGAACGCAAAAGGCGCACCGCGGAAGCCTTGGAGCGCGCCGGGCTGCAACACTTGGCGGGGTCGCCAGCCAGGGTGCTTTCAGGTGGCGAGCAACAACGCCTGGCGCTGGCCCGCGCCCTGGCCGCGGCTCCTGAAGTCCTGTTGCTGGATGAGCCGACATCAAATCTTGACCCGGCCTCGACCCTTGCCATTGAGCAAATCGTGTCGCTGGCGCGCGATCAGGGGACCCGAATTCTTTTAGTTACACACGACATCGGTCAGGCGCGGCGCTTGGCGGACGAAGTTGCGTTCCTCCACCACGGACGCTTGCTCGAACGCGGAGCGGCCGAAAGCTTCTTCGAGAATCCTAAAACCCCCGCTGCGCAGGCATTCCTGTCCGGCAGCATTGTCCTTTAGGCGACCGGACTAGCAACCAAGGACCCTACCGCCATTCAATTAGACAGCAAAACGAAGAGGACGTTATGAGACGACGATTTTCATTGATCATTTTAAGTGCCGTGGCGCTGGCCACAGTGGTCCTTCATTTCAGTAACCACGCTCCAGCTGTCGCAGATGAGACGTTCATTCTCGTTCAATCCACGACCTCCACTCAAAATTCAGGCCTGTTTGATCATGTCCTTCCACTTTTCACCCAGAAGACCGGGATTGAGGTTCGCGTCGTTGCGGTCGGCACGGGTCAAGCGATCAAGAACGCGGCAAATGGCGACGGCGATGTTTTGCTGGTTCATGCCAAAGCCGCAGAGGAAGCCTTTGTCGCCAAAGGCGATGGCGTTTCACGCGCGGATCTGATGTACAACGACTTCGTAATCGTCGGCCCGGCAGACGACCCCGCCGGGGTCGCCGGAATGAACAATGCCATTGTGGCGTTGAAAAAGATCGCTGCCGCGAAAGCACGGTTTGCCTCCCGCGGCGACGATTCAGGCACCCACAAAAAGGAAGTTGCGCTCTGGAAGGCGGCCGGTGTCGATCCCACTCTTGAGAGCGGCTCGTGGTATCGGGAAACCGGATCGGGCATGGGCGCAACACTCAATGCGGCGGTCGGCATGGGTGCCTATGCTATGACTGACCGGGCGACCTGGATCTCCTTTGCCAACAAAGCTGATTTCAAAATCCAGGTCGAAGGTGACGAAGCGCTCTTCAACCAGTACGGCGTCATTCTGGTCAACCCGGCCAAGCATCCCAATGTCAAAGCGGACCTCGGTCAGGCTTTCATCGATTGGTTGCTGGGCAGCGAGGGTCAGGCGGCGATTGCCGCGTACAAGATCGACGGGCAGCAGTTGTTCTTCCCGAACGCCAAGCAATAGATTGGACAAGAGGTGCGTTTCATCGGAGAAATTAGCCGCCGTTGTAACGCACCTCGCCCATACCCGTCAGATCATACCCGCCCAGTGTTTTAGCTCTCGCCGCAAAGGATTCTTTCCGTGCGAGATCAAGCAAGCGTTGGATCGGCGGCTCGAAATAATCTCTGCGCCAAATGACCAAATCGAAATGCTCCCAGGCCAAAGGCAGAAACTCCAGCCGATAGAGCTTGGCTTGAGATTCTATGGCCAGTCCGGCATCAGCTTGGCCTTCGGCAACCGCCAGCGCGACATCTGTCTCGCTGCGGGCTGGGCGATCCAGCACATCTAGATCAAGGCTCGTCATACCCGCCTCTTTCAATAGGTGCCGGAACAAAACCCAACTCCCCGCCTTGGCCTGACGTGCGACGAAACGAAGCCCCCGCAGATCACTCAACGTTTGGACACCCCGGGGGTTTCCTGGCGGCAAAAGCAACCCTTGCCGACGCTTCGCCCAAGCAACCGCAACAAGCGGCAAGCCAGGCGCGGCCAGACGCAGGGCTTCCTGGTTCCAGCTTCGTGTTTCCGGGTCGAAAATATGAACGCCTGCTGCTACTGCCTTGCCGGCGATAAGGCGTTCGAGGCCATCAAGACTGCCATCGCATAACGACGCCAATTCGGAGTTGGACTCCTTGACTGCCCAATCCAGCAGTGGGTCGTGGCTACCGACAAGAACGGCGGGATGGACTTCAAGGCGCTCAATACCTTCGGCGCATTCCAGATGGTCGCGAACCCATGCCTCTATCAGACTTCGTGAGAACAAAAGCTTTCCGGTCGCCCGGCTTACGGGAATTGCGTTCTGGCTGACCAGTTCGTAAATCTTTCGTTCCTTTGTCCGCAGAAGCTTAGCAACTTCTTTTGTCGTCAGCAGTTCCACTGCGCCCGGCCCTCCCTTGCACATTGACCCACCGCTATATCCATACAAATATAGCGGTGAACTCTAAGGCGTCTTGCGAGCATGTTCAGATCAACCTTCTTCGCCATCTCGCTGTTGCTTGCGACAATGCTCGCCAGCAAGCTGGAAGCACAGGATCGCATCACGGTTTATGCGGCCGCAAGCTTGACGGACGTGTTACAGGAAATAGCTGAGGCCTATAAAATACAGACGGGACACGTACTGACATTCTCATTTGCCGGTTCCTCCACGCTTGCCCGACAAATCGAGCAAGGCGCTCCCGCCGATATTTTTGCGGCAGCCAACGAGGTTTGGATGACGTACCTTCAGGAACGCAACCTGATAGCGGCTGATAGTCAGCGTGTGTTCATCCATAATCGGCTGGCCGTCATCGCCGCCGTCGAAAGCGCCCTGGAACCTTTCACCATCGACAAGAGTACAGATTTTCTATCGCTTCTTGGTCGCGGCAACTGGATGGCGGTTGGCGACCCGGATCACGTGCCTGCCGGACTCTACGCAAAGCAGGCCCTCTCGCGGCTTGGAACATGGACCGCATTGGAGAACCATCTGGCGCGTGCAGATAACACGCGTGCCGCCCTTGTATTGGTCGAACGCGGCGAAGCGGCCATGGGGATTGTCTATGCGACAGACGCAGCAGCAAGCAATCGAGTCAAAGTGCTGGCAGTCTTCCCGGAGCACCTTCACGACCCTATTCGCTATCCTTTTGCCATTGTCGCCGGCCGCGACAGCAAATCTGCTCGCGCAGCGCTCGATTTTCTCGGTAGTGCGGCAGCTTTGGAAATTTATGACCGCGCTGGCTTTCCGGTTGATCGTCCATGAGCGATTACTGGCTTACAGCGGCTGAAACGGAAGCCTTGCTGCTGAGTTTGCGGGTGGCTGGCTTGGCCGTCATCATGGCCCTGCCCTTCGCACTTGTGACAGCACTCCTTCTGGCGCGAAAGGAGTTCCCGGGCAAGGCCATCGTCAACGGATTAGTGCATCTGCCACTGGTTCTGCCGCCGGTGGTCATGGGATACCTGTTGCTGATCACCTTTGGAACCCGCGCACCGCTTGGTGCCTGGCTGCTGGAGACCTTAGGTATCCGTTTTTCCTTTAGCTGGACCGGCGCGGTTCTGGCGGCAGGCATCATCACCTTCCCCTTTCAAGTTCGCGCCATACGGTTGGCCCTGGAGGCAATAGACAGCGGACTCGAAGTCGCCGCCGAGACACTGGGCGCGGGGCCGCTCGACCGCTTCACAACCATCACCTTGCCATTGGCGCTGCCGGGTGTCATCTCAGGCGCGATCACTGCTTTTGCTGCAAGTCTGGGGGAGTTTGGCGCCATCATCACGTTCGTGTCGAACATTCCGGGTGAGACCCGAACACTGCCGCTGGCAATCTACACGGCCATCCAAACACCCGGCGGCGAGGTCCTGGCTGCACGTCTCGCTCTGGTGTCGATCGCCCTAGCTTTCGGTGGGTTGCTCCTCTCCGAGGTGGCCGCCAAGCGCGTTCGGAGGCTGAGCGGCCGATGATTCTGGAAGTCTCTTTCGAATTGGACCGACGCGGCTTCCCGCTATCCATCGATTTTGCCGCCGAAGCGCGCGGCATTACGGCGATCTTCGGCCCGTCCGGCGCAGGTAAGACGACCTTGATCAACGTGATTGCCGGTTTGATTCGACCGGATAAGGGGAAAATTTGCCTTGCTGGTGAGACGCTCTACGACAGCGAGACAAAACTCTATGTGCCGACCAGAGGGCGGCGGATCGGCTATGTTTTTCAAGATGGCAGACTCTTTCCGCACCTGAAGGTCCGAGACAACCTGCTTTACGGTTGGCGCCGCAGGGGAAAGCCCGTTCCCGAGCATGAAATCGACAAAATTGTCGAACTGTTGGGTATCGGGTCACTATTGATGCGCCGACCGGCTGGTTTATCCGGTGGCGAACGTCAACGCGTTGCACTGGGACGGGCGTTACTGTCAGGGCCGAAATTGCTGCTGCTCGACGAGCCCCTGGCGGCGTTGGATCATTCGCGCAAGGAGGAAATTCTTCCCTATCTTGAAGGTCTACGGGATGAAGCACGCGTGCCCATTCTAGTGGTAAGTCATTCGATAGAAGAGGTTACCCGGCTCGCCGACAACATGGTTCTTCTGAACAACGGTAAGGTGGCGGCCAGCGGGTCGGTATCGGGCATCATGTCGAGGCTAGATCTCTTTCCGCTCACTGGGCGCTTCGAAGCTGGTGCGGTCATTGACTGTCTGATCGAACGTCAGGACAGCGCATTCAATTTGACGGAACTACGCTTTGACCACGGCAGCCTTACGGTACCGGGGCTACAGGGGCGACCGGGCGATTCAGTGCGCGTGCGCATCCGAGCTCGGGATATCATCCTGGCGCTTGCGCCTCTTTCGGAAGTCAGCGCCAACAATCAAATCGCCGCCAAGGTCGTCGAGATTCGCCAAGACCCGGGCCCCTATGTCGATGTTTCGCTGGGCTGCGGCAATACGACCTTACTGGCGCGCGTCACGCGCAAATCCAAGGAGCGTCTAAATTTGAGGCCTGGACTGGACATCTTTGCGGTCGTGAAGTCCGTCACCGTCGAGCGTCGCGGTGGCCGTAGCGCACGGCCTGCCCCGGCTTCTACGCCTACAGACGCCTAAGACGAACCAGAGTGCGACCGTCTTCTGCGAGCAATAGAAGATCGCCGCCCTCTTCACGATAGGCCCCTACTTTCTGGAGCAGTGCCAAATACAGCGCCTCCTGTTCGCCTGCAGCGCCACTACAGGCCATCCTTGTTGACACAAGACGCCCGAAACGAAGCCCGAAACCATCGACTTGTGCCGACCCTAGAAAGCTGTTGCATCCGGTATCGCCGCTAACACTGACCGCGCTTTCGAATGTCAGGGATGCCGTTTGGTCGGGCAACGTTGCCTGGCCGCCGATACTCTCTGCGATCCAAGTCGTGCCGGTTAGCGGATTCTCTCCCATTTCCTGTGATGAGGCACAGCCAACGAGTAGTAACGCCGCGGTAATAACGATTCCAGTCAATCTCATAGTCTTTCCTCGCGGTCCAACACCCGCCCCTCTTCCCGAACAGGAGGATGGAATAGCAGCCAACAACGGGCCCCGTCGAAAGAAAAATTTGCACCCACTGCGCTCGTCACTTCCCTGAGCGACCAAGCTGTGCCAAAAGGCAGGCATCATGAGTGAAGCTATTTCCAATATTCAGGGCCTGCGTGAACTTGCCGGTCGACATCAGGGATACATCGTCGATCTGTGGGGCGTCCTACATGACGGTGTGACAGCTTTTCCAGCCGCCGTTGAGGCTGTCAGGAATCTAAAGACGCAAGGTGGTCGCATCCTGATCCTGTCAAACGCGCCACGGCGGTCCAGTGAAGTCGCCGAGCGGTGCAGGGAACTTGGTATCGACCAAAGCTGCTATCATGCGCTGCTGTCTTCGGGCGAAGACGCTTGGCAGAATCTCCGATCCCGCAGGGACCCCTGGTATGCGCGCTTGGGCCGCATTTGCTACCACTTGGGGCCGGAACGCGACCACGGCATGCGCGATGGCCTGGACCTAGACTTTACGCATGACCCCGTAGAGGCGGATTTTATCTTGAATACCGGTGGTCATGGTGCCGAAGACACAGTCGGGAGCTACCAAGCGATCATCGACGCTTGTCTGTCACAGAGCCTGCCCATGATTTGCGCAAATCCGGACCTGGAAGTCATTCGCGGCGGTCGGCGGGAAATATGCGCCGGAGCCGTAGCAGGCCGTTACGAGGAACTGGGCGGCGAGGTTCGCTACCATGGTAAGCCACATCCTCCGATCTATGAGTCGGCGATGCATTTGTTGGGCCTGGATAACCCAAGGGACGTTCTGTGCATCGGCGATTCCTTGCGAACCGATATTGCAGGCGCCAACGCCAGTGGCATGGGCAGCCTTTGGGTCCTCGACGGAATTCATGCGGAAACCTTGGGTATGACGGACGGTCGTATGCCGCAGGAAGAGCGGATGGCAGCCATCTGCAAGGCCCATGGCCACAAGCCAAACTTCGCCATTCCCACTTTGCGCTGGTGACCCTCGTTTCCGAGCTTTGCAAAGCACTTTGCCTTCGTCTAGGGTCTCTTACTTGCAATCTTGTAAGTGCCTCAATTGAGACCTGGGAGAAGAAGCGTAATGGCGCAGTCGAATGGCAGTGGCGCTCGTCTTGCAGTGGACATCGGCGGTACGTTTACGGACGTAGCGCTTGAGCATGGCGATCAACTAACCACCACTAAGACGTTGACGACCCCTCGCGCGCCGGAACAAGGCGTATTGACGGGCATTGCCAAGGTGTTGGCCGACGCCAAGCTTTCTCCCGCAGATATCGCGATCCTGATTCATGGAACAACTCTCGCCACCAACGCACTGATCGAACGCAAGGGCGCAAAAACAGCGTTGATTTGCACGGAAGGCTTCCGGGATTCCCTGGAAATGGCCTATGAAAACCGTTTTGAGCAATACGACATCAATGTTGACCGCCCAAAACCCCTGGTGCCCAGGCACTTGCGGTTACCGGTTACCGAGCGAATATCAGCCAGCGGCGATGTTCTGATCGAACTGGCGGAAGATACGGTTCATGCGCTGATCCCGGTCCTGCGCAAGGAGAAGATCGAGAGCGTCGCCATCGGCCTTATCCACGGCTATGCCAATCCGGTGCACGAACTGCGAATTGCGGAGATCCTCCGCCGCGAGTTGCCCGGCATTTCGCTATCATTGGCTAGCGAAGTCTGCCCGGAAATCCGTGAATACGAGCGCCAATCGACAACCTGTGCGAATGCCTACGTCCAACCCTTGATGGCTCGCTACCTGAAGGAATTGGAGCTGGCCCTGCAGCAACGCGGCTTTTCCTGCCCCTTCTTCCTGATCACCTCCGGCGGTGGCCTGACCGACCTGGAAACCGCGCGGAGACTCCCCATCCGCCTCGTGGAATCCGGCCCGGCGGGCGGCGCCATCTTGGCCAGCCGCGTTGCCCTGGAATTGGGTTTGGAAAGTGTGCTGAGCTACGACATGGGAGGTACGACCGCGAAGGTTTGCCTGATTGACGATGGCTTGCCATTGAAAAGCCGGACCTTCGAGGTCGATCGCGCCTATCGTTTCATGAAGGGCTCTGGATTGCCCGTCCGAATTCCGGTCATTGAGATGGTGGAGATTGGCGCAGGTGGCGGCTCAATCGCTGCCATCGATTCACTGGGGCGCATCGCCGTTGGACCAGAGAGTGCGGGTTCGGAGCCCGGTCCCGCCTGCTATGGTCTGGGCGGTACCGAACCAACCGTTACGGATGCCGATACTGTCCTCGGGCGCATCGATCCGAGCGTCTTCTCGGGTGGCTCTGTCAATCTTGATCCTGAGAAGGCTGCCGCCGCCGTTGCCCAAGCCATCGGCGATAAACTGAATATGGATCAGGATTTGGCGGCGTTCGGCATCGTCGAGATGGTGGACGAAAACATGGCGAATGCGGCGCGTGTCCACGCTATTGAATGGGGAAAGGATGTCGCCAGCCGCACAATGATCGCCTTTGGCGGCGCCGCCCCGCTTCACGCAGCGCGGCTTGGCGAAAAGCTGGAAATAGATCGCATTGTGATTCCTACAGGTGCCGGCGTCGGCTCGGCCATCGGGTTCTTGAAGGCACCGGTCGCCTATGAGGTGGTGCGCAGCCGCTATATGCGGCTCTCGTCCTTCGATGCCAAGGTTGCCAACGCGGTTATGGAAGAGATGCGCGCCGAGGCGCAGGCGATCCTCGATCAAGGCGCTCCCGGCGCAGCTTTGGTGGAAACAGCTGAAGCCTTCATGCGTTATCATGGCCAGGGCCACGAGATCAGCGTGGCCATCCCAACCGGGCGTCTGACTGAAGTACATGGACGCGAGCTTCGGCAGGCATTCACCACGGCCTATGAAGCGCTCTATGGCCGTTCAATTCCCGGCATGGATATAGAGGTTTTGAGTTGGACACTGACGCTCTCAACCAAACCCGAACCCGTGACAGTCATTGAACCGACCGAGACATCAAGCGGAAGCTTGCTTGCCAAGGGAACCCGTAGTCTCTTCGATCCAGGACTGGGCAAACGTGTGGAAGCGGCCGTCTACTGGCGCGACGACCTCTCACCCGGTCATCGAATCCAAGGCCCCGCCGTTGTTGTCGAGGCCCAAACGACAACGGTGATCTCCGCAGCCTTTGAAGCTGAGGTCAACGCGCGTGGTTATGTTATTCTCGAAAGGCGCAGGAACGCCTGATGTTGCAAGGAGCCGTTGCATGAGCAAGGAAACCGCGCTCGCGGAAATCCGCAAGCAAATCATGTGGAACCGCTTGCTTTCCGTAGTCGAAGAGCAGGCACAGACCCTGATCCGCACCGCTTTTTCGACCTCCGTGCGTGAGGCCGGCGATCTTTCGGCCGGTGTCTTCGACACCACCGGGCGGATGTTGGCGCAGGCCGTTACCGGCACACCTGGTCACGTCAATGCAATGGCGGCCAGTGTCGGTTTCTTTCTAGAGAAGTTCCCGATCGACACGATGCGCGAAGGCGATGTCTTCATTACTAACGACCCCTGGCTGGGGACCGGACATCTGCACGATTTTACCGTCGTCACACCAACCTTTCTGAACGGTAGCGTCGTCGCGCTATTTGCCTCGACCAGCCACGTGGTGGATGTAGGGGGGCGCGGCTTTGGTCCCGACGGACGACAAGTTTACGAGGAAGGCGTCTGCGTGCCGATCATGCATTTGGCCCATGCCGGCGTCATGAACCAGTCACTGCTAGAGATGGTTCGTGCCAACGTACGAGAGCCGGTTCAGGTAGAAGGCGATCTTTACTCACTTGCCGCTTGCAATGAGACCGGCAGTCGGCGCCTGGTCGCCATGATGGCAGAGTTCGACATGGAAACGCTAACCGAACTCGCGGATTTTGTTATCGAGCGGTCCCACCAGGCAATGCTGGACGAGATAGCCAAGCTGCCAAAGGGCACCTACCGCAACAAAATGCGAATTGACGGCTATGAAAAGGAGGTCGATCTCGTTGCTGCACTCACCGTTAAGGACGATGGGATCGAGGTAGATTTCGAAGGCACATCCGGTGTCTCAACTTATGGCATCAATGTCCCCCTGACCTACACCCAAGCTTACGCCAGTTTTGGCGTGCGTTGCATCATCGGCGGAAAGGTCCCCAATAACGCGGGATCACTGTCGGCCGTGCGCGTCACCGCGCCGGAAGGGTGCCTGTTGAATGCGCCCCACCCCTGTGCGGTCGCTGCGCGTCATGCGATTGGACAGATGCTGCCTGATGTGGTTCTCGGGTGTCTGGAGCCCGCTCTGGAGGGCGGCGTGCCGGCCGAGGGTACCTCTTGTCTCTGGAATCCGATGCTACTCGGCGGACATGGATTGGTGGGCGATGCGGATTACGGATCAGCGACGCCGTTCGCCATCAATGTGTTCCATGCCGGCGGCACGGGTGCGCGGATAGGCAAAGATGGCCTCTCAGCGACGGCCTTCCCTTCGGGGGTAAGGAACACACCGGTCGAAGTCACCGAGACGATCAGTCCCTTGATCGTATGGCGTAAGGAGTATCGCGAGGATTCAGGCGGCGCGGGACGGTATCGCGGCGGCCTGGGGCAAGTCATGGAGATCAGTCATCTGGAGGGGGCCCCCTTTGCGATCTCAGCGATGTTTGACAGGTGCATACACCCGCCACGCGGACGCCAGGGCGGTGCGAATGGAATGATTGGCAAGCTACGCCAGGATGACGGAACCATGATGCGCGGGAAGGGACGCCAACCCATTCCCGCCGGGCGTAAGCTGATCATGGAAATGCCCGGCGGCGGTGGACTTGGAGATGCTTTTGCGCGCCCCTTGGAAGAGGTCGCGGCGGACGTGCGCAGCGGCTTTGTGTCTCCTGAAGAAGCGCGCCGCAGCTACGGGGTTATCGTCCGTGTCGACGGCCATCTGGACGAAGCGGCCAGCCTGAAACTCCGCTCCAGCGCCGCTGCAGAATAATAGTCGGGGCGCCGCAGCCCCCACCCTACCCCATTTAGTTCCGAGCAGTCGCTGCTTGCGGTAACCAAGTGGCCAGCTCTGGCACGGCAATGAGGATACCGACGGCCAAAACCATGAGCAGGAAGAAGGGGAACGCTGCCCAGGCGATGTAGAGAATATTTCTTCCGGTCAATCCTTGAAGGACGAAAAGGTTAAACCCGACCGGCGGCGTGATTTGGCTCATTTCCACCACCAGAACGACATAAACGCCGAACCAGATTAGGTCTATTCCGGCCGCCTCCACCATTGGCAGAATTACCGACGTTGTCAGCACCACGACTGAAATGCCATCCAAAAAGCATCCCAGAACGACAAAGAAGACGGTTAAGGCCGCCAACAGAAGATAAGGCGACAGGTTCATCTCGTTGATGAACTCCGCCATGGTCCGCGGCAATCCCGTAAAGCCCATCGCCACCGACAGGAAGCCTGCACCCGCCAAGATGAAGGCGATCATGCAAGAGGTTCGTGTCGCCCCCATCAGGCTGTCGAGAAAGGTCGGCCAATTCAGCGAACCCGTCAGCCATGACAGTAAAAGTGCGCCGAGAACGCCGATCGCTGCTGCCTCGGTCGCCGTGGCCCAACCAAAATAGATAGAGCCGATGACAAAAACGATGATCATCAGGATTGGTATCAAACGCCGCGAGGCCCAAATCTTTTCGCGGAAGCTCATGACGATATGCGCAGTTGGCGTTTTGCTGGGATTGAGCAGGGCCCAGATAGCGGTGTACCCCATGAACAACGCCGCCAGAACAATCCCCGGTAACACACCCGCCAGGAAAAGCCGGACAATCGAGACCTCCGCCGACACGCCGTAAACAATCAGTATGATCGAGGGTGGAATGAGCAGGCCCAAGGTGCCGGAGCCTGCCAGAGATCCGATGGACATACGTTCATCGTAACCACGGCCCGCCAATTCTGGCACCGACATCTTTCCGACCGTCATAGCCGTCGCCGCAGACGAGCCCGAAACGGCCGCAAAGACGGCGCACCCCAAGATGTTCACATGCAAGAGGCTGCCGGGTAGCTTCGCCACCCAAGGCGCCAAACCTTGGAACATGTCTTCGGAAAGCTTGGTCCTGAACAGAATCTCGCCCATCCAAACGAAAAGCGGTAGGGCTGTCAGCGTCCAACTGGCGCTGTTCCCCCAAATCGTCGTGGCCATGATCAGGCCGGGCGGCGCACTGGAGAAAAGTAGGATGGCAATCAACCCAATTCCGGCAAGGGACATGGCGACCCACAACCCTGCCCCCAGGAAGAAGAACAGCAACACGACCAGCAGGATGGATTCCGTTATGAGTTCCATCCTCAGTGCCCCGTCTTCGTCGTCGCGTCGGGTTTAGCCAATACGACATCGGCGCTGTCTTCAAAACTTGGCGTATTGCCCTGCAGCAGATTTACCAGCTCGTCGACGATGGCAACCGTCAACATCGCCAAACCGAACAACATTGCGGACTGAGGGATTGCCAACGGAATTCCGAGGAGCCCGTCCGACACCTCACCAAACCTCAGCGAATCCTTCACGAGCAGTGCGGTGTACCAGGTCGAGTAAGCAAGCAAAGCTCCGCCTGCGACCAGCACCAGAATGTCGAAGAAACGGCGCAGTTTCAGCGGTAGGACCGAGAGTACGAGCGTAACCCTGATATGGCTCCCAGCCCGGAAGGAGTAAGCAAGAGCCAAGAATGTCGAACCGGCCATGAAGAAGCCCGCCATCTCATTTGCAGCGGGTACCAGGACGCCAAAAAAGCGTCCGACAATCTGAGCCAGAATAAGAATAGCAATACCGGCGAGCAGTATTGCGGCGATATATCCACACACGCGGTAAAGCCGATCAAGCGAAGTTCTGATCAAGGACATTCCTTTTCGACAGCTCCAAATTTCTCGGCACGCAGAAATGAGAAACGGCCGGTTAGCCCAGGCTAACCGGCCGATCTTCAACGACTATTTTACATCGCCTTGTATGCGTCAAGCAGGCGCTGACCGTTTTCGCCGGCCTTTTCCTGCCATTCCTTGGTCATCTGAGCGCCGATCTTCTCCAGGTCAGCGATCAATGAAGCGGGCGGATCCAAGACCGCCATACCGTTGTCGCCAAGTTCCTTGACGGCATTGGCGGCTTCAACCTTGGACTGCTCCCAAGCGCGTTTCTCGGCCGCTGCTGAGGCATCGAGCACGGCTTGCTTGGTTTTGTCATCGAGGGCCGCAAAAGCATCCTTGTTCACGAATACGAGGTTCTTCGGGTGCATGGCATCGGTCTTGTAAAACACCTTCAAGAAGTCCCATGACTTGACGTCGACCCCCGTGGTCGCTGACGTCAGCATCGCGCTAACGAGACCTGTTGAGAAAGCCTGGGGCACCTCGGCATACTGCACTGTCGTGGGAACGGCGCCCATCAGCTCTGCAAGACGAGAGGTTGCCGCGTTGTACGCACGGAATTTCACGCCCTGCATCTGCGAGGTAGAGCTAATTTCCTCTTGGTTGTAGAGGCCCTGACCCGGCCATACCCCGCTAAACAGCGGCATCAAGTTCTCTTCCGCCAACACGTCTGTCAGCACGGGCTTTTGCGCCTCCCAAAGCTTCCAGGCGTTGTCATATCCGGTTGCCAGGAACGGAACGCCGTCGACTTCGAAAATCGCATTCTCATTGCCATAAGCAGACAGGAGGATTTCACCGATCTGGGCTTGACCGGTGCGAACTGCCCGCTTGATCTCCGGCATCTTGAAAAGCGAAGCACCGCTATGAACCGTGATCTTCAACTCTCCACCGGACATTTTCTCAACGTCCGCCGCGAATTGCCGCACGTTCTGCGTCAGAAAGTTACCATCCGGATAAGGCGTGGGCATGTCCCAGGTCGTTTCCGCCGAAGCACCGACGCCATAGGTGGAAAGCCCTCCTGCCATCAATGCGACGGCCAGAATTTTACGCATTTTGATTATCTCCCTATTCTGCTCTTGTGAAATACCCCACCGTCGGTTGAGAGCTACAGTCCCACGACCGACAGGAAAACCTGCGCGGAAACGCTAACGGGTGACGGTGGGGGCGTCAACAAGCCAGACCGCCGCGACTACCTTGGTCGTCAGTCGAAATTTGATTTTTGAAAACTCGCTATGGTTGTAACCGTTAAAGGCAGTCAAGTTCTGGATCGTCGAGCAATCAGCGCCTTGTGCCTGTCACGCCGCCATGACTGCTGCGCGAAAGCGCAAACGCAGGGTGGCGCCGTCTCGCTCCGGCAAAACCCTGGCCTGTTCACCGGCAGCCACCTTCAGCACCGCCATGACCGGCCCCTTTTCAAGCAGCAACTTCTTTCGCAGGTCGGACAGCTCACCAGGCTGGCTATAAGTGCCGGCTGCTGGGAAACCGCAGGACTTCGCAACATCGGCAATCTTCACGGTATTGCCGCTGTGACTTTTTTGCCCTCCGGTTTCGCCGTAGCGCTCGTTATCCAGGACCAGAACTCCCAGGTTCTCGGGGCCCTTCACCGCAGCACTGGCGAGAGACCCTAACCCCATCAGCATTTCCCCATCTCCGGTGACAACGAGAATTCGGCGTTTGGGCTGAGCCAGAGCTAAGCCCAGGCCAATCATCACGGCGCTGCCCATTGCTCCCCAAAGATAAAAGTTTAATGGATGATCGCCGGCCGCAGCCACGTCATAAGTCGGTGTTCCAAGCCCCGTCACAACAGCCAAGTCCGCTGGACGATTCTCAAGAATCCGAGCGACGGCTTGACGGCGATCGACTGTATAGATCATGTCATCTGACATCGCCCTGCCTCGTTAAACGACCATCTATCAATTCCGCGCCGTCGTTCTGCGGGAGTTGAAAAGGTGTGAAGCGCATTATGACCAGTCACCTTTTGCCTGGAAACAACTCTAGCACCAGTTCAGCCGTCAATCAGCGCCGAGAGTTCCGCCGCGCCGATCGTCGCTTTGAGCCGTCGCAGGTCTCCATCGTCAAGCATCGCCCGTGCAGCAACGACTATGGCTCGGTGTGTTACACGAGCCAGCGAACCGCCGATCGAGATCCGTGCCGCCCCCATGGCGCCGATTTCAGACACCGGGCGGTCGAGCATCGGGGGCGCTGCAAGCACATTGACCGCCGGGCCAATCGCCGTCAGCCGCCGGGTCGTAGCCTCATCGACAACGGGGGCGTAGATCACTTCGGCACCTGCTGCCGCAAAAGCTTCACACCGGCGCACGGCCTCGTCCTGGTCATAGGATCGACGCAGCCATCCATCCGCCCGGGCGGTCAGCACGATGTCAACATCCAGCGCCGCCGAAACAGCCGCCTCGATCCGGGCAACAGCCAGATCGAACGGATAGGCATCCTCGGCTGGCAACGCGATATCCTCGATCGACGCCCCGGCCAATCCTGCCGCGGCCGCCAGGCGCACGGTTTCAGCCACAACTTCAGGATCGTCGCCGTATCCATTCTCGAAATCACCGCTGACCGGCACATCGACAGCAGCGGCCAGCGTTGCGGCATGGTTGATTGCCGTCGCCCGGTCCATTGCCCCACCGTCGGGAATGCCGAGCGTAAAGGCATATCCCGATGACGTGGTGGCAATCGCCTTCGCCCCCAACGCTACCAGCAGCTTTGCCGACCCAATATCCCACGGATTGGGCATCACCAGCGGCACGCCGGGCACATGGAGTGCCCGAAAGGCTTGAACTTTCTCGCCGCGGTTCATTTTGGCCTCCTGTCGTTTACCATCGTTCCCATATGACATGCCTCCTTTGAACGTACAGTCGCAGTAGGCAGCGTCCCTAGCAAATGCCTTCCCCTGGTTCGTATGTAGTCAGCGTTCCGCTGCCATCCGAAAATGCGGGTTAGAACCTTTTGGCTCCAAGCAGGCGTTGTCCCAGCAAAACCGCGACCCGTTGTTTCCCCTCGAAAACCAAAGCCAAGGCCGATTGTAGTGTCTCTGCTACCTCGGTCGCTTGATCAGCGCGAAGAACCAAGAACCCCATCTCACCCAGAACCTTCGGCGTTGCCTGGCCCATCGGCATCTGCCAGGCATTCACCTCTCCCCACTCACCGCGCATTGTGACTAAAGCCAAGAAGGGAAATCCGCAAAGGCTCAGAAGTGAGAAGGTGTTGATGCAATTGCCAACACCACTGGATTGCATGAGGAGCGCGCCGCGCTGTCCACCGAGATCGGCGCCCGCAAGCAAACCAACGCCTTCCTCTTCGGTCGTCAGTACGCTCGTTGTGATCTCCGGATCGTCCAGGCAAGCCGCTATCAACTGTTTATGTCCAGCGTCCGGCACATAGCCGACTTGCCGAATATCCCAGGCTTTGAACGACGCATAAATTTCCTGCGGCCAATTGATACCGCGGTCTGCATCCGACATGCAGCCACTCCTATAGAGGGATGTCCTAGGCTGAAACCCTAGACAGCAAACAGCGGGCCGCGCAAGGTCATCACTGGTTCCCGCCCAGACATTTTGCCAGAGCGGCAGCGTTACGCTCCATCAAGGTGAAGTACAGCTCCGGCCCATCCTCCAAATCAGCGCCCAGCGGGTCGATTTCCGCCACCTTCACTTGCAGGCCTTCGGTGATAATGGAGACAATCTCCGGCTTGAACTGCGGCTCGACAAAAATGCAACCTGCGCCACTGGCTTTCAAAAGCTCGCGCACTTCACGTACGCGCCGGGCGCCCGGCTGGCGATCCGGTGACAAGATCACGACACCCACCTCGTTCAAGTCGAACGCACGTTGCAGATACTGGAAACCATCGTGAAACACCAGATAGCCTTTGTCCTTGACTGGCGCCAACCGACTTTCCATCGACCGTTCCAAAGCATCAAGCCGAACCAGCGTTTTCTGTGCATTGTCTGCGTAGAGTGATTCATTCGACGGGTCGTGTTGCGAAAGCAACGTTGCGGCAAGACTCACAATCGCCCGGGCATTGCCCAGATCAAGCCAAAGATGTGGGTCGTAATCGTCCTCATTATGATGATCATGCCCCTCTGGGGCAGAATCACTGCCCTGGGACCCCAAGTTATGTGCATCGTGGGCTTCGGCGTGCTCTCTATAGGCCAGCAGCCCAATACCGTCCGAGGCCGCCAGCGAAACCACCGCGGCAGAATGCGGCAGTGCCTCAAGAGGTCCTTCCAAGAACTGCTCAAGGTTTCGTCCCACCCAAATCAGGAGATCCGCTCCCTCAAGGGCGCGAGCGTCCGATGGGCTCAGGTTGAAGCTATGCGGTGACCCGCCACCGCGCACGAGAAGATAGGGCTCCCCCACGCCCTCCATCACGGCCGCAACTAATGAGTTAATCGGTTTGATCGAGACCACTACGGCCGGCTCGGCACGTGACTGTCTGGGGAAAACGCTTGCTGTCAGAAATATTGCCGCAGCAACGACACAGATGGCTAAAGGCCTGAACATCAAAAAGTATCCCTTGGCGTAAATTGCTTCTCACGAATTGTTATAACATAACAATTCTACCGCGCAAGGTTACCTTTCTGACAAGATCATTTCGGCATCTAAGCCTGCAACCATTTTGTATGAGAAACGCGCCTTTCCCGCTAGCCAATCATGGAATCGTCGAGATGCCACGGCAAACCAGCGGGTCTATCGATATGTCCGGTTGGTTTGAAGATAGTGCCGGAGACTCCTTCTCACTCAGCATGACGAGTGGGCCGTCGTGGGCGTCGGTCAGTGGCTCTACTCTGAATCTTTCAACGCCAAATGTGACCGGTCCTAAAGGTGCCTCGATTACCGAGAATGTCACCATCTCTGCGACGGATCAAAGTGGTGCGTCGTCGAGCATCACATTCGCTGTTCAAGTGAACAAATAGATAGGCGATAGCTAGCTAAAGAAAACGGGCGCTTCTGTGTTTGAGAAGCGCCCGTTTTCTCTTATAGCGATGTTGGCTGCGGGGCTATCGCTTGAGGCGTTCCGCGATCTCGCCGACGATTCCGCGCCGGAAGGCCAACACGCAAACCACAAATATCACACCTGTGATCACGGTAACCCAGGAGCCTACGCTGGCTAGATAGTTCTGTAACACCACCAACAAGCCGGCCCCAATCACCGGGCCGAATATCGTCCCCACGCCGCCAACCAATGTCATCAACACGACCTCGCCGGACATCTGCCAATGCACATCCGTCAGCGTTGCGGCCTGGAAGACGATCGCTTTTGTGCCCCCGGCAACGCCGGTAAAAGCGGCCGATATGACGAAGGCTGCGATCTTGTAATGCGTTACGCGATATCCCAGGGAGATAACGCGATTCTCATTCTCGCGGATCGCCTTCAGGACTTGACCGAAAGGCGAGTTGATCGTGCGGTAGATAACCAGGAACCCGAAAAGAAACACCCCAACCACGAAGTAGTACATGTTTAGAGTGTCGGATAAATCCACCAATCCCAGGAGAAATCCCCGCGGAATTCCCTGAATTCCATCTTCGCCGTGGGTGAACGGTGCTTGAATGCTGAAAAAGTACACCATCTGTGCCAGTGCGAGCGTGATCATCGCAAAGTAGATGCCCTGGCGTCGCGTTGCCAGAGAACCGATCACCAACCCCAACACAGCGGCAACCAGAGCCCCTGCTATGATCCCAACCTCTGGTGTCAATCCCCACACCTTGACCGAATGGCCGGTTACATAGGCCGCCATCCCGAAGAAGGCGGCGTGCCCGAATGACAACAACCCGACATACCCCAGCATCAAATTGAAGGCGCAGGCAAACAGCGCGAAACACAACAGCTTCATCACAAACACGGGATAAATGCCAATGAAAGGGGCCAGCAGCAACAGCAAGATACCCAGCGCTATCAATGCCTTGCGAATCTTATTCGCCCCCATCCCGGTGTCCTGCTTAGACGACGCTATATCGGTCATGTCCGAGGCCTCCCAAAAAGTCCATGCGGACGCAACACCAAGACGATTGCCATAAGCACAAAGACCACCACCGCAGACCCTTCAGGGTAGAAGGTCTTGGTCAAGCCTTCGATGATACCGACTCCCAAGCCTGTGATAATGGACCCCATAATAGACCCTAATCCACCGATTACGACGATGGCGAAGACAACGATAATCACCTGCTGCCCCATCAGCGGACTAACCTGATAGATCGGCGCGGCGAGAACGCCCGCGACCCCGGCCAGTGCGACGGCAAACCCAAACGCCATCGTCATCAGCAAAGGCACGTTGATGCCAAAGGCGCGCACCAATTGCTGGTTCTCGACAGCGGCCCGCAGGTAGGCGCCAAAACGGGTGCGCTCTACCAGGAACCAGGTCCCGAAACAGATAATAAGCGAGGCAATGATAACCCAGCCTCGGTAAATCGGCAGGAACATGAACCCGAGATTGTAGCCGCCGCTGAGAATATCGGGGATAGGATAAGGCTGACCGGAAACGCCGTACCCATTGCGGAAAAGGCCCTCGATAATCAGCGCAAGGCCGAATGTGAGCAATAGCCCGTATAGGTGATCCAGTTTGTAAAGGCGGCTCAACATGGTTTTCTCCATGAGAACGCCCAGCGCCCCCACGGCGATAGGCACCAAGACCAAAGCCGGCCAATAACCAATTCCCAGATAGTTGAGCAGCATCCAGGCTACGAACGCCCCCGTCATATAAAGAGCGCCGTGTGCAAAATTGATAACGTTCAGCATGCCGAAAATCACGGCAAGACCAAGGCTCAGCAACGCGTAAAAAGAGCCGTTGATCAAGCCAAGCAATAGCTGTCCGAAGAGTACGGCGGCGGGCACGCCCAGCAATTCTTGCATTCCATCGTTCCTCTACTGGAAAAGCAGCCCCCGGAACGACTGTCTGTCATCCCGGGAGCCCCTCATTTCCTCGCTCTGATTAGCCTTTGATGAGCGGGCAACGGCTTTCGGACAGCGGCTGGAAAGCCTGATCCCCGGGGATCGTCCTCAAGATGTTGTAGTAATCCCACTTACCGGTCGACTCAGCAGGAGTCTTCACCTGTGCAAGATACATATCATGCACCATGCGGCCGTCGTCGCGGATGGTACCGTTCGTTGCGAAGAAATCGTTGATCGGCAATTTCTTCATCTGATCGACAGCGGCCTTACCGCCATCGTCATTGGCTTCAGCCACAGCCTTGAGGTAGTGCGCCACGGCAGAGTAGACGCCGGCCTGGACCATGGTCGGCCGCTGGCCGTCCATGCGAGCAGCAAAACGATCCGCGAAGGCGCGGGTCTCTTCATTCATGTTCCAGTAGAAACCGGTGGTCAGAGTCAGGCCCTGGGCCACGTCCAACCCCAGAGCGTCAACGTCAGTGATGAACATCAGCAAAGCCGCCAGACGCTGCCCGCTTTGCGTGATGCCGAACTCGCTGGCCTGCTTGATGGAGTTGGTGGTATCGCCACCGGCATTCGCCAGTCCGATAACCTTGGCGCCCGAACCCTGTGCCTGCAGCAGGTAGGAAGAGAAATCAGAGCTGCTGAGCGGGTGACGGACCACACCGAGGACCTTGCCACCGTTTTCCTCAACAACGTTCGAAGTATCCTGCTCCAACGAATGACCGAAAGCGTAGTCGGCGGTAAGGAAGAACCATGTGTCGCCGCCCTCCTGAACCATCGCCTTGCCGGTACCGATCGCCAGGGCATAGGTATCGTAGGAGTAATGCACACCCGTTGCCGCGCAATCCTCATTAGTCAGCCGCGTGCTCGCCGGGCCGCTCATCAAGAACGCCGTATCTTTTTCAGCCGTCACCTTCTGGACCGCCAGAGCGACAGATGATGTCGGCACGTCTACGATTACGTCCACGCCGTCAACGTCGATCCACTGACGCACGATGTTGGATCCAATGTCCGGCTTGTTCTGGTGGTCGGCGGAGACGATCTCAATCGGCATGCCGTTGACCGTTCCACCGAAGTCCTCTACCGCCATTTTTGCGGCTTCTACCGATCCCGGGCCGCCCAAGTCCGTGTAGAGACCGGATTGATCGTTGAGAACGCCGATTCGGAGCACGCCATCGGAAATATCGGCGTGCGCCGAGCCTGCCGCCAGGGCAAATACCGCGCCCAACAATGCTGTCTTTCCTAGTCTCATGAGAATGCCTCCTTGAATGATTGATAATTAGGTCATCGAGACCGTGGTCTTAGACCCCGAGATAGTCGTGCAGTTTTTCCAGGTTTGCTTTGACGTCGCTATTCGCGATTTCGTCGATGACGCGACCGTGCTCGACGACGTAATGGCGATCAGCCACGGTCGCTGCGAAATGGAAATTCTGCTCAACCAGCAGAATGGTGAAATCTCGGGCTTTCAGGCGCCGAATAGCTTCGCCAATCTGCTGAATGATAATGGGCGCCAGTCCTTCCGTTGGTTCGTCCAACAGCAAGAGCTTTGCCCCTGTACGAAGAATGCGACCAATCGCCAGCATCTGCTGCTCGCCGCCGGACAGCTTCGTTCCAGAACTACGTAACCGTTCCTTCAGGTTGGGAAAGAGCTCGTAGATCTCCTCCACCGACATGCCACCATCCCGAATTTTTGGCGGCAGCATTAGATTCTCTTCCACATCCAAGCTAGCAAAGATGCCGCGCTCTTCCGGGCAGTAAGCTATGCCACGGCGCGCAATCTTGTCGGATGAAAGATCAATGATTTCCGTACCGTCAAATTCAACACGGCCCTTGCGTTGATCGACCATGCCCATGATCCCGCGCAAGGTCGTAGTCTTTCCGGCCCCATTGCGGCCGAGCAAGGTCACGACTTCACCCCGATTCACGGTAAAATTCATGCCGTGCAAAATGTGTGACTCGCCATAGAAGGCATGTAAGTCGGCAACGCTTAGCAGGGTGTGCTTGGGACTAGTTTGGATCGTGGCTGTTTCGCTTGCGGCCTCAGGCATCGACATTCCCCATGTAGGCTTCCCGGACCCGCGGGTCTTCTGAAATGGCTTCGTACTTGCCTTCTGTCAGTATCTCGCCGCGCTGCAAAACCGTGATGCAGTCCGACAGATTGGCGACAACATCCAGGTTGTGCTCAACCATGAGAACCGTGCGGTTTGCGGAAAGGCGTTTGATCAGAGCGGCAACACGTTCGATATCCTCACGTCCCATGCCGGCCATCGGCTCGTCCAGCAACATAACCTCTGGATCCAGGGCCAACGTCGTTGCGATCTCCAAGGCCCGCTTGCGACCATACGGAAGTTCAACGGCCAGCGAACCCGCGGCATCCTGCAAACCGACATCCTCCAGCAGCTCAAGAGCGCGGTCGTTCAAACGGTTGAGGATGGTTTTGGGACGCCAGAAATGGAATGAAACTCCAACTGGCCGCTGCAACGCGATGCGAACGTTTTCCAGCACAGTAAGGTGCGGAAAAACGGCGGATATCTGAAACGACCGAACCATGCCCTGACGCGCGATATCTGCGGGCGAAGTCCGCGTGATATCGCGGCCATTGTAGTGGATATGCCCGGCACTCGGTTCAAGGAACTTAGTAATGAGGTTGAAGACTGTGGTTTTGCCTGCCCCGTTCGGTCCAATCAGTGCGTGGATCGTATTTCTTCGGACTTTCAGCGAGACATTGTTGACTGCGACGAATCCCTTGAAGCTCTTTGTTAGCCCTACGGTCTCGAGAACAAAATCGTCCGCGTTGGCGTTACTCAATACCCGGCACCCTCCTGCTCAATGTTTATTTGAAGCCGAAGCCCCTGTTTTCCCCCTCCTGTAACACCAGCGTTTCCTGAAACACGTGGCCGGCCCTCCCTCAAAGACCGACAGACACGAACGAGGACGCAAAGCGGACCTTCCTCCTCTTTGCAATCCGAACCCGCCCCCGTTTTCACAACGCCTTGGTGGTAGCGTGGCCCGCACGATCGCTAATAACTCGCCTACATAGGTATGCTATTATTCGATACCAGGGTTTCGCATTTCCATTTTGACAGGAGGTTCACAATTAGTCTACGCGCCATAGTCGCGATAATTCGTCGCATTTTTGCACGCCGATTCGTAGAAAATCATTCAAGGATTCTACAGTTTATACCACCTTTACGGCATTCGAGTGCCCTTGATGGCAATAACAATCACGCATTGACAGCACGAACTCTAAACGCCGTTCCAGGATTGGGGTTAAGATCACGAGGCCCCGGCAAACATAAGAAAACCCCACAGGCGACATAAGCCACAATTCAATCCGATGAACCCATCAAGGCGATTCTCAGAATCCATATCGTTCGAGAAAGTTTTCGCAAAGATCCCAAAGCTGCGATTCATCGCGCACCACTTTGGAAAGCGTGTTCAAACCGATCAGAAAGGCAACGAAGGATTTGCTTGCAGCCTTGAGGTCGGCGATTGGGGGAATCTCCCCCTGCTCCACTGCTTGGCTCAAGAGCCGCTCAATAACTTTTGTCCCGTTGCTGATCGCTCGCTTTAAGTAGCTGTCGACCTCGCCCTCGAGGTTGCCCATTTGTCCAAGCGTATTGACGACAAGGCACCCTCTTGCCTCTGGATCTTCGATTCGAGCGCGACAAATATTCCGAAATACCTGTCTGACTGCTGGAACGACTGCAACCCCTGCGGGGATGTCCGCCAGCGCACTGTCCGGCGCTTCGCGGCGATAAACGTCCAGCGCTTCCTTGAACACCGACTGACGGTCACCGAAGGAATTGTAAAAGCTGGTACGGGTGATCGACATGACTTCGGCCAGATCTGTAACCGAAACCCCTTGATATCCACGGCGCCAGAACGCGTCCAATGCCTGCCGGACCGCCGTTGCCCGATCAAACTCCAGCGGTCTGCCCCGCCCTCGGTGCGCGCGCTTTATCGTGGAATGGTCCGGCATCGTGAATCAGCGAAACGTCGCCGCCTACGCAGTTATAAAATCATACAATAATGTACAAAAACCCCTATGTTGCGTCAAACGCCATTGCTTGCTTGGGAACGTTCCCTTCAAGAACCGCAGAATATCAGTCAATTGGCCAGTAATTATTTTTGTACATTTATGAGTAAAAATAGTCTTGACCGGCTTTTATTTTTAGACATCTTTGCACATAATATGTTTCCAAATCACTTATGAGGTTTCTAATGTCGCGCTTTGCCATTCACACCCTCGAGACAGCACCCGAAGCTTCCCGGGCAACCTTGGAGCAGATCAAGCTGAAGTATGGTTTCGTACCAAACTTGGCTGCTGTCTTCGCAGAGGCCCCGGGAACCATGAACGGTCTCCTTGGCCTACTCGGCGCCTATGATTCCGATGACATCGGACTTACACAAGCCGAACGGCAGGTCGTTATGCTGGCGGTCTCCGTCAAGAATAGGTGCGAGTACTGCACAGCGGCCCACAGCATGCTGGCCAGCATGAACGGCTTGAGCGCCGACGATATTGAGAACCTTCAAGAGGGCGCCCCGCTGGACGATACGAAGCTGGAAACGCTCCGTCGATTTGCCGAGACATTGACCGACAAACGCGGTTGGGCAGACGATACGGACATCAATACTTTCTTTGCCGCCGGCTACACAAAAGCCAACGTTCTTGATGTCATTCTCGGCGTAGCGGTGAAAACCCTCACCAACTACGCCAATCACGTGGCCAAACCACCTGTCAACGAGCAGTTTTCGCAATTCCTGCCGAAGTGGGCGAAAGCCGCTTGATCCTTCGGTAGGCACGGTCGACCTGCCTGCGTAACGCTTCAGCGAGTCCTGCAGTGATACACCAATAGTATCAATCGCTCCCTGGGGGATCAGGCAGATTGAAGCGAGCGCAAGCAGGTCGTCCCCTGGTATGTCGCAAATATTCGAAACATCGAAACGACCTTCATCGGACAGGGCCTGCTGCAAGGAGCATAGCCGCCATGCCACCACAATAATCTCTTCGCACTTGCAATATAACGCCTGATTGTCTACGGACTGCCTGCTTCGATTGCGTGTTGGGCACAAGCCCCTCACACCCTTTATGGTTCCCGCATTGGTAATCGCCTTTGCCGGGAGGCCATTTTACCTTTCCGTTGCAGGCAACAAACTATTGATGAAAACCGCAGCTACGCTTCGCCGCGATTGGCTATCTAATCCGCGCGGCGATATCCTCGCTGGGCTGGTCGTCGCCCTCGCCTTGATTCCAGAGGCCATTGGCTTTTCAATTATTGCCGGTGTCGATCCGCGCGTCGGACTCTATGCGTCCTTCTCGATTGCAGTGATCGCCGCGCTGGTAGGCGGGCGTCCCGGGATGATCTCCGCAGCAACTGCCGCTATCGCCGTTTTGATAGGCCCGTTGGTGCGCGACCATGGTGTCGACTATCTATTCGCCGCCACGATCTTGATGGGCCTGCTGCAAATCGGCGCCGGCTTGCTGAAGGTCGACCGATTGATGCTGTTCGTCTCGCGATCTGTCATCACCGGGTTCGTCAACGCGCTGGCCATTTTGATCTTTCTAGCGCAGTTGCCGGAACTCACCGACGTGACCTGGGTAACCTACGTGCTGGTGGCTGGCGGCTTGGGCATCATCTACGGCGTTCCCCGGATCAGCAAAGCCGTTCCCTCACCCCTGATCGCCATCGTCATCCTGTCGGCCCTGGTCATCTGGCTAGATCTCCCGGTCAACCGGGTGGGCGATATGGGTGAGCTTCCGACGTCCATTCCTTACTTGCTGCTCCCAAATGTTCCCCTGACATTGGAGACCCTGCAGATCATTCTCCCCTACTCGATCACGATGGCGGCTGTTGGCCTGCTGGAATCGATGCTGACCGCGCAGATTGTCGATGATCTGACCGATACACCCAGCAATAAGCAGCGTGAGGCAATGGGCCAGGGTGTGGCCAATTTTTTCACGGGCTTCTTGGGCGGCATGGGCGGTTGCGCAATGATCGGCCAGTCTGTGATCAACGTTAAATCAGGAGGTTTCACGCGCCTTTCTACTTTTGTCGCGGGCGTATTCCTGCTGTTTCTCATCGTCGTATTGGGACCATTGGTGGCTCAAATTCCCATGCCTGCCCTCGTCGCGGTGATGATCATGGTGTCCATCGGGACTTTCAGTTGGTCTTCGATCAAGGATCTACGGACCCACCCCTGGCATTCGTCCGTCGTCATGATAGCTACCGTCGTTGTCGTGGTGTGGACCCATAACCTGGCGCAAGGCGTCTTGGCCGGCGTGTTGCTGAGCGGCATCTTTTTTGCCAGCAAGGTCCGTCGGCTTTTCGCGATCCAGTCGGCACTTCTTCCTGGTGGCCTCACCCGTCGATACCGGGTATCTGGCCAGGTATTTTTTGCTTCGGTTGACCGCTTCGCCAGTGCCTTCGACTTCAAGGAAGTCCTAGACGCTGTCGTCATCGATGTCAGTCAGGCACACTTCTGGGACATCTCCGCCATTGCGGCGCTGGACAGGGTTGTCATGAAATTCCGCCGCGAGGGCACCACAGTCAAACTGGTCGGCGTTACAGAAGCAAGCGCTGCAATGATCGACCGTTTCTCCTTGTATGAAAAGCCGGGTGCAGTCGATGAATTCGCGAGCCACTGATGGGATGCCGGACATGAAAAAGATACTCGCCTGTATCGATGATTCACTCTATGCGGACAGTGTTAGCGATCACACGGCCTGGGCTGCTGCACGGCTTGCGGCTGCTATCGAACTTCTTCACGTCATTCAACGCAATGACGCTGTCGCCGCGCGTCATGATCTCAGCGGGGCCGTCGGCTTGGGCGCCAAGAGCGCGCTTCTGGAAGAACTGGTTTCAATTGACGAGGCGGAAGCCCGATTGGCGCGCGAACGCGGCCGCCTGTTACTCCAGGCCGCCGAAGAACGTATCCGCGCCAAGGGACTGACCCGGATCGCGACGCTCCAGCGCCATGGCGGGATCGTGGAAACGGTAATCGAGCGCGAAAGCGACGCCGATATTATCGTGATCGGCAAGCGCGGTGCCTCAGCGAACTTTGCCAAGGGGCATCTGGGCAGCAAGGTGGAGCGCGTTGCGCGGGAGAGCACGCGCCCGGTGCTGGTAGCCTCGCGGGCCTTCACCGAACCGAAAAAGGCATTGGTCGCTTTTGACGGCGGCCCCAGCGCACGCAAGGCGGTAGAGTTCATGGCCGCTTCCCCGCTTGCAAAAGGACTGGAGTGCCATGTAGTGATGGCAAGCACTGCTGAGTCGACCAACCAGGTGGACCTATCTTGGGCTGCCGAGCGCCTCCCCTCGGCGGTCATTCGCCGGATAAGCGGCGCTAAGGAAGAGATCATCCGACGCTATGTCAGTGAGCAAGACATTGGCCTGTTGGTGATGGGTGCCTATGGGCACTCTCCCCTTCGGAGCCTCATTCTGGGCAGTACCACGACGGTGATGATGCGAAGCTGCCTGATTCCAGTCCTGCTGTTCCGGTGATCGC
This sequence comes from Limibacillus halophilus, assembly GCF_014191775.1. Lineage (NCBI taxonomy): Bacteria > Pseudomonadati > Pseudomonadota > Alphaproteobacteria > Rhodospirillales > Rhodovibrionaceae > Limibacillus > Limibacillus halophilus. The sequence goes on along the minus strand of NZ_JACHXA010000004.1, from coordinate 40,583 downwards.
TGCAGCTGGTATAGTCGAACGGAGTAAATCAAGATTCCTGTCCTTTCCTCGACGCTTGAGGAGGCTGGCATTCCTGCTGGATTTGTGGATCGAGGTGCGGCTTGGCGATCCTTTTGCGCGTAATCTTCTTACTCCTGATCGGCTGCGTTTCCGCGCTGGGCCTCGTCCTGATAATACCCTTCGTAAAAGAGGGTTCGTCATGGGGCGACATGCCGATTCTCGCAGGGATGGTTGGCGTGGCCTTGCTCCTTGGGCTTGGCTGGTGGCTGGCTGTGGGTCGATCCTTGGCCAAGGCGATGATCGGTTGGCTCATCCTTTCCATCCCCTTGATCGCGCATGGCAGCGCAATGGTGTCACTTCTGCTCGCACGATACGAGGGCTGGCGCCTTGCAGATACGGTGGAGATCAGGAACTACAAGGAAACGCCGATCCTATGGCCCGGGTTTGATGGCCCGATCGGCCTGGAAGTAACGCTAGAGCTGCATCACGCTGCCGGAATCAAAGCCTTGATCCTGTCCCCTGAAATCAGAATGGGACCGGAGCTGAGCGTCTCAAGAGAAAAGCTTTCCGCCAGCCAGACGAGCGGCAGCGGGTACCTGAAGAACAACTATCTCGACCGCCCCCTTGGCAACCTCACGCTATTAAAGTCGGTGCTCTTCCAGAAAGTCTTCGAGAACCCGGTGGCCGAGAGCCCGAACGAAAAGTGGCTGTCATCCCGCCGCTTTTCCGAAACCGAAGTAACGCCGCTTGCCTATGCTCTGCTTCCGGGAACCGTGGACTATCTTCCCGACCCCAAGCAAATTTGCCTCAACAGTAGAAGCTATGGCATTGCGCTTTGCACCGCGGACCAAAAGCCGGAGATGGGCTGCGCCTCAAAAAACTATTCGCCTGTCACTGATCCTATCTACAACCTCGGATCGAACCTCTCGGCGTTATGGATAGCCGCCGGCGCCTACGACATGACTGCCGATCTCAGCAGCAAGCTTGATGCGATTTTGCGACACGAGAGCATCCTACAGGGCAAACCCACGGAGTGGGCCGAAATCCAAAAGCGCCTGGAACCAAAAGGCTTGGCGGCGGCCGGTTACCGCCTGTGTGCGCCCGGGCCCGACTCTCACACGGCCTTCAGGACCTGTTACTGCCTGGATGACTAAACCGGGGAACGCTCGAACATTAAAAACAGGAGGAGCCGCGGTTGGGGTTTGCAATTATCCTAAGTACCGTCATTGGGCTGACCGCACTTGCCTTGTCCTACTCCTTTTTCCGTCGACGCCGCTGGATAGCGCCGGTCCTGGCTTGCTTCGCCTTCACTGCCAGTCTCGCCTGGTTTCTCTTGCCTGTTTGCGTTTTGATTCCGCCGGAAGACATCGCCAGCTTTAATCCGCCTATCGAAACCAGAACCGAAACCGGGATACTCGGTCAGCGTTATTTTGAGGAGCGCAATGGAGGCTGGTTTCACTGCAAGGCAAGAATTGCTCGCAAGCTATTTTTCTGATGCGTCAGGTTGGTTGCCCTCTACAGGTCATGTGCTACGCTCGAAAACATTCATGGACAGTAATCAGAACAAAGCCTAGTTTTTCTTCGGCTCGATTTCTCGTACCCGTGTCGGCCCTGCGGTTTCTCATTTGATATTGTTTGGGGGCGGGTTTTTTTTCGTCTATATTTTTTCCTTCAACTCGGCCTGTAACAAGGAATCTGAACAATGCATATGTTCATGATAGAGCGTGAAATCCCTGAGGTTGGCACTTTCAAACGCGAGCAGCTTCAAGGTGCTGCAAGCAAATCCAATGAAGCGCTGCGCCAACTCAAACCAAAGATTCAATGGCAATATTCTTACGTGGCGGGGAACAAAACTTTTTGCGTTTATCTCGCCGAAGATGAAGCGGCAATTCACGAGCACTCCAAGCTTTCCGGGTTTCCCGCAACCAAGATCACGCCAATCTTACGGATCATCGATCCAACAACCGAACACAACTGATCGGCGTCCATAAGAGCGGGCGATGATATAGGCGCGCGTCCAGGAATAGCTGAGACTACGCCGCTCCTGACGTGCGCCTGAATGGCACCATGCGCCTCAAATGCTCGTCCCACAGCGCAAAACGCCCCTGACGTAAACCACTCCAGAACGTAAGAACCGGGGCCTCGCTCATAACAGGGTTGGCATCGTGACATTCCTGCAGCCGGTAGTTCGGAATGTGCGGATTGAGGTGGTGCACATGATGGAATCCGATGTTTCCGGTAAACCACTGTAGCGGGCGCGGCAGCTTCAGGTGGGATGAACCTAGAAGCGCCGCCTGGTTGAAGTTCCATTCATCATGCCGCACCCAGTAGCTCTGCTCGAAGCGATGCTGTACCGAAAACAGCCAGACACCAATGATGGAGGCAATCACCATTATCGGCAATTGGACGGCTGCAACGCGCTCAAATCCGATCAGCAATCCCAACACCAGCACCACCGCAACCAGGGCAATGTCTGTGATGAAGACCCCTCGCCTCTCCCGTCGCCAGGATTTCGCAGTATCAAAGGGAACCCTGTAAAGCAGGATAAAGACAAATGGCGGCAGAAGAATGTTGGATACGATCGGGTGCCGCCCAAGGCGATAGAGCCACCTTTGATGCCTGTTGAGCGCCTCGTATTCGGCCACCGTGATACAGGACGAGTAGATATCGGCACCGCTTTGGCGCCTGTCGAGGTCGTTCCAGATACCGTGATGACCAGCATGCTGGCGGCGCCAGCTTGCGTAGGGAGCCAGGGTCACCAGACTGCAGCAAACACCAACGAAAGAGTTGGCACGCCTGGATTTGAAGAAAGAACCATGACCGCAGTCATGTTGGATAATGAAGATTCTTACCAGGAACCCGGCTGCGACAACGGCTAACGCAGGGACAAGCCAAAAGAACCAGCCATATGCAAGATACATCGCCACGCATACGATAAAGAATCCGCCAAAAGAGCTCGCTATCTGGCTAATGCTCCGCACAACCTTTGGCGTTCCGTAGGGCGCGGTCAACGCCCGCAAATCGGCGCCAGGCTCGATCTTCAAAGGCGACGGCGCCTTAGCGCTCGAATCGCAGGGCTCAATTCCAACAAGTGGGGATTTGCTATTCACAACCCATACCGAGCCCTCGTGCGAGGGCAAAACCACTAACAGAGACAACTTTCAAGCCAACATCTGGCTCGTCAAGGTCACAGTCTATCATATAAGCATGAGCGACGGGTTTTACCTTGTGCGAATCTTCAAGCGCTCGGCAGGTCGGTGGCTAAGAGCCTATCCAATCGTGTCTTTACGCCTCTGCCCGAAAGGCAAGCATGCCTGCTGCGGCCCAACCGACCGTCACGCTGTCGCCTGCACTGTAAGACTGACGGGATTCCTCGAAAGGTAACTTCGATACAATCGGCCCGAGGGCTTCGACTCGCAAGCTCAAGCGCAGATGGTCGCCATGAAAGATGACACCTTCCACCGTGGCTTGGAATCCATTCTCTACCGTCAGTTGGCGGTCGATATGCATACGTTCCGGGCGCGCCATGACCTGGACCCTGTCGCCGCGCTGTAACGGTTCGTTTGCAATCGCACGCACAACAGCGCCTCCATTGTCGCAACGAACGGTTACTTCGTCGCCGTTTCGCTCAAGAACCTCTCCATGGAAAGTATTGTTCTCACCCATAAACGAAGCGACGAAGGCATTCTGCGGCCTGTCATAGACTTCCGTCGGAGGGCCAATATGCTGGATGCGTCCCTCGTTGAAGACCGCGATCCTGTCGGACATGGTCAGCGCTTCCGTCTGGTCATGTGTCACATAGAGCATGGTGATCCCGAGATCATCATGGATCTTCTTGATTTCAATCTGCATATGCTCGCGCAGTTGTTTATCCAGCGCGCCCAGCGGCTCGTCCATCAAGACCATTCGAGGATTGAAGACCAAAGCGCGCGCCAAGGCCACGCGCTGCTGCTGGCCACCGGAGAGTTGCTGCGGCTTGCGGTCCGCCAGGTGCCCCAGCTTCACGATATCCAGCGTTTGGCGCACCCTTTCGGCGATCTCAGCGCGGGGAAACTTATGCATGCGCAATGGAAACGCGAGGTTCGCCTCCACTGTCATATGCGGAAACAGCGCATAGTTCTGGAACACCATGCCGAAATTGCGTTTGTAGGTAGGAACGTCGACCAAGGGCGTGCCGTCAAATAGGATTCGACCCGCACTCGGCACTTCAAAGCCGGCCAGCATCATTAAGGTCGTGGTCTTGCCGGACCCTGATGGTCCCAACAGAGTCAGGAACTCGCCCCGGGCAATCTCCAGGTTCAAGTTTTCGACGACCTTCACTTTGCCGTCATAGGTTTTGCTGACATCGTCAAAAACGACGAGCGCATTTTCGGCCTTGACCATCAAAACTCCCTCAGGACGGTGACTTGCCCAGCTTCGTCCGCTCACCGGCTCGGCGAACGGTCTCGGTAATGAACAAAAGAATGAACGACAGAACGACCATCACGACAGCAGCCGCGGTGATCGTCGGACTTAGGAACTCGCGCAAACCAGCGAACATTTGCCGCGGCAAGGTGAACTCACCGGGGCTGGTGATGAAGATGGCAATCACCAACTCGTCGAACGATATAGCGAAGGCGAAGATGGCTCCGGCAACGACGCCGGGCAGGATCATCGGCAGCACGATTTCATAAAAGGCCCGGGCTGGTGGCGCTCCAAGCGATAGCGATGCACGCAACAGGTTCATGTCGAAGGTCTGCAATGACGCCAGCACGGTAATAACCACATAGGGCGACGCTATGATCGTATGTGCGATGACCAACCCCCAGAGGGAATTCGCCAGCCCCACCAGTGAGAATGCCAGGTACATGGAGGCGGCGGTCACGATCAACGGCACGACCATCGGCAACGCCAGGGTACCGACGATGATCTGCTTCCCCGGAAACTTCGCCATATTGATACCGAAAGCCGCCAGCGTCCCCAACAACGTCGCTGCAAACATTGTTGCGAAACCAACGACAAAGCTGTTCTTGGTCGCCAGAAGCCACCGCTCGCTGAGAAAGAAATCCTCGTACCACTGGAGCGAATAGCCGGGCGTCGGCAAGGTCAGAATGTTACCGGAGGAGAACGACAGCGGGAAAATCACGAAAATCGGCGAGACGAGAAACAGCAGTACAAGAACTGCGAATATCGGCACGGCAAAGCGCATCATGACCTCGCCCCCCCTCAAGCCTTGATGGTGCCGCCAAGCCCAGGAACGAGCTTGCGCGTGACGGCGACGGAAATGGCGGTGAAAAGAAGCAGCAGGAAAGCAAGAGCCGCAACCATTCCCAGATTGATCGTCTGGTTCGCGAAGAAAGCGATGTAATAGCTGACCATCTGGTCCTGGAGCCCGCCGACCAATGCCGGCGTCACGTAAAAGCCAACCGAAAGCATGAATACGATCACGGCGCCGGCGGCGACACCGGGCATGGTCATCGGCAGATAAATGCTGACGAACTGCCGCCACGGGGGAGCGCCCAGGGACGCTGCGGCCTTCAGATACTCGCTGCGTTGGCGCTTCATTACGCTGTAGAGCGGCAGAATCAAGAATGGCAACAGGACGTGAACCATCGCGACATAGACGGCAAATCGCGTGAAAATCATATCGACCGGCTCGCTGACGATCCCGGCACCCAAGAGCGTTGCGTTTACTGGCCCCTCACGCTGAAGCAGGATGAACCAAGCGGTTGTACGCACCAGAATGGACGTCCAAAATGGAATCAACACGAAAAGCATCGCGTAACTCGCGGCCCGATCAGACAGGCTGGAAATGAAGTAGGCTGTTGGGTAGCCCAAAAGCACACAAAAGACCGTCACCCAGATGCTGATGACGAATGTGCGCTCGAACAAGTCGAGGAAGATGGCCTGATCGTCATCCACTGAGACGATCTGGCCACTCGATGCAATCCGCAGGTCGAGCGCTCGCAAAAGATAAGAGGCGGTAAAAGGGTTCGAATGAGCCTTTATGAGGCGCCAAATCCCCGGTTCACCGAACTCGGGCACCCTCTCGGGCAGGCTGACTGAATAGGGCGCACTCAATTCCGGAGCCGCCCTGCGCGCGCTCAAAAGAAGGGTGCGTGCACCGTTCTCCTCGAAGTTCAAGCGCCGGGTCATTGAACCAAACGTCCGGTTCTCCCGGCTTGTTGTCATATCTTCCATGAAGGCGACGAAGACACCCTCGTCCGGCACGGTGCGGCCGTCCCACTGCGACAACAAAGCCGTTGTTCGTGGCAAAGCCGCCGTCACCTGAGGATTATCGATCGCCTTCAGCAACGTATAGCCAATCGGCAGAACAAATCCCGCCATAACAAGGGCAAGCAAGGGAGCGATCAAGAGGAAAGAGATGCGGTTGTTGCGGGACATGGCAGACCTATGCTGCAGGCAAAAAAATCGGGGCACCTCGTTACGAAGGTGCCCCGACCCAGACTTGTCAAGTTTACTGAGCGGCCCAGGCGGTGAACTTGGCTTCAAGATCGTCGCCGTTGGCGATCCAGAATTCCGTGTTCAGGAACAACCCTTCGTCACTGTGATTCAGAACCATGCCGGGGTTGGCTGCACGCACCTCGGCATTCTGGTTAACACTGGCGTTCGCCGGAGAAATCGGCCAGACCGATGCCTGAGAAAGCAAGGGCTTTTCATCCGTGATCCAATCGATCATTTTCATCGCTTCCGCCGACATCGGAGAGCCTTCGACAACGGCCCAGTAGTCGATAGAATAAAGCAACGTATTCCAGCTCATGGAATAGTTCGCACCTTCGGAATTTGCCTTGATGACACGACCCGTGTAGGCGAACGCATAATCCACCTCACCGCTGCCGACTAACTGCAACGGCTGTGCACCGGATTTCCACCAAGTAATGTGCTCTTTGATTTCATCCAACTTGGCAAAGGCACGATCAACGCCACCGGGCGCTGACAGAACCGTATAGACTTCCGACGCCGGAACGCCATCAGCCATCAAAGCGGCCTCCAAGGTCATTTTCGGCCCTGTGCGCATGGCGCGCTTGCCGGGGAACGTCTTTACGTCCCAAAACTCGGCGAAAGTCGATGGGCCGTTTTCGTGGCGTGCCTTATCATAGAACAGAGCCGCACCCCAACCGGTTGCGCCCACACCGCACTCGTGCACGGCGCCGTCAATGAACTTCGACGCATCAATGACGCTGTAGTCAATCCGCGCAAAGACGCCGTCCTCGCAACCACGAAGCAACTCAGGCGCCTCAACCATGATGATATCGGTGGTTACATCCCCGGCTTGAACCATGCCGTAGATCTTCGCCATTTCGCCGTTGTACACGTCATCGCTGACTGGAACGCCGGAAGCGGCTTCATAAGCTTCGAATAGGTGTTCGCGCGCGCTATCCTGGTAGCCGCCGCCGAAACCCACGATCATAAGGTCGCGCGCCGCAGACACCTGCGGAGCCAGGGCCGCCACCAAGGCGACAACTGTTACTTTAGCTATGGTTCTCATACTTCTTTCCCCTGTCATTGCTATGAAGGCTTCTGGTCGCGTCCCGGGACATGACGGTCTTGCAACCAATCTCGATACCATGATTAGCAGTTAGTATTAATGATAATACCTTAATACTTTTTTGTTTGGGTGCAAATTTTTCTTTCAACATTATGCGACGGAAAATGTATGAAGGGGGAGGTTCCTAGCGCGAGTTAGGCGTTGCAATGCGTTTATCGCATTGTATTATAATAGCTACTTTATAACATTTGGACCAATTCGATATCATGGCTCAGTCCCCTCTCCCGGCACCTTCGAACACAGACATCAAGCCCACGGCGGTAAACAGTGATGGGCTCGTCAGCTACCAACTCTATATCAACGGTGAATTCGTCGCACCATGCAAGGGCGCGGCGATTCGCAGCCAGGACCCGGTGACGGGCGAGGATTGGGCGGAGATTCCCCGCGGAACGCCGGATGATGTCGATCGCGCCTGTCAGGCAGCGAAAGATGCCTTTGAGAACAAGGCATGGCGCGGCCTCACCGCATCTGCCCGCGGCGCCTTGATGAGGAAGCTCGGCGACCTGATTACCGAGAATGCCGATTGGTTGGCTGCCGTAGAGATGAAGGATAACGGCAAGCTGATCGCCGAGTTGGGTAACCAAATGCGCTATATGGCCAACTACTACTATTACTACGGCGGCCTGGCGGACAAGATAGAAGGCGCAACCATTCCAACGGATAAGCCGGGTGTCTTGAACTACACCCGTTATGAGCCGGTCGGCGTCGTGGCCTGCATCATGCCATGGAATTCCCCCCTCCCCTTGACCAGTCTGAAGCTGGCGCCCGCGCTAGCCGCCGGCAACACTGTTGTTCTGAAGCCCTCGGAGTTTACGTCGGCATCGCTTCTGGAGTTCGTTAAGCTCGTCGAATTGGCTGGCTTTCCCAAAGGGGTCGTGAACGTGGTCACCGGCTACGGAAACGAGATGGGCAACGCCCTGGTCTCACACCCGCACGTCGAACGCATTGCCTTTACCGGAGGCCCGGAGGCCGGACGGATCATCAACGAACAGGCCGCACGTTCCATGAAGCGCGTGACCATGGAACTCGGTGGGAAGTCCCCCAACATCATCTTCGAGGACGCGGATCTTTCGAAGGCAATAAAAGGCGCCGTCGCGGGCATTTTTGCCGCCTCCGGCCAAACCTGCGTCGCCGGTTCCCGGCTCTTGTTGCAACGATCCATTCACGATGCATTTTTGGATGAGCTCGACCGCTTCCTCGATGGTGTCCGATTTGGCCATCCGTCCGACCCGGAAACGCAGATCGCGCCGATTTCCACGGAACCTCAGATGCGTAAGATTCAGGATTACGTCCAGATCGCCATCAACGACGGCGCTCGCCTCGTGCGTGGCGGCAAACGCGCTGTCGTGGAAGGCTACCCGAACGGTCTGTTCTTTGAGCCAACGATTTTCGCCGACGTCGATAACTCTATGCGAATTGCCCAGGAAGAAGTCTTCGGCCCCATCCTCGCGGTCATTCCCTTCGACGACGAGGATCATGCGGTGGCGATTGCCAACGACATACAATTTGGGCTGGCGGCAGGAATCTGGACTGAGAATCTCGCCCGCGGCATCCGAATGTCAGAGCGCGTCCGTGCAGGCACCATTTGGGTGAACAACTATCGCTCGACCAGCACCACCTCCCCCTTCGGCGGCTTCAAGATGAGCGGCATCGGTCGCGAAGGCGGTATCGCGGGAATGATGGAGTATCTTGAACTCAAGAGCGTTTGGCTATCGACCGGAGTTGAGATTGCCAACCCCTTCACGCGGCGCTGAAAAGCAACGAAGGTACCGAAAACATACCGCTGCGCAGGGATTTCGGCGCAGTTTACGCTGTCGAACTGGACACCCAGCGCGGCGCTTCTCCCAAAGTGGCTTCGCGGGAAAGCGAAACCTGATACTCAAAGCTGTCCGGCCGATAGAAAACCTGAATAGCCTCGATAAGCCTATTGCTTGAGTCACGCACCAGGCGTCGTACGGTGACAAGCGGCTCCCCGACATTGATGCCGAGTAAACCGGCAATCTCCGGTGTGGCAGCGACCGCCGTCAGACGCTGATCAACATGCTTGGCGATAGCTCCTTCTGCCTCCAAAAGCGCCATGATCGTGCGGTTGCTCAGGCTTTCGACCGACAAGAGGTTGGCTTCCGGATAGGGTACGTAACAAACCGAATAGGAAAAACTCTGCGATGCCGTGCTGCGTACGCGCACAATCTTGAGCATCGGGCCGGCGTTCTCGCTTCCCGCGGCCGTAAGCACCCATTCCGGCGGCTCGGCCGGCGCATACTCCAGTATCCTGACAGACGTTTCTTCCTCGAACGCCTTTATATTCTCAGTCAGGCCGCTGAAGTTCGAGCTTTCAGTTTTTTTAATCGCAGACGGGTTGGCAAAAGTTCCCCGGCCGCGCTGGCGAACGATCATATCCGCCTCGCCCAGAAGCAACATCGTTCGCCGGATCGTCACACGAGATACCCCAAAGCGCTTTGCCAGTTCCTGCTCGCTTGGCAGCGCCACCCCATCGGGATACTTACCTTCCGTTATGTCCTTGTGCAGCACTAGGTAGACGCTGAAATACAAGGGGATCACGTCCGAAATCGAACGTTCCTTAGGAGTTTTTGCGGGGTTATTCGTGGAACGCGTGTTTATCATGCGGGCACAGTATCCCCAAAGATTTCTGCCGTCTAGTTTGACATAGCCTGCCAGTCGAGCAGGAAAAATCGTCCACTCAGAGCGACAGTTCCGGCGCAACCTCGGCCAAACACGGCGCCTCGGCAACCTTCAAGCGACGCAGAAGCCACCAGGCTGCGCAAAGATTGGAGGAAAGCAACGGCTTTCCAGTCTTACCCTTAACCTCGCGGATCGCCGGAATGGTTAACATGCCGGTACCGCTAAGCACGACTGCGTCTGACTTCTCACCCGCAATCCGCGTCAAAGCACCGGCGACCTCTTCGGTTGTCAGGTCGTAAGCACGAAACTCCTCTGACATCTTCAAGGTTTTCGCCACCGCAAACCCTTGCGCCTCCCAGAATGCGACGGAAAGCGCCGTCAGCCAGTCTGGATAGGGTGATACCAAGGTGATGCTTTTTGCCGACGTTTCTTTCAAAGCTTCCGAGATCGCCTTGCTCGCCGTGCCGACTGGCTTACCCAAACTGTCGGAGAGACGGCGGCACTGCGCATCATCGCCGTCCGGGTTCAAACGGTAAGACGGCCCTGTCAGCCCAATCATCAAGGCGTCGATGTTGATAGCACCGAAATCCCGAATGTGTTTGTCATAGAGCCCCAAGTAGGCGGCGTTGCGGCCGTCCAAATCCTTGTCCGGCATTTGCGGAAAACGAGAAAAGAAAACCCCAACATTGGGTGGCAGCAAGAACCGCGTTTCAGGCTCGACCGTGGGGTTGGACGGGGGCACCAGCACGGCGACACGATGGGTAGGATTCATAATGGCCGGAGGGATCGAAGGGCTGCTGACACTCATCCCCTTGCCCCCTCTCGCGCCGTGTCTTTGACCTTCATTCGGCTGGGCGAAATGTCGATCATCGAACTCCCGAGCAGATATTCCCGCGCCTTGATTTCGTCGGCAGCAACATCGGTGATGTAGGCAAGCCACTCTTCCTTGCCCACCACGTTCCGATCCGTTCGCGGCAACAATTCGTCGCGCGCTACGCGCAATCTCTCCTGCTGTGCCTCTTGCACCTGATTATGGGATCCTGTTTGGATCGCATTCTCGATTGCCGCGGCCAGTATGTAGGCATCGTGAATCCCGCAGTTCATGTTCATCCCGCCGCGGGTATTGGTCAGATGGACCGCATCGCCGGCCAAGGCGATCCGGCCAACCAAATTGGTTTCCGCAAGCATTTTGCTGGCACTGTAAATATCCGTACGGATCACATCGACCCTGCCTTTACACGCGGGAATGAATTCCTCCAGCACCTGTGAGTACCATTCCGGCTTCATGACGGTTTCATCGCTAATCCCGTCGGGCACGCGGATGATAACCCGCCAACAATCGGGCATTTCCAATAGGCTTATGGAGCGATGATCGTCGGTGTAGAGATAGGACACCCCGGCCACGCTAGGTAAAAACTCATTCAGGTCATCACGCACCATAAGCCGGAGCACCCGACCCGGATAATCTTCACCTGCAAAGGATAACCCAAGCGAGCCGCGCACGACACTATGGGCGCCATCCGTGCCAATCAGGTAAGTACCTTGAAACTTTGAACCATCCTTCAGTTCGGCCCAGGCCCCATCTGCGTCGGTCCCAACTTTCACAACCTCAGCGCCAAACCTGATCTCCGCCAACCCGGTATCCAACGCATTCTTAAGGAGCAGTGGCGTGATCGCCGATTGCTCGAGATGCATTCGAAAGGGGCAGCGCGTATCATTCGCGAGAATGCCCTGATTAAACTCTGCAAAGACCGTGCCGTCGACATGACGGTATTGGATTCGATCCGCAAGGCATCCTTGCTGCAGCATTTGGCCGAGCAAGCCGAGTTCTTCCAATATCTCCAGCGTCGGGGGATGAAAGGTTGATGCCTTGGAGGCGGTATTGAGCTGCTCTCGCCGTTCGAGAATAATGCAGGGCACGCCACGTCGACATAAAACCAATGCCGCGGTCAGTCCGACCGGCCCCGCGCCGCAAATCAGCACTCGAGAGTTAGCCTTTGATGTCATGAACAATTTGCCTCGCCGGTAAAGTGGGCGCGGGCCCCGGTACCGGCCTGCACTTAATATGTATCTAGTATGATACTAAATACATTTATGGCTGTCGAGATCGAACTTGCGGAACATGGCCTGAGGTTTATGATTGAGAAATACCATAAAGGTTAAAAACTGCATGTACGAAACTGACAGCTACAACCTATCAATTGATAAAATTACTGTTGATGAGTCTGCCCCGGACAAGGCGGAAGGACGCCTGGTTACCGTTTCTTACAGTGGCCGCCGGATGCCTTCGGAGGTTTCGGTTGTTCTCAAAAGTAACGAGATGCCGGATATCCTCGATTGCTGTCAGTCGATTTCAAATGAAATCTTCCGCAGTGAGTTTGGCTTCAATTCATCCGTCAGCCTTAAGTTTGAGCTTAAGGACGATAAAGGAATTTCCATCTGGCATACCTCGCCTAGCACCTATCTTCGATGTCCACTCAACCTCACCATGAACTGGTCTTGCGACCATCTCAAAAAGTACATCAAGTCATATGCTACATTGGGTATGATCGAGGTTCCCGACGAGTACCTCCTGGAGGGCAATCGACTCCGCACACCCGACGTGGTTGCCCTCGTGATGGATGCAATGGCCAGTGGTATTGAGTTCATGGGAAGCATGTTCTACATGCGCGACCAAATGGACCATGACCGGCAGGTCATCGAAAAGGCCGCTGCGGCTAAATCTTAATTTTAATCCGAGCCTCACAGTTTCCCCGGTGGATTGTTGGGGTTTGATGGAATCAGCTACGCTGTTGACCATTAACGCGACCAGCGAGGCTGCCCTTGTTTTCCGATTTGCATTAATGATAATACTTTAAGACATTATGCCAGACACAAAGCCGAACCACAGAGGCGCCGTTGACCAATTCAAAATCTGCATTCGATTATGGCAAAACCTACCGGGAGCGGGCACTAAAGACGTTAGGCTACGGCGCCTCTTCGACGCCGCGCGGTAACCAGAAGCCCGCGCCAATTGTGACAAAGCAAGGTAGAAACGCCCATATCACAGATCAAACCGGCGTGCGTTTCATTGACTACGCTCTTGGCTATGGGCCTTTGATTCTTGGGCATAGCCCCGCTTGTGTCATGGACGCATTGACCCATGAATTGTCGCTCGGCCTACGTACCGCCTCCATCCATGAAGGTGAAGCAGAGTTGGCGGAGTTGCTCTGCGACACTCTGCCCTGCGCGGAGATTTCCGCCTTCGTCAACAGTGGGTCGGAGGCAAATCACCTGGCTCTCCGGATTGCGCGGGCTGTCACGGGCAGGAATCAGGTCATCAAGTTCCGCGGCAACTATCACGGTTGGTTGGACAGCCTCTCCTTTGGCAACGATGTTTCCAGCGACGGTCCGGCAACGCTGGGCCAGGATACATCGGCCGCGCAATCTTTGACCTTACTTGATTGGGGCGATGCCAAAGGTCTAGCTGAAGCAATCACAACGGAACATGCCGCCGTAATCCTGGAACCCGCGGCGATCAACGGCGGGTGCATTGCCCCACCTGCAGGGTTCCTGGAAGAAGTGCGCGCCATTACCAAAAGCCACGGCGTTATACTGATATTCGATGAAGTGATCACCGGATTTCGCCTGTCTCTGGGCGGCGCCCAGCAAACCTATGGCGTAACGCCGGACATCGCCGTGATTGGCAAAGCGATGGGTGCCGGCGTACCCATCTCGGCGGTCACAGGCTCGGCTGCCGCCATGGAGCCTCTTGCTACAGGGCGTTTGCTTCATCGTGGCACATTCAACGGGAATCCTTTGTGTGTCGCAGCGGCCATTGCCTGTATCAAATATCTCCGCAACAACAAGGATTGGCTTTACGACCAAATCGACAGCATGGCCGAAGATCTCCGTAGTCACTTAAGCCTAGCCGCTGCCGAGCAAGGAATTGTGTTGAGCGCTTCTCGCGTCGGGTCGGCATTGCAAGTGTTCGTCAACACGCCTCAGGTACAATCCCTTGCAGATACGGCGCTGGTGGACCGGAAGGCAACAGCGGCTTTTGCAGAAGAGCTACTCATCCGCAACGTTCAGATCATACCGCGCGGTTTGATGTATCTTTCGGCTGCTCATAACGACGCCGACATCGAGGAAACCAAAGCTGCTATGACGGCCGCGATTTCTGCAATCAAGTAAAGATACCCGGCCCTTAGGCGGCACGCCTTGCAACGAGCGCATGGTGGCGCATTACGTCGCGTCCAAGATTTGCCGAACCCGCAACGCCAGTTCCTGTTTCCGATATGGTTTGGTTAGTAACTGAACCGAGTTCTCCAAACCAATTTGATCGCGAAACGCAGCCTCTGCAAAGCCCGTCACTAAAATAATCTTGATATCGGGCTGCAGCCGACTGGCTTCGTTGGCCAGATCAAACCCGGTCAAACCGCCGGGCATGATCACATCGGTGAATAGGAGGTCAACGCGCGTGTTGGCTTCGATGATTTCCAGCGCCGACTTTGCATCCACCGCTTCGATTACCTGATACCCCAGTTCCGTCAGTTGCATGACGGCCGCCTTACGGACGCTGGGGTTGTCATCGACTACCAGGATTGACTCGCTCCCCGTCGCGGATCCAACCGGCGCGGCGAGGCTTTCCGTATCACCATCACTCTCATCAATGGCGCGCGGTAAATACAAGCTGACCGTCGTGCCGTGCCCCAGCTCGCTGTACACATTCAGATGCCCGGCCGACTGCTTGGCAAAGCCATGGACCATGCTCAAGCCCAAGCCCGTTCCCTTCCCTGGTTCCTTGGTTGTAAAAAACGGCTCTATGATGCGGGCCAAATCGTCGGCGGGTATACCGCACCCGGTATCAGAGATGGAAATCTTTACATAGTTCCCAGCACGTATTTCTGCGTGAAGTGCTGCATAGGCTTCATCGAGGAACGCATTCGACGCTTCGACGGTCAATGTCCCGCCACCAGGCATCGCATCTCTACCATTGATCGCGAGATTCAGGATGGCCGTTTCCAACTGACTTCTATCCGCAACGCAGGGCCACAAATTCTCTGGAACCCGAATGCGCACATCTACCAGTTCACCCAGCGTCCGCTGGAGCATGGTGGCGGATGACTCCAGCAAAGTTCTGACGTCTATGGTGACGGAATTCAACGTTTGACTGCGTGAAAAGGCCAACATCTGCTTTGTCAGGTCGGCACCGTGAAGAGCGCCTTGTAAAGCTTCGGTCGCCAGTTCCAGGGCAGCAGGCGAATGAAGCCGTTCGATCAAGGAATCGAGATTGGCAATGACGATGCTGAGCAAGTTATTGAAATCATGTGCTATACCACCGGTCAGTTGGCCGACGGCCTCCATCTTCTGGGCCTGTTGAAGTTGCCTCTGAATTGCCCTGGTTTCCGTGACATCCTCTTGAATGCTGATGAAGTTGGTAATTTCCCCGGTGGAATCTTTAACCGGAGAGACCGTCGCGGAAACCAGGATGGAACGACCATCCGCGCATTTGTTCTCAAGTTCACCATGCCAGTCCATACCCGCAAGGATCGTTTTCCATAACTGGTTATAGGTTGCCTCCTTGGTCTTTCCCGACTTCCAGATGGAGGGCTTCTTGCCGACGACCTCTTCCTCCGTGAAGTTCATTTTCCTGAGCAAGCTGGGATTGGCATACTCTATGACGCCGTCCCGGTCTGTGATCATGATCAAACTTGCACTGTGATGAACCGCGGACGAAAGCTTTCGCAGCGTCGCCTCGGCACGCTTACGTTCGCTGATGTCGCGCAGTACCAGCATTAGTCCTGTTTGCCCGTTCTCCACCAACCTGGCGATCGAGACCTCCGCTGGAAAAGTATCGCCGTCCTTGCGTCGGCCCGAAATCTCGGCGCGCCCGCCCGCACCGTCGCCCGTCACGAAAATGGCCTCGAAATCAACGGCTCTGTGCAACGGGTCCTCATGCGACCACTCGGTTGGCAAGAGGTGCTCCAGGGTCATGCCGACAACCTCTTCGGCAACGAACCCGAACATGGCCTCGGCCGCACGGTTAAAAATCGTGATTTGCAAGGTGTCATCGGTCGCGACAATCGCATCGGGCGCGAGGTCCAGCAGGCTGTGAAAACGCCCTTCTGCTGCGCGTCGTTCCTTTTCCGAACGTTCCCAGTCCTTGCGAACCTCGGTCTCTCGCAGTTCCCGTTCGATCGCCGGGACGAGACGGCTTAGGTTGTCTTTCACCACATAGTCTTGAGCCCCCGCCCGCATGGCGGCCACTGCCGTTTCTTCGCCGATCGTACCTGACACGAAGATGAAGGGCGTGTTCACTCCCCGGTTCCGGGCAATCTGGAGCGCCTCGGTCCCACGGAATCCGGGCATGGTATAGTCACAGAGAATCACGTCCCAATGGTTCTCGTTTAGCGCTTCATTAAAGGTGCTGGCTTGGGCTACTTGACGATGCTCGGTTTCATAACCGCCACGCGATAGTTCACGCAGAATCAACGCCGCATCTGCGGTAGAGTCTTCCACGATCAAAATTTTTATGGGTCTAGGCATGGCTCCAGCTCCTGCGTCTTTTCCCATCACCTGGGCGGCGATTCGTTAAGCAGCAGCCAATAGAGCCCTAGCTGCTTTGCCGCTTCGATAAACTCGTCAAAATTTACTGGCTTGCGAACATAGCTGTTCGCTCCGAGGCGATAGCCTTCAATCACGTCCTGGTCTTCCTTTGAGGAGGTCAGGATGACCACAGGTAAATAGCGAGTCCTCTTGTCCTCGCGAATCCGCTTCAGAACATCCAGGCCACTTATTTTGGGTAGCTTGAGATCGAGCAGTACGACTTGTGGCTGGTCAGCCACATCGCGTCCCTCGTAAGAACCAGCGCCGAAGAGATAATCAAGCGCCTCGGCGCCGTCGTGCGCGACGACGATGCTATTCCGAATTTTGTTCTTATCAAAAGCGCGCAGCGTCAGTGCCTCATCGTCCGGGTTGTCCTCAACCAGCAAAATGACCGGTATCGTCATGACGCTTTCTCCTGCTGTAGCGTGAAATAAAAGGCTGCCCCTTTGCCGGTCTCGGATTCGGCCCAAACGTCACCGCCGTGCTTGCGGATGATGCGCTGAACGGTAGCCAGTCCGATTCCGGTCCCTGGGAATTCCCTGGCATCGTGGAGTCGCTGAAATGCTCTGAACAATTGGTCGGCGTAGGCCATATCGAAGCCAACGCCATTATCCCGAACAAAGAATGCGGATTTCCCGTTGGTAATGCGTTGCCCGAATTCAATCCGCGCGGACGGTCTGTCACCAGTGAACTTCCAGGCGTTACCGATGAGGTTCTCCAGCGCAATTCCCAAAAGTCGGGCGTCCCCGCGCGCGATCAGATCGGGCGCAATCGTGACATTCACATCAGGCCTGGCGCCACTTTCAAGAAGCCCATCCACAACGCCCTGCGCCACCAGACTGAGGTTGACGGTACCAATCTGCAGTTCCGATCTGGTTACCCGCGAAAGCTTGAGCAAGTCATCAATCAGATAGCCCATCCTTTGAGCCGCCTGCCTGACTCGCTCAAGATGACTCTTGCCATTCTCGGTCAGGACATCGGCACAGTCTTCCAGCAAGGCTTGACTAAAACCGTCAATCGCACGCAACGGCGCGCGGAGATCGTGCGACACCGAATAGCTGAAAGCCTCCATCTCCTTGTTCAAGGCCAGCAACTCATTATTGTCGCGTTCTAATCTGTTATTCAGGTTGTTGATCTCGCGCGCGGCTTCATGCATCTCGGTGACGTCACGAATGGAGGAGATGACAAGCTTCCCCTCATCTGTTTCAACCGGGCTGAGGCTGATCGCTACAGGAAACTCACCACCGTCCGAACGGAGCCCAAAAAGTTCAAGGCCAAGCCCCATCGGACGGGCTTTTGCACCCGATAGATAACCGCGTCTGTGACCGACGTGCTGCTCTCTGAAACGATCAGGTAAAAGCATCTCTACCGGTTGACCGACGAGACTTTCGCGCTGATAACCGAACAGCATTTCCGATTGTGCGTTCACCAGCACAATCTTTCCCTCGGTGTCGGTGATAACCACCGAGTCCGGCGCGGATTCCAAAAGGCTGCGAAAGCGTTTTTCACTGTCACGCCAGTGTTGCTCCGCTTCCTTGCGACGCTGTGCATGCCTGGCAACCAAGGCCGCCACCAAGATCAGCAAAATCGCCAGCGCAAAAAATGCGAGCACAAAGTACTCAAGCAATTCCAGCCGCCGGTTCGCCAACCCGTCCGATGACACCTGCGTCACGACGAACCAATTTTGCTCTGTGGTCGTGAAGGTTGGATTTGAGTCCGGCTTCGCCGGTGGCAGGTTGCTGGCAAGAGATACTATCTTCGAGTAGGTAAAGAGATTACCTCCGTCCATAAGTTGTCCAGAGACATCAGAGCCTTTGATCCGCGCCCAAGCTGTTGGATGACTGTTCGCAAACGAGCGGCCGCGTGTGTCCGGGTACATGAATGTCCATTCATCCGCCGGCGTTGGGCCGATAAGCCAATAGCCCTCTTGGTTGAGCAGCCAGAGGTGGCCCGATGTTTGATCTGTTAACGCCTTGATACGGCTGATCAAACGCTTCCCCAAGTAATTCAAGATGACCATACCCTTGCGGTTGCCGTCGGCATCATGAGCAAGCGCGCCAAAGCGAATCATTGGCTTGATTGGCTGTTCTATTGCGCCTTCTTCCAGGTTCAGATCAAAGGGAGAGATGTAAACTTCGTTCGGCGAGAGTTTCAAAGTTTCATGGACATAGTATCGGTCAACTTTGTCTTGCAGCCGGCTCCTTGGAGTAACTTCCGGATTACCAGCATTCCAATTCACGCGCACCTGCTCCCGACCGCTAAGGTCAATCAGGCGAATTTGGTCATAAACGCGCTTTTCCATCGAGAAGAGCCGGTACTCATTCGCTAAATCGATAAGCGAAGTTGAGTCTCCACGCTCAAACCAGCGTTTCAGAAACTGCTGCTGCGTTAGATAGCGAATATCCAGGAGAACCGAGTCCAACTCCGTGACGATTCTTTGCCGCGCGATTTCAGCGGCTTTCTCCTCATTCGCACGAGTTACCGCAAGTGCGGCACCCCATTGCACATGGAACAGCAGGAACATGACCCCGGCAACCGCAGACGCAAGCAATAAAAAAATCACTGCGGCACGCCGAAAAATGCCACCTGAGTAAACAGTGGACGCTTTGCCCTGCAAAAATCCGATCATTAACCTACTCGCGTAACTGCGCAGCGCTACTAAAAGTTTTTTCTCAACCCAAAATTTTGATCTCTCCCAGGTTGTAGAATTGTACATTTAAGTCGCAAAACTTAATACGATTTTTTAATATTTATATAAAATTCAATATATTAAATTGAATTCGAGCAGTTAATTCTAGGTTGTGATTATATTCACGGATTTCTAACAACTGCTCCAATTCACCCTCAGAGTTTCTATTTCAGAGTTCTTCGATACTCACAAAACGATTATTGCGTTTTATGTTTCTTTTTATACAATAGATGAAAATGGAGGAAGAGCACATGAATTCCAGGAGCCTTTTGGCGCCTCGCATGGGACAGCTTCGCGAGTCCCCGACAGCCGTCGTAGCAGATTTGGTTCGGGCAATGACCGCCAAGGGCGAACACGTCATTAACTTTGGCGAAGGTGAACTCGATTTTGAAACGCCGGAGTTCATCAAGCAGGCTGGCATCTCAGCTATCGAGGGCGGTATCACGCGTTACACGGCCGTCGGTGGCACCATAGAGGTCAAGAAAGCCGTGCAGACGAAGTTCCAGCGCGACAACGGCCTCGACTTTTCGCTCGACCAATTGATCGTCGGCACTGGCGGAAAGCAGCTTATTTTCAACGCGATCCTCGCAACTGTAAGTGCCGGAGACGAGGTTATCATTCCCGCCCCTTACTGGGTGTCCTACCCCGATATTGTTCGTCTGGCAGGCGGAACTCCTGTCATTGTTCCCGGGGAAGACAGGAATGGCTTTAAGATCTCGCCCGCCGCGCTAAGCAAAGCGATTACACCCGCGACCAAATGGCTTGTACTGAATTCTCCAAACAACCCGACCGGCGCCTTATATTCCGCCCAGGAACTTGATGCGCTCTTGGAGGTGATTGCGGACAACCCCGGTATTCTGGTGATGTCGGACGATATTTACGAACACATCGTCTATGAAGGCGCGTTCGCAACTCCTGCAGCCGTTCGCCCTGACCTTGCCGACCGGATTTTGACCGTCAACGGCGTTTCCAAGGCTTATTCCATGACAGGATGGCGTATCGGCTTTGCTGGGGGCCCTTCCTGGCTCATTTCCGCCATGCAGGTTCTTCAGTCCCAGAGCACAACCAACGCGGCGGCAATGTGCCAAGAAGCGACGCGCGCGGCGTTGGTCGGCCCACAGGACTTTATGGCGGAAAGACTGGAGCGATTAAGAACACGTCGCGATCTGGTGGTTGCGGCATTGAACCAGACCCAAGGTTTGCGGTGTGATACCCCGCCCGGCGCCTTTTATGTCTACGTGAACTGTCAGGCCTTGCTGGGGCGGAAGACAGCGGATGGCGCGATCCTCGAGAGCGATACGGATGTCGCTAAATACTTGGCGGACGACGCTAAGGTCGGCGTCGTGCCGGGGACAGCCTTCGGTTTATCGCCCTATCTTCGTATCGCCTACGGCCTCGATGACCGGGATCTGGTTGAAGGATGCCGCCGAATCCGTGCGGCCTGCGGGCGGCTTAACTAGCCACCCACAGGCATTACGGCACATCTATAAATTAAGCCGCCAGCTTTAGGAGTCGCTCGTCGGTATTGGCGGCCACCTGCCTAAGTGTTTCCGCGAGGCTTTCGTGTTGCGCGCGGCTCAAACTACGGAGAGGAGCACGTACCACGCCGCCGTCCCAGCCGCGCAAAGCCATCATCGCTTTTGTTGTCTGCGGCTGACCGTATGCGCGGCAAGCTTCACGCACAGGGTACCAGAGCTGATTGAGACTTGTCGCCCGGCCGACATCACCCTCTAGCACGGCTTTGTAGGTGCCATGGATGATTTCCGGCAACGCACAGCTGTTGGTCGAACTCAAGCCGTCAAAACCGGTCATGATCGGTCCCAACATTGCAAGATCCGAAGCCGCCAACATCTTTAGTTTCCCCTTCAAGCGCCCTACGAGGCGATCGACTACCGTGGGAGATAGGTCGCCTTGCTTCAATGCGATCATGCCCTCTATATCCGACAGTTCTTCAATTAGCGGCGCTGATAACGTAATGCCGATTCCCGGAGCGTTGTAGATCATGATTCCAGTACGAGAGACCTTCGCGATTTCCTTGAAATAGCTCACGATCTGCGCGTCGGTAATTTCCGATACATAAGGCGCTGTTACCATCGGCAGGCCGCCAAGATCGGCTGCCAGTTGCGTCAACTCCACCGCCGCACGCGGGTCGGCCGCAGCCGAGCAGAGGAGCAGCGGCACGCGATCGCCGACCACCTCGACCGCAGCCCGGAACAGCGTGGCCCGCTCTTCGGTCGACATAGCGGGAAACTCACCATAGGTCCCGCCAATCAGAATACCGTCGAACCCCAACCCGATAACCCGCTCCAGGTTTGCCTCAAGCGCAGCCTTCTTAAGTGTGCCGTCTTCGCTGAACGGCGTTACACATATATTATAGAGGCCTTGTGTACGTTCACGTGCTTCGTCCATAGATTTCATTGGGTGTCTCCCATCGATTATAGGCAGTTAGGAAAGAGAATTCGCAGCGGCGGCGGCCAAGAATGCGATGAATGCTGGATGTGGCCGTGCCGCGCTACTGCTCAACTCAGGATGCCCTTGTATTCCGAGATAGAAAGCATGCCCCGGAAGCTCGATCACATCAGCGATACGATCCTCCTCGGACCTGCCGGAGATAATCAGGCCCGCTTCTGAAAGCGGTTGCCAGAGATCGAGTGCCAGGCTGTGGCGGTGATGCATGCGTTCGCGCCCCAGACTCGACTGGTAGATCGATCGCGCTTGCGTTCCCGGTAAAACGGTGAAGGTCTTCGCGCCCAAACGATGCCGGATCGACCCGTTTGGGCCGGGGTTTTGGACAAAGGTCAAGGGACGCGCCGAGGGCTCTATTTCCTGCAGGTGTGCACCAGCGTTCCCTAATCTCTCTCTGACAAAGGCGGTCACCATCGTCTGCATGCCGAAGCAGGAGCCAAGAGTTGGCGTATTGCCCCGCAGAGCTGCCGCTGCAATTCGAATTTGGCCGTCAACCTGACTGTTGTCGCATCCACCCGGTAGAAGCACGGCATCGGTCGCATGGACGGCTTCCTCCGCTTCCGCGGCCTCGAGATTGCGCGGCGAGACAATCTCCACATGCGGTTTCATCTTGAGCAGGTCGCCGGCATCGCCAATGGCCGCCAGCAATGCCGGATACTGCCTTCGCAATCTCTGCTCTTCGCCCACGATCAGGACAGATGGGCGTGCCCGCCGATTCTCAGGCGCGACATCCCCGGCCTGGTAAATCTTCGAGAAAACGTTTGTCGGCAGTTCCAGTGGAGACAGATCGAGAAACGACAATCGGGGGCGGCAATAATCATCGAATGTCCAACGTCCAATAACGTCAACCGACAGCTGTAGGCCGCTTCGTTGCAGGTACGCCGTCAGGCCCCGCCCTTGGCTTTCCACGCGGACGTGCAAGACGTGATGTTTCTGCTGCAATCCATGCATCAGGCGATCAACTGAAAGGCCTGGCGCGACGACGTTGTTGCAGGCGATGATCCCCCCACCCGGCCCGCTCACTCCCGTTTCCGAGAACTCCAACGCCGGATCGGCGGATAGATCGCTTAAGCGCTCGGGCCAGAGCCATTGGTTTCCCATCAACGTCCCACACGCAGAGACGTGCTGATAGGCATTCGGGTCTTGGTCCGTCTGTGGGCCGACAATCCTCGAAAAAGCGGCCCCCCCAGAAAAAATGCCCTGGAGGACTGCGTGAAGCTCAGCGGCCACCACGCAGTCGTCCGACGGATCGCCCGTATGATGCTCGACTAGGATCAGCGGAACATTCACAACGGTTGGTCCTTAGTAAATTGCCAAGTCGCGAGCTGTCTTACCCAACACGCGATTGCCGTTCTCAGTGACAACCACGGTCTCGCTGACGCCAACGGTGAAATCGCCATAGATGCGTAATGCAGGCGGGATATGGAAAACCATGCCGGGGACAAGTTCCCTCTTGATACCATCGTAGAGGCTGGCGACCTGCCATTCGCCCCAATCGGGCGCAAAAGAAATGCCGACGCTGTATCCACTCCGTTTCCGGTAGTTCTCGGTGTAACCCGCTTTGTCGATTACCGCCTGAACGGCTTGATGCACTTGTTCGCAGGTGTTGCCGGGCTTGAGAGTGGCGAGCGCCGCGTCTAGTCCTTCCAGACAGGCATCCATCATACGACGCGCCACATCGTTGGGTTGGCCCATCCAGGCGGAGCGCATCAGAACCGCGTGATAGCGATCATGACAAGCCGCCATCTCAAGGAACACCGGCTCCCCGCCTTGGATTTTGCGACGCTTCCAAGTGCCATGCGGAACACCCGTACGACGGCCGCTGGAAACCAAAGGTTCCATTCCGACATACTCAGACCCGGCGCGGATCGCACTCTCCATCATGGCCGCGACTAGATCGTTCTCGCTAGCCCCTTCACGGATTGCCGCTAGCCCCGCCGCCATCCCGGCATCAACATAGCTTGCGGCTCTGGAAATCTTCTCTACTTCGCTCGGTGACTTGACTGCGCGCAGACTCTCGACAATCCCCGCGCCATCGGCGAGTACGCCAAGCTTTTCCTGAAGTTTCTCAAACGCCGTGATCGGCAGGAACCATCCGCGCTTATCGATCGCAACACGCTGATTTGCTCCACCGGTCTTAGCGACCACTCCCACCAGAAGGTCCAACGGATCTATTCCATCGTCATAAACCTCCAGATTCTCCAGGTAAGTGTTGGCGATGCAGTTTTGTGATTCCAGCCGCCGCACGACAAATCGCGGCTCGCCTTCCACAGGGAGCACCAATGCTTGAAAGGTGTAATACCCGGGCGTCTGCTGCCCGGTCAGGTAGAAGATGTTCTCCGGCCCGGTGACGATCATCACATCAATATTCTTGGCCGAAAGACTGCGGCGTGCTGCTTCGACACGGCTGGCCAGCTCTTCTTTTGAAAAAGCCGCTTCCTGGCCCTGTTTGACGAAAGATGCGTTCATATCTTGCGCTCCCAAATCGGCGTTAAATTTAAAGTGTTGAATGTCATACCTAGACCCGGGCTCTTCGGCAGCGAGACCATACCGGAGCCATAGGAAAGGCCGTGTGCAGGATCGTCGAGGATGCCGTCGGCGCCATAGAGTTCGTTACCCTCCGCCCCGAGGGCCATCGCACAATGAGCGGCAGCGGCTGTGGCAAGCGATCCCTCGTTCATCTGGCCAACCATGCATCTGACCCCCGCCTTGACGAGCGCATCGGCCGCTTCCATCAAGGGCGCAACGCCGCCAAATTTGACCAACTTCAAATGCCCGGCGAGGCTCCCGCCGATCTCGATAAGGCGTCGGACAGCGGATGGTTCCGCCAATGATTCGTCGAGCATGACCGGCATCGGCGCTTCCCTGGATAGGAGCCGTAATGTTTCCCAGTCCTCGGCTGCAACCGGCTGCTCAATGTAATCAAGCGAAAACGCATCAAGTGCCGCGACGTTGCGTCTGGCTGACTCTCCTGTCCAACGGCCGTTTGCATCGGCAGCCAGCTTTATCTCATGGCCGAAGCGGTCACGGAGCAGCTTCAAGCGCGCAAAGTCCTGCTCGAAAGTCTCTACCGCCACCCGCAGCTTCAAACTGCAGAAGCCACGCGCCACATAAGCTTCGGCCTGGTTCAGAAGCGACTGGTTATCACCCCAGAATAAGGTTTGATTGGTACTGGCGGCACCTTTCCAGGCACCACCAAGCCATTCGCAGAGTGTGAGGCCGCTTTCACGCGCCAGGGCGTCGTGCAGCGTCTGGTCCAAGAGCGCCTTGACTGGCCCCGGGAATTCCCTGCTCGCAACGACCTCCTCGGCCAGGGCCTCGACCGATTGGCTCCAATCGATCCGATTGACCCAATCAACAAGTTCCCTGTTGATACGGTCCCCAGTGATCCCGGTTAGATAGGCGATATTCGTGCGCACGCCGCCAACGCCGAGCGTACGCCCTTCCTGCTCAATCAGCAGATAGGTCTCATCGAGCTGCGAAACCGGGCCGGAGGTGGCCGTGTGTAACTTGACCTCCGGCCCGTAATGCAACCGGCCCGTCAGGAGGCGTATGTGCCGTGTCATCAGTTGCCTGCGCCGCTCTCGTGCAACATGCGGCGTGCAACGTCGCAGTAAATGCGGCTCGCATCGACGAACTCTTGAATCGGAACAAACTCATTGGGCTTGTGCGCTACGGCAAGCGAACCTGGACCGATCACGGTACCCTGGGCACCGATCGACCGGAAATGCACGAGGTCGCAACCGCCCTGGAATCCATGCAGCTCCTTGTCGGCAACACCGTGAGCATGGCCAGCTTCGAGCGATGCCTTGACGATGGGATGCTCCGGTGCGGTCTCCGTAGGGCCGCCGGTCGTCGGTTTGTAACCAACGATTTCCGCTTGAATACCGAATTCACTACGCGCTGTTTCCAGAAGAGACATGATTTCCTTCTTGGCAACTTCCTCGTCTTCGCCGGGGACCATCCTCCGGTCGACAAGGAACTCACACGCATCGGGTACGATATTGTCGGCGTGCCCGCCGCCGACCCGGGTCACGGTCAAGCTGGCGCCCCCTACAAGATGGTGGCAACGCTTAGCAACCTCCGCATGGTGGTCTTCCAACAAGCCCAATAGGCGGGCCGCCTTGAAGATCGCATTGACACCCAGATTGGGGGTTCCCGAGTGCGCGGTTTCACCGATCACTCGAATGATGGGGCGTAGGCTCCCTTTATGTGCCGTAACGGTCGTATTGGAGGTCGGCTCGCCCACGACGACCAGATCGACCTTTGGCGCATCCTGGGCGACGTAATGCTTGGCTCCCTTACTCTCGGTTTCCTCATCCGCAACGAACGCGCCAATCAAGGTTCCGCGCCAAGCTTGCGGCTCGGCAATCAACATGCGAAGCGCTTCGATCATCGCAACGATGGGACCTTTGGCGTCACAAGAGCCGCGACCGTAAAGGTTGCCTTCCTTCTCCGTCAGGGTGAAGGGGTCTTGCGCCCATCCCGACCCCGCCGGCACCACGTCTATATGAGAGTTGAACGCGAAGCTGGGCCCGTCGCCGTTACGGAAGGTGGCGATGACGTTGGCTCGCCCCGGAAGGAATTGATCCAGACGGACATCAAATCCGGCATTCCTGAGTTCTTCGGCCAGGTATTGCGCCGCTTCCACCTCACGCCCCGGCGGGTTTTCAGTGTTGAAAGAAACAAGCTTCTCCAGGACGGCCTTCATACGACTGGGATCTGGTGCGATCGGCATTTTACGTGACCTCTAGGTTGATCGCGCTGATGGCGCGTGGACTTAGTGAAGAATTTGATCCAGGAACTGCTTAGTCCGGGCACTGACCTCGCCATCGAAAAACTGATCAGTTGCGCAGCTCTCAACGATAAGGCCCTTGTCCATGAAGACCATGTGATCTGCAGCGCGTCTGGCGAAGCTCATTTCATGTGTGACGACCACACTGGTCATACCGGCGTTACTCAACTCCAGCATCACATCCAGAACCTCGCGAATCATCTCCGGGTCCAGGGCCGAGGTCGGCTCGTCGTAAAGAATCGCTTTCGGATCCATCGCAAGTGCGCGCGCGATTGCCACGCGCTGCTGTTGCCCGCCCGAAAGTTGCTCGGGATAGGTGTCCGCCTTATCGGGTATCTTCACCTTCTCAAGCAACTCCAGGGCGCGGTCATGGGCTTCCAGACGTGGAACACCCTTCACCTTCATCGGCGCCAGCATGATGTTCTCCGCCGCGCTCAGGTGTTTGAATAGCTCGAAGTTTTGGAAGACCATCGCTATATCACGCCGGATGCGATGGGCTTGTTGCGTGAGATTAGCAATCTCCTGGCCATCAAAAGTAATGGAGCCTTGTTCGATGGTTTCCAGCAGGTTCATGCACCGCAGTAGGGTCGATTTTCCCGACCCGGACGGGCCGATCAGCACAACCGTCTTTCCGGTTTCGACTGTCATGTCGATATCCTGCAGGACCTTTAGCGAGCCAAAGGACTTATGAAGGCCCCTTACGCGGATCAACTCCTTGGGGCCTGCGCCCCCTTGCAATTCGGCGGTCATGTCAGGCTCCTGCGTTTGAGGTCATGCCAAGGAGGCGCTGCGTCCATGTTCGCGGCTTAGCCACCGCGCCCTGACGAGCACCGACCCACTGCTCAATTCTGGCCTGAATGAACATAAAGACCGTGGTCATTGTGAGGTAATAGATGCCGGCCGCTGTCAGCGCCTCGAGGTAGCGGAAATTTGCGCTCGCTGTCTGATTAGCCACCAGAAGCAGCTCTTCAACGGCGATAACCGAGACCAATGCCGAAAGTTTCAGCATTCCAAGGAATTGGTTGCCGGTGGGTGGAATCACCACGCGCAGCGCCTGTGGAATGACGACATAGCGCATTACCTGCCATTCCTTCATGCCAAGAGATTTGCCTGCGGTGCGTTGGCCGCGGCCAACCGATTGAATACCCGAACGATAGATCTCCGCCATGTAGGCACCTTCATTCAGGGCCAAAGCGATGACACCGCTCAAGAACCCTGAAAGAAGGATGCCAAACACTGGCAGCACATTGAAAATGAAGATGATCTGGAAAAGAACGGGCGTCCCTCGGAAAAGCCACAGATAAACCGTTACGAACCCATTGACGAAGGGCCAGTTAGTCTCCTGCAGCAAGGCGATGAACAGCCCGATGATCATGGCACAAGTCATGGACACGACCGTGATCACCAGGGTTAACCAGGCTGCATTCAGAAAAACAGGAGATATCAGGTACTCGATTATGAGTTCCGGTGAATCAAACATCTACCACCATCCATTTTGCCGGTGCTGTCGGAAACTCCCGTATTACCGGGTCCGTTCCAGGTGTGTTACTGGGACAAAAGTGCGACGGACTTGGGCAGGTTGTAACGCTCGATGAGAGCATCATAGCTGCCGTCGGCGACGAGGGCGGCCAAGGCCTCCTCGATGGCCCGCTTGCCATCCATGTCGTCCTTGCGCAACGCAATGCCGATCCTCGTGTTCGATTCAAAGGTTTCGCCCGCCAGTTCATAGATGCCGGGAAGCTCGCTAAGCTGCTTAACGGCACCTGGCGTCGAATTGTAGAAGATATCGGCGCGGTCGACTCGAACCGCCAAAGCAGAGTCCTGGGCTGTTGGGAAGGTCAAAACCGTAACTGTCGGCTTACCCTCGCCTTCACAGCGGGTGGCGTCCTCACGGGCATAGCTTTCCTGGATACCGCCCAGGGTCACGGCGATGGTGCGACCGCAGACATCAGCGCGGCTCTTGATGCCATGCGGATTTCCGGCCTTCACGATGATCTCGTTACCGATCTTGAGATATGGCACGAACTCAACCTGCTTGGCGCGCTCCTCGTTGATGTACATCGCCGAGTTGATGATATCGATACGCGTGCCCTGGAGCGCCGGGATCAGGCCCTTGAACTCCATGTTAAGTGGCGCTGTCTCAAGCCCCATCTTCTCGGCAAGCATTTCGCCAAGCTCGATATCGAACCCAACCAGTTTGCCGTTTTCCGTATACTCGAATGGCGCAAATGTCGCAGCCGTCCCATAAGTGAGTTTGCCAGGATTAATCAATTTCTTCGGCGCCATAACATCCTGCGCCATGGCACCGCCGGCGAACAGCACGGCGGCAAATCCCATCAAAGCCAATTTTTTTGTAAACATTCTACCCTCTCCCGTTCCATTGTTAGATCTGAGCAAACGCTGGGCTCTCCTATCTTTCCCCGCGTTGCGTTTTATGCTACGTTTTATACAATCTTGCTGTCAACACATTCGACATACGGTTTTTCGATCATCATGGCACCCCGATCTCAGAGACCAGAAAACATGAAGGAACCTGCGCAATCTTCGCGGAGCGTTGCCGCCCGGAAATCCAAGGCATCCGCCCAAGGGCAGCCGGAAAGCCGCCGCCAGATAGAGATGGCATTGCGCATCCTGGGCTATATCCGTCAGGAGGGTTTGAAGGTTGATAGCCACCTTGTTGAGCAGCAACTGGCGCAGCATTTTTCGGTTTCCAGAACACCGATCCGCAATGCCCTGATGCTGCTGGAACGCCGAGGCGCAGTAACATCAGTTCCAAATCTGGGTTTCTTCGTCGCCAAGTCAGTGGCCGATCTTTACGAAATCGAACTTGCCCTACCCCCTTCCAACGCGGAGCAACTTTATCTACGGATCGTCAATGATCGGATCTCCGGGCGGTTGCCCGACAGCATCACCCAGGTCGAGATGCTGCGGCTCTATGATGTTAATCGCGCTCTTTTGGGCCAGGTTCTCAGCCAGATGACGGACGAAGGCCTTGTGGTCCGCAATCCGGGGCAGGGTTGGACCTTCCTGCCCACGCTGGACAGCCAGCAGGCACGGCGGGCCAGCTATGAGTTTCGCCGTATTCTGGAGCCGGAAGGCATCCTGCTGCCGAACTTCACCATCGACCCCATCGCCCTGACGCGTCTGCGACGCGACCACGAAGCTCTGATCGAGCAGGAAGGCCGGCGCTGGGTCAGCAGCGAGGAAATCTACCGCGTCGACACCAGCTTTCACGAAACCATCGCCGGCTTCACCGGCAATCCGATGTTCCTGCAGGCCATCCAGCAGCAAAACCGCTTGCGGCGCATGTTGGAGTATCGCGGTTACGACAACCGTCGCCGCATTACCGATTGGTCGCGCGAGCATCTGGCTATTATCGTGGCGCTGGAACAAGGTGACCGCGTAAAGGCCTCACAATTGATGCACGAGCATCTTGATCACGCACGCATCACCGCGACGCGAATTGCGGCATCCGACCGCAAGCCACCTGACGGAGAGTAAACCGTCACAACACCCAACCGTTTGGAGGAAATACATTGGATCTTGGATTGAAGGGAAAGCGCGCGCTCGTCTTGGCGTCGAGTCGCGGCCTCGGCCTCGGAATTGCCGAAGCGCTTTGCGCGGAAGGCTCGAAGGTTGTCATCTGCGGGCGCTCCCAGGACAAGCTCGACGCTGCCGCACGGCGGCTCAACGACGCTTATGAGGGCACCGCCTACCCTGTGGTCATCGACCTTTCGGCGGACAATAGCGCCGAGGAGCTTTACCGCGCAGCAAAGGAGGCGCTGGGGGGCTCGATTGATATCGTGGTGAATAACACCGGCGGTCCGCCGCCGGGCAGCATTGCCGCCGTACCCGCCGAGGTCTGGCGCCAGCAGTTCGACAGCATGGTCGGTCGTGTGTTCGACCTGACGGCACTGGTCCTGCCCGACATGCGCGCGCAAGGCTGGGGCCGCATCCTCAACACCGCCTCCTCCGGCGTCCGCCAGCCGATCCCCAACCTGGGGATTTCCAACGCCCTCCGTGCCTCGATTGTCGGCTGGGCGAAGACTCTTTCAGCGGAGGTCGCAGGCGATGGCGTGACCGTCAACACCATCCTGCCAGGCCGTATCCATACCGAGCGGGTCGACGAACTCGACGCCGCCGCCGCCGCCCGAACCGGCAAGACGGTGGAAGAGGTCGCCACGGCCTCCCGCAACGCCATCCCCGCTGGTCGCTATGGCCGCGTCGAGGAGTTTGCAGCCGTCGCCGCCTTCCTGGTCAGCGAGAAAGCCAGTTATGTGACCGGGTCACTTATCGCTGTCGACGGTGGCAGCATCAAAGGCATCTGACGCCCTCTCTCGCAGCCGATCGACGACGAAAAAAAGCCCCCGGGGTTCTTCCCGGGGGCTTTTGTATTTGGTTGCGGGGGTAGGATTTGAACCTACGACCTTCAGGTTATGAGATAGCTTCTGGGGCTTATCACCGAGAACGCTGTAAGGCGCTGATATGTTCTAACATGCTCATATTATTTGATGATTCTGATACTCTACTCCGCTCACCTATCATCATTGGGCCTTGCATTTCGCCGTCTGTTGCTTCCAATATGCTTCCAGAATCGAATCTAGGAAGCAATATGCCGAAGCTCACTAAGCGTACCGTCGATGCCCTCCAGGTCAAAGATAAAGACTACTTCTTATGGGATAGCGAACTGCCGGGCTTTGGCGTTCGGGTGATGCCCTCGGGCCGTAAAGGCTACCTCATACAATACCGTGACGATGGACGGCGGACCCGACGCAAGGGACTTGGCAAGCATGGCGTGGTGACGGCTGACGAGGCCAGGACAGAAGCGCGGCTGCAATTGGCTGCTATCTCGCAAGGCAGTAACCCGGCTGAAGAAAAACGCCGTAGAGCAATGGCCTCCACTGTCGATACCTTGTGCGAGCTCTTCATGCGCGATCACGTAACCCACCGCTGCAAGCCGAGCACGCAGAAGGAATACCGGCGCAACATTGATCTTTTCATCATTCCTGCCCTGGGACGTTGCAAAGTCGAGGACGTAACCAGGGCTCAGGTCGCAGCCCTCCATGCCCGCTACCACGATAAACCCTATCAGGCTAACCGGACCCTGGGCGTGCTCTCCATCATGTTCAATCTAGCCGAGGTATGGGGCTTGCGCCCGGATGGCTCCAACCCCTGCCGCCATGTTCGCAAGTACGCTGAGAAGAAACGCGAGCGTTTCCTGAACAGCAATGAGCTAGAGCGCCTGGGTGCAACACTCACCGAACTGGAAGCGAGCGGCGAGGAATCACAAGCGGCGATCGATGCTATCCGGCTCTTGATCCTCACCGGTTGCCGCCTGGGTGAGATACAAACCCTCAAATGGGAGTACATACAGGGCGACTCTATCTGGCTCCCAGATTCAAAGACCGGAGCCAAGCGGGTCTATCTTGGCGGAGCCGCCCTGGAAGTCCTGGGGGCCATCAAGCGCCTGCCCGATAATCCCTATGTCATTGCCGGAACTAAACCCGGCGCGCACCTAACCGACATGCAAAAGCCCTGGCGACGCATCAGAGCTAAAGCGGGCCTACCGGACCTCCGTATCCATGATCTGCGACACTCGTTCGCATCAAGCGCCGTTGGCATGGGCGAAAGCCTGCCAATGATCGGGAAGCTCCTAGGCCACTCTCAAGTCCAGACCACGGCCCGCTATGCGCACCTAGCAGATGATCCTATGAAGGCGGCCGCGGATCGTGTATCAGCCAAGATATCAATATCAATGACACCACGACGGCATCGGTAAACGCCCTCTACATCACCACCTGCGGCGCCCTAACTTGCGGCCACCAACAAGAATTGGACAAATTCGCAAGTTCATACTCTACTTATAGTAATCGCAACCCATTGATAGCAGTTGACTAGGCTGCGGAGGTAAATGTCATGTGGATGTGGCTAAGAATCCTGTCCTGCATCGCAGTTTGCTTGACCGCCGTGGCTGCGTTCGCGGTTGCGGGGTACTATTACGGTCGCGACAGCGCTTCATCAGAAACAAAACAGCTGGAGCGAGAGCTTGATGTTCTTAAAGCAGCAGTCAATACAGAAGGGCTAATTTCGTTCCTGTCTGACCTAAAAACCTACAATGAGACGCTGTTTCAGTTCGGATCTCTTGCAGATCAGATATCTCAACTGGAAAAAGAGAATAGCAAACTAGAAGAAGAAATAAAAAAATTAAATTACAACGTAACTAACTCTCAGTTAAAAATAAAAATTACATTGGAAGAAAATACTGCCCTGAGAAATGATATTAAACTACTAAAAGAAAAGCTTTTGATAAAATATACACCAGATAAAATCGTTAAGATTGACGCTGGGAACTCATACACTTTTATGGATGGATTATTGACAGTTGGCGTTCTTAATGTTTTTAATGGCTGGGCAAATTTAAAAGTAAAAAATGAAGATGTTACTCTGGACGTAGGAGAACAATTTCCCTTTAAAGAGAATAATCTTAAATGTGTTATTACATTATCTAGTGTAAATGCAGAGTATAAAAATCAAAATGTTGAAATATTTTTATTGTGTAAACAAGAATAGCAATTTTATACTTATCTTCTACTAGCGTATAAAAATTTATTATTTAAGCTCACCGACCACGAATGCTATTTGGGACGGCTCCCCTCGTTGCCTCTCTCAGCTTGGAATGGGAAGCATCAGGAGCCGTCAGGCTTGGGCAAGATGGCCGGCTCGTTTTCCTAACCATGCCGATCGAGCTAGGCATCTATCGCTTTTGCATCACTCACGAAGGCACAGAGGCACGCTACATTGGGGAAGCGGCGAGCCTGCGATCGCGCTTCCATGGCTATCGCACGCCTGGAAAGTCACAAGTCACCTCTCTGCGCATCAACAAGTTTCTCACTGAACAGCTGCACGCCGGCGCCCAGGTGGCGGTCTTTGTTGCCACCTCAAAGGTTAGCATAACGGCCGAAGGCCAAAAGGGAGTCGTGGACCTCTCTGATAAGGCAACGCGCCGCATGTTTGAGCACTTCGCGCAAGTCTTGGAGCAGGATGCAGCGATCGATAGCCTCAATTGATAATACCGCTTGCTCTGGTTGAGCTCTCGCCGAACCCAATGCGGTGCTTAGCTCATCCGTGTCATAGCGCCGTTTTGTCACCATCTATAATAGCGAAAACCTGCCATGCGACTCCCAGGGGGTCACAAGTAACTCTCGGGCTATTAGGCTCGCTCTACGCTGACGGGCACGGACGATTCGCGAGCGAGGTATAATAGGTGGGACGGCAACTGGACCTGGCACAAAACTACCTTCTGTTAGAGGCTTTTGACCTGCTCGGGCGGCACCTCTACGGCGATGACTGGACGGGCTTGGAAGCCTGGGCGCGGCCGCAACGCTCTACTCGGGAGATACGCCAAGAGCGTGAGGCGCTCTTGGCAGAGATTGAGAAAAGCACGATCGCCCTGGACGCCCTCACCCGCCGCTATAATGCCGTCCTCGACCACGACGAGCAGCGCGCCCTTGATGCGGAGATCACCGCCACGCGCCAAGCGCTCAATGAGACGCGCAATCGTCTGCGTGACCTACCGAGCCTAACCGGTAGCCATATCCGCGACAGTGCCGCCTATGAGCGCCGCGCGGTGGCAGAAGGTCTCATCAAAGGTGCATTGGATAAGGGCGAGCTCACAGCAATCTATGGCCCTAATCAGCCTTTCGCCTGGCAAGACTGGAAGAACCAACCCTGGTTCCGGCTCGACATAGCGCTATCCCTTGCCACGGTCTCACCAGAGCTCAGCAACCTGCGGCGGGCGCCGGTCTTCCTGCCACGAGCAACTTTCCAGACCTGGCTTGACGGCATCGAGCCCAAGACGCTGGAGCGCCTAGAAGAGATGACACCTGAGATGCGCTGCCGGGCTTACCTGAAAGAAGAGGTTTCCAAGGGCAAAACCAAAAGCCGGGACGACTACCAGGAAGAAGCCCTATCCCTGATCGAGGGACTTTCCATCCGGCTTTTCCGCCAGCTCTGGACCGAGATCGTACCGGACAGCTGGAAACAGGGCGGCCGCCGCAAGAAGTAGCGCGCCTCAAAACCGTCACACCCATCGCAGCAATGCGTTACGGTTCTGACGCCAACCTTCTAACCTGTTGTTTTTCCTTGCATTAAACCGTAACGCCGAGCGCCGATTTTGCGTGCCGATTATTCTTTTCTGTGCAGGCTATTAAGCCCTCATTCCTGCCGTCACCTTGTTGTCATCAATCACTCCAAAGCAACAAGGATACAAAAATGACCATAGAACAGCACGACCCGGATTATCTCGACCGCCTGATGACTGAGAGCGAGGCGGCAGACTTCCTCTCTTACACAACCCGCGCCTTGCAGAATTGGCGCGTACGCGGTGGCGGGCCGAAGTTCATTCGGATTTCCAGCCGCTCCATTCGCTATCGCCGGCGTGACCTCATCACCTGGGCCGATGAGCGCAGCCGTCTCTCGACCTCTGATGTGTGAGCGCCCCGACAGCTTTTGCCCTGGCAGGGCTGGCCGCGCTGCCAGGGATTTTGGGGGTGGGAGAACGGATCGGGAAGAAAAAGCTTGCAGCTTGCTCCAACCGTTCCAAACTCACTCAAAAGCGAGGGCGGGGATGTACCCGCCCTCGTCCTTTCCTACCCACCCCTAAAACATAATGCGGCCCCGGCCCGCTAGGGCCGGAATAAAGCGCCCGCAAGGGCGCGTCTCTTACCAAAAAGCTAGACCAGCACGACAGGCGAAGCCTGTAAGGAGGGGTCCTTGTAACACCCCTCCCTTCAATTACTCCAACGTAGTGGAGCGTACGAAATGTATCATCTTCTCTATGCCGGGTTTGACAGCCTCGATGTGGCCTTTGCCGGAGCCCTGCCGATAGAAGCCCTGGAAGAACTGGAGCAAGCCCGCCTGAAAGCCCAGGAGAGCCAAGAAGACAGCTTGCTAAGGCTTGGCCCCGGTAAGCTCGACATGCATGTAAAGGGCTATGGCTCCAAGGGTGGCTATGCCTATGTGATGGACACTGGCCCCACTGGTATCATCTGGAAGGTGAAGAAGAACAACGATATCCAGCAGTGGAACCTTTTTGCCTCTCCCCGCGCAACGTTGCTCCTCAGTCATGGTTATCAAGGCACCCGCGATAAGCTCTATGCTGAGCTAGAAGCGATGGGCGCGAAGGTCACGAATCACAGCATCAACCGTGTCGATTTCGCCATGGACTTCCGCACCAAAGGCTTTGAACTGCATCAAGATCAGTTTGTCGCCCATTCTCACACCAAGGTCTCGCCCCATTGGGGAGAAAAGCAAGACCACAAAGATCGCTCGCAACCGAGCGCTGTCCTACGCGGCCGCCGTCTGGAATCCATGACCGTTGGCAAACAGCCAGGCCGTCAAATTATCGTCTATGACAAGCGGCGCGAAGCCACCGAGAAGCAAAAGCACTTCTGGTTTAAAGCTTGGGGCGAAGACCGCCACAACCCGGACTTGGAAGTTTGGCGTGTCGAGGCGCGCGCCGGTAAGAAAGAGCTCAAAGACAAGTACCAGATACGCACCTTCCATGACTTCGAGACGGCCATAGGCGATGTAATCGTCAACGCGCTGGATGAGGTGCGCTATCTGGATGATTGGCAATCAGACAGCAATGTGACGCGGCAAGCCCTACACCCACTCTGGACCGCAGCCCAGGAGGTCGCCAATCGTAATCTACTGGCTTTGCGCGCCGGTCTCACGCCAGGGCAGATAAAGAAGGTTGAACGGGCAGCAGCTCAGGAAACCTATCTGGCTCTTTGCATAGGAAACGCTATCGGCCTTGGGGTCTCTAAAGGCTTGAGCGACAATGAAATACAGACTCAGCTGCCAATACTTCTAAGAGAATCTATTGCACGCCACTTTCGAGCGAAGGGCGAGGAGCTCCGAGCCGCCATCAAGCGCACTCGTGATCGCTTGGTGTTTTTAGAGTGACGAACGCTAAGCCATAGCAACCTGTCCGAGTTGAAGCTCTACCCCTACATTGGCTCCTCAGCTCTTGAACAGTCATACCCTCTTAAGTATTTTTTCATCTCTTGTTACTTTCTCATAACTAGTGAATTTCACTGGATCGCCAGCATTTGGGAGAAAAAGGAGTAATGACTAATTATTTTTTGGACCACTCCGTAGACTTGCCGTTGCGTCGGTTGACGGCTCCAAATACTGGATTTCGACCGGGGCAACTTGGTGCCCTTCATTCGGTTGTTTCCCACTTCTCTGTCTATGATGAACCCGCCATTGTGTCCCTCCCAACTGGTTATGGAAAAACAGCTGTCATCATGGCTCTGCCATTTGTACTCGGAGCGCGTCAGCTTCTGGTCGTCGAACCGTCCGATGTGTTGCGTCGTCAGACGGCCGCACATTTCACCACTCTTTCCACACTGCGCAAACTTAGGATCATCAATGACGCTTTCCCAAACCCGGCAGTATTAGGCCAGAAAGGGCGACCTACCACGGCGGCCGAGTGGAAGCGACTTGAGTCCAAAGATGTCGTTGTTTCGACGCCAGCTAGCACGTCGCCGGTGAACGAGCCACGTAGCACAAACAATCTTTTCGACCTGATAGTCTTCGACGAGGCGCACCACGCTCCTGCCAATACATGGGCTGCATACATCGATCATTATCGGGACGCACGTTTCGTATTTGTTACAGCGACACCCTTCCGCCGTGACAAGAAAACGATTCCCGGCCGGCTCGCTTATTCCTACCCGGTATCGCGAGCATCACGGGAAAAAGCTTTCGGCCGCGTAAGTTTCCGACCAGCAATTGTAGAAAACGATCAAGACGAGGATGGAGTTGACAGGGCAATTGCGCGTGCTGCCATACAACAACTTCGTGACGATCGCCAAGCGAGCTACGACCATCGCCTTTTTGCACGTGCATCCTCAATCAAGTCAGCTCGAAAATTGGTCGATATTTATACAGAAGAAGGCGCTAAAGTTGCGGCAATCGACAGCCAGACTGCAAAACGTCGCCAGGATCAAATCGAAGCTGACCTTCTCGCAGGCGATCTGGATGGCATTGTTTGTGTCGATATGTTTGGCGAAGGCTATGACTTCCCAAAATTAAAGATTGCAGCGCTCCACTCGCCACATCGTTCTCTCGTTCCGACACTGCAATTTATTGGTAGATTTGCCAGGACAACCGATGTTGCAACGGGTGACGCAACACTAATTGCGCCAACAAGTAGGTTGCGAGATGCAACATCCAAGCTTTTCGAAGATGGTGTCGATATAGCGACGCTCATCGATGATGCCGCCCAGCAAAAGATTGCCGAAGGTGCGATAGATCGTAAGATTTTGGAAGTCCTGAAAACCAAAATTCAGGCAGAGTCGGACTACGATGCGGTGTCTCCTCTGTCGCTAAAGCTTTATGCCCATACTCGGATATTTGAGTGCGCTACTCCCCCGAACTTTAACCAGTTTAGCGCTATCATTGGCCGCAAGCTCAAACTGGCGAAACAGTGGATTTCCGATGATGGACTAATCTCCCTTCTTCTCACAGTAGATCACGAACCGCCAAATTGGGCGACATCTGACGTTCTGGTCAACGTTCGTCATGATGCATTCTTGCTCGCTTTCAACGCGACAACCCAGCTCTGCTTTATCGGGTCAACGCGGAGGACCGACCGCCTTTACATCGATTTGATGCAAACAGTATGCAAAAACCAGCATCGGCCGATTAGCTTCGAGACCACTCGGCGTGCGGTTGCTGGTTTAGGCGATCTCAGATTCTACAATGTGGGGCTCAAGAACACTGCCTTAAACGCTCAGGCTGAATCCTATCGCGTTCTCACTGGACCGCGTGCAGAGCGTGCGGTCACCGAAGGTGACAGTCGGGCATTTGTTCAAGGCCATTTTTTTGGAAGCGGGTTGGATGAAGGCGACCGAGAGACAATTGGTGCAAGCAGCAGTTCCCGCGTCTGGAGCAATAAGCGGCTAACTGTGTCTGAATATTTGGATTGGATTACTAAAATCAACGGGCGGCTTAACAGCACGGTCGGAATTTCGGCTTCTCAACTTGATCTCGTTCAGCACTCTCGTTCATTGAAAGCGATTCCACCTGCCATCATCGGCGGGAGTTGGCATAAGACAGCCTATCGACATGCACTGCGTGTCAGATATCGGCGAGCCGGGCAGTCTGAATGGAGGTTCACGCAAATTACCGATCTCGAGCTAGGAGCATTTGCGACTGCCGGACAAGAGTTGTCTTTTAACATCGAAAACGATGATGACAGCCTGCCCTTCATATTCTCACTTGGTGGTGGCCCGCTTTTTCGTTCTGCTGAACCGAGCTGGGAAAGCGAAGTGATGACCCATCAAGACGATTGGGATGACTTGGCGATCTGGCTCTCGGTTCACCCACCAGTATTTTATGCTTCAGACAAATCGTCGTTCCAGGGAATCAATTTGTTCCCTCCGCCGCTGATCGTTGCTTCGACACTGGCAGATGAGAATGTGGAGACCGCAGACTGGAATGGTTGTGCCATCACCGTTGAGTTTGAAACTAAAAATGCTAATGGCCGCCCAACCGTTCACGAGTTCCTTGCCAATCGCCTTCGGGATCAACCCAACACCGAAGCGCTGATTTATGATCATCGGAGCGGGGAAGCAGCAGACTTTATAGCTATAACTCTAGAAGCTGATAATCGCGTAGTTGTATCTCTCTATCATTGCAAGGGTGCAGGCGGTTTGCCGAGCGGTGGGCGAGTAAACGATGTCTATGAAGTTACATGCCAACTACTCAAGTCTGTAGTTTATTGCGACGCTGCAATCCTTGCAGACCACATTGAACATCGGATTAATCCAAAGCGGCACAAAAAGCCTTCGACCTTCATAGTCGGCGATCTTGATAGAGCAAAATCGCTATTACTCAATACTCCGGCAAACCAGCTCGTATTTTCAGTGTTTGGTGTGCAACCTGGCATTTCTAAGGCTGCAATCAATGACCACCTGGCTGATCTCATGGCATTTAGTCTCGACTATGTACTGCGCGGTGGCGCGGCCACTGGCAAGTGGCTGATCAGCGAATAATCGGAAAGTTACAACCAGGCTATTTGCCTTGCCGCTATCCCCCTCTAGCTCCTAGTAGGACCATGCTTTGGCCTCATTGCTAGCTCAAGTGTCTCTGATGCCTTACCACACAACAACTTCGATCGCCGAAATTCTGCAGCGGATCATTTCCGGACAGCGTAACACTAACCCATGCCCGCTTTGACGCACTGGTGGGTATTGTCTAGCTCCGCTCCTGTTTATTTTCCTCCCCGCCTGCTTCCAGTATGCTTCCGGACATGCAAAGAGGGCTTAGCCTTGTTTGGCTAAGCCCTTGATATAATTGGTTGCGGGGGTAGGATTTGAACCTACGACCTTCAGGTTATGAGCCTGACGAGCTACCGGGCTGCTCCACCCCGCGTTAATGCTTTGGTCCGGCCGTTGGGCCGGAGGATTTGAACTCTTCGGCGAGGCGAGACTTCCACTGGAAGTCTCTTGGTCGCCTCAGCCTATCAGGTTATGAGCCTGACGAGCTACCGGGCTGCTCCACCCCGCGTTAATGCTTTGGTCCGGCCGTTGGGCCGGAGGCTTTGAACTCTTCGGCGAGGCGAGAGAGCTCCGGAGCTTTCTTCGCTTGGCTCAGCCCGCGTCAGAGGTTTAAAGGGTTTGCTTGTTTATTGTGCTGTCTTTGTGGCGGTTGTGTTGTTGTTTTGCTTTGAGCCTGTTCTTGGAAGGCTTGGCGGCGACCGACTCTCCCACGCCTTAAGACGCAGTACCATTGGCGCTGAAGGGTTTCACGTCCGAGTTCGGGATGGGATCGGGTGTTTCACC